>NZ_JBIUCQ010000007.1:0-177809 GCF_044538495.1 Acinetobacter sp. ABJ_C4_1 | reverse complement strand
TCAGCCTGTCAAAGCCGGCTGGCAATGTGGCCAGCAGGCAAAGGATAGTGCTCAACCCTATTGCAGTCAAGCACACAAAATGACATTTGTTTTAAAATAGATCATTAAAAAGTAAGGATAAATAATTAAAATTTATTGTTAATTTGGGGTTGAAAATTAAAGTAAATATTTGAGCTTATACACTTTTACGTTTATAAGAAAAATACGAACATCCGGCACACGACGCCATAATAATTGCTATACCAATGATCTGAAAATGATTTAATCGTTCATCTAAAATCAGCCATCCAGCCAAAGCACTCACCGCAGGTGATGCACTCACTAATATTCCAAAAACGCGTGGATGCAACTTTTTCATAGCAACCATATCTAATATAAATGGAATAGCACTCGCTAGCATCGCCATGAGTAAACATGTAAGAAGAATCGTATAACTATCAAAAATATGGATAAAGTGAGTTGCCCCTAAAGGCGTTGCAAACAAAGCCGCGAGAAACATTCCTGTTGCAACCGAGCTGCCACCACCTTGTGCAACTTTAGAGCCATAAATAATATACAGCCCCCACCCCACGGCAGCCACAAGCGCATATGTCATACCAATAAAACTAAAGTTATGGTTTGAATTGCCCATAGGTAAAAAAAGTAAACCAATAATAGATAATCCACCCCAAAAATAATCTAATTTATTTTTAGACATTAAAATAGCAACTGTAAGGGGTCCCAACACCTCAATGGAAATAGCAATGCCAACAGACATATAAGAAAATGCTTTATAAATTAAAGTATTCATTAAGGTTAGGATTAATCCATAAATAATGAGATTTTTCCAATTGGTCTGTTTATTCCAGTCTCTCCAAGGTTTAAACACAATCCATAAGAAACATGCTGATAAAGCAAGTCGAGTTAAGGTAACACCTTCTGCACTGAGAATTGGGAAAAGGACTTTTCCTATTGATGCGCCTATTTGCACAGAAACTAAAGATAAAAATGCGGCTGCAAATGCTATGCCTTGTCTGGAGTTTGTCTCAATCATCATATTTACCGCTCTGGGAATGATTGAAATTTTAGTTCTATATAATCAATATATTTCTTCTATTTCACTCAATAAAACGATTAAATAACTCTATATTTAAAGCTTAATGAGAGATTTACTCATGTCAGAAATTTCTTTAGATAATTTTGACTACGCAATCTTAAGAATACTGCAAAAAGACAATAAAACTTCTCATCGAGAAATTTCTGAAAAAATTGGACTATCCGCTGCGTCTGTTCAACGGCGCATATCGCGTATGGAAGAAAAGGAAATTATTTTAAGAAATTGTGCCATCTTAAATCCGCTTAAATTTGGAGAAAAAATTACTTCTATTATTGAAGTGCGACTGAGCGAAGACCGTTCTGTCGTTATGGATAGAGCAAAACTGTACTTTGCTTCTGTTGAAGAAATTCAGCAGTGCTATTTTGTGAATGGCGGGGTCTCTTTTATCATTATCATGCTGAGCAACAACTTATCTCATTTTGAAAGTTTGGTTAGAAAACATTTTGCTGATAATGAAGACGTCAAAACCTATAGAACACTTATTGTTTTAGATCGCGTAAAAGTAAACTTTGAGTTAAATATTTAAACTTTTCAATCTAAGCTTTAAGACCTTACAGTAGTTAGGGTTTTACCCACCTAAACAAATAAAGAAACTAACGACTAAAAGCATGTCATAAAAAATCCCGCAGTGTATGGCGGGATTTTTTGTAGTGCGTTGAATTACATATGACCACGCCCGTGGCTATGCATATCAGACCCATGATCGCCATGTGCTTTATTATGATAGTACCCCTTACCATGATGAGTGCCATGATAAGCATATGCTTTACCATGATGGCTGCCGTGATAAGCATGACCATAACCATGATGTGAGCCGTGGTAACCATGGCCTTTTGCAAAGGCTGGAGCAGAAAGAGCAATCAGTAAAGCTGCGAAAATAGACTTAATGTACTTCATAATAAATTCCTTTTTATTGTAGTACTGGAATTTAAAGTAATACATAAATGCATCGCTAGAAACAAGTGATAATCTGTACGGGAGTTTAAGGCTTGCTGAGCAAAGCTGATCTACTTCATACGCCGTTTAAGCAACATAAAATAGATCATTGAAAATAATAAAAATTTAAAACTTAAATCACTAAAAGTATGTTCAACTCAATCAGTAGAACTTTGCCTCACCGACAGGACGAGTTTTAAACCGTCTGTGAAACCACATGTACTGTGTTGGCGCGATTCGAATTTGGTTTTCAATAATTTTATTGACGCGTTCAGCATCATTCACTTCACATTCACTTGGAAAATTTTCAAGTTTAGGCTCAATCAGTACATTGTATTGAGGGTCTTGAATATCTCCACTTCTATAAAAATATAATGGGATTGCGACAGCATTTGAAATATCCATGAGTCTTCGGTGGGCCGTTACTGTTGCGGCTTGTATTCCAAAGAATGATGCCATAACACCTTGCTTTAAACCAAAGTCCTGATCAGGGCTATACCAGATTGCATGACCATTTTTCAGTTTCGCAATTAAGCTACGCATGTTGTCTTTCGCAATTTGGTTTTTATAAACCCGAGCGCGACTACGATGAATGAGAAAATCCATAAAAGGATTATTTTGAGGTCTATACACCACATCCATATCGAAAAATAAGGTACAAGCAGCACCTCCAGCATCTAATAAAGTACTGTGTGTTCCCAACAACAAAACACCCCTATCCCGATTCTGTTCCAGATGCTCTAAACCTTTTATATGAACTCTTTTTTTAAACCATGCAGGACAATACCAAGCATTTAAAGCTTCAAATATACCAATCATCGTATCTGTAAAAACTGACTTAGCTTTGGTTTCAATTTGCTCAGGTGTTTTTTCAGGGAAACAAGCTTCTAAATTTCTTAAAGTTGTTTTTCTTCTTGAAGCTAATAGTGTCCAAGCAATTTTTGAGAAAAGTTTTGCTAAACGCCACTGGATTGCCCAAGGCAAGTACGCAAGAAACATAAGAGTAAAAGCTGTGAACCAGATACCCCAATACTTTAATGATAGAAAGGAAAATTGAAACTGCCCAGATTGATACTGCGGTTCAGATTTCGTCATACTGTAAATATCTAGAGGTATAGGAAATCATGCTAACACACACCGAATCTACACGCGTTTGCAAAGTGTGTCTTAATATTAGACTTATTTTCTTAAGAAGATTTATATTTCCTGAACATTACCTCTTATATTTATTTCCTTATTATATTTTAAATAACAATTATTTATAAAAATTTAACCATCTTGATTATTAGATAAATTATATACAAAAATTAAAATGCTAACCCTCTCATCACTTGCAGAAACTCTGAATACTCATCTTCACTTTCAAAAGTAAACTCTACTTCTGAGCCATCTGTAAACCGCACTCGAACAGATCTCAAATCGGCACTGGTTGTAAATTTAACAACTTGTTCAAGGTTGTAGTGAATAGATCCTACTTGGTAATACTTATATTCTCTTGCCATAACAACGTTCTACTCAAAAAGTATAAGATTTCATCACTATAGAACAAATAAAGAAAATTTCTAAAGATTTTGTTCACTAGAAATCATTAAAAGCTAAAGGTCACTTATTATTCTTTAACTTAATAAAAAACCGCTATAAGGCGGCTTTTATTGATGAGTGCATTCAACAATTACTTTTTCAAAGTTTTGGTAAATGCTTCCGAATTAAAATATTCGGTAATTTCCCCACCTTCATTTAAAACTTTTTCCTTTGGAATGCTTAAAAAATCTAGTTCTGATTTTAGGCTAATAAATTCAGGAATATATTTCTTAATAGGTGGTGGAGGTTTAGGGCCTCCTTCTGTAATTTTTTCAATAAATCCAGCTAGCCATAAAATATATTCGTCTTCCATACTATGGTGTGGAATAAGGCTAACATCTATTTTTACTTTGCATTCACTTAATGGTTTTGTTAAAGCTTCTTCAAAATCAATGTAGTTATACTTTAATTTGAATATGCTCCCAGATATCTCTTTACGTATAAAAATCATTAAATTATTAAGATTTTCAATAGTGTCATCTGAAAAAAGCTCAACTTCTTTAACTTTCCTATACACACTTTCTGCAATAGCTAAGTATTGTGGCATTAAGGTTTTTTCCTTATCTTTGAAGCGGTATTAGGTGGTCTCTCAAAGTAAGTATGATTCAAGTTATATTTCCTCTTGTAAGTTTAAGTAACATTAAGTAAGTATTGTTTATATTGTGTTAATTTACAGCTATTAAAGAGCTATTTTTAAGTTTTATTTAATTTCAATAGAGAAAGAGCGCTATATCAAACTTCATTACGTTATATTTCCAACAAATAAAATCAAATCTCTTTCATCAACTATATTTCCTATCAAAAGCTATTTTGTTTACTTATTAAAATGCGGCAACTGTTTGATAAAGTCATTTAAAGGCATCGGACAGCCCCATAAAAAGCCTTGAAACTCGGTACAACCATTACCTTTAAAAGCACTAAATTGTTCAGCCGTTTCTATTCCTTCTACCAGCACGCGAAGGTTTAAATCTAGACCAATTTTAATAATACCCGTGACCAGTTTATTACTGCGTTTATCGTCCAAAGCTGCCTCTACAAAGCTACGATCAATTTTGATTTGGCTAATGGGCATTTTCTGTAAATAGCTTAAAGATGAATAACCTGTACCAAAGTCATCAAGTGAAAGCTGAATGCCATGTCTAGACAAGAAATTCATTTTTTCAATCATGCTTGCACAGTTATTTAAGGCAATATTTTCAGTAATTTCTAAGATGAGTCGAGATGGAGTAATGCCATATTTTTCAACCATAGCAATTATAGTTTGCTCAAAAAGTGGTTGCATGAAATGGTCAGCACTAATATTGACTGAAAGCGTAAGATCTTTAGTTTCTTCTTTTTTGCTCCAGTCTTGTAAAACTTTGCAGGCTTGAACCAACACCCACTCGCCTATCTCTGGCATTAATCCAAAACTTTCTGCTGCAGGAATAAAATCTTGCGTAGGAATATATCCTAAAGTTGGGTGATGCCATCTTAACAAGGCTTCTGCGCCAATTAACTGTTCAGAGGAGTTGATTTGCGGTTGATAAAAAAGCTCAAATTGTTCTTTGGTGAGTGCTAAACGTAGGTCATGCACCATGCTATTTTCTATTTGTATCTCTAATTGCATGGTATAAATTGATATACAAATCATGAGAGTAGCCACACAAGTTGCAATCCACCCACCATGATTACGGATATCATCCGACAAAGGTACTGCGCTATTAAGCGTAAAAGAGGTACCACTAAAAAATATAAAACACCCAATCGACAATAAAATTAAAATGATTTGTAGAAAACTTGGATCACGGCGGTAATTTAAATATCCCAGTATTGCGCCGGCAGGCAAAAATAAATGCGCCACTTGAGGCCGATGAGGTGTAGCAATATCGAAAAACAGGCAAAAAACGACTGGGAAAATCAGTAGAACCGCTTGTGATAAAAGTATGCCCGCCGAAATGCGGTTTTTATAAATGAGAAAAAGGCTAAACATGGAAACTAGTGTGAAACCAATATCCATACAAACAATCAGCCACATGTGTGCAAATGCGAAATAAATAGTCCAAAACAAACAAAAAATAATACAAATAAAGATATTTGCTTTGGCTGCAATTGTAAGCTGCTGGTCTTTTACATTACGGTAATTTTTCTTGCGTTTTTTAAAGTAAGACGAAGCTATCATAAATAAATCAACCGTAAAATATTTCTTCAATAGACCCCCAGCTTGGTCATTGATACTCCATCTCAATATTTACCAATAAAACGTAATATTTTATTCCTTTCTTATTTGTACTATTCATTTTGAGATTTGGTGTTCTTCAACAGCGTTGCTACAGTTCAGTGGTTTAACTGAACGATACTGCGTTTCGAACACTTTTTAATTTTAAAGTATCATGACTTAACGATACATGCGTCTGCGACTAAGGTACAGCCCCTAACTAGTGAAAAATTAGGCGAATTCTAAAAAATTTTCTGTATCGTAATCTTATACACCCGTGAGTGTATAAGATTAGCCGTTCACTAGTCATGAAAATAGCTGAAACGCGCCGGTCACCTTGCAACGCATGAATGTGTATTAGAGATAAAACACAACCAAAACTGCGAAAACGCCATATAAAGCACTTACTGCAACTAATGATCGATCATCGACCGCACCACGGCGGAATAAATTCCATAAAAACACAATCGCCAGTGCAGTAATAATGCCAGATGCTAGTAGCAATGTATCAAAGCGCCACGGTGTGAAAAATATACCCAAAGCACTTGGTATGGTGGCCTGAATCATCATGGCACCAGAAATGTTCGCTAAAGCCAAACGCTCTTTACCTTGGCGTACCCAAATCAGCGCATTCATAATTTCAGGTAATTCGGTCGCAACCGGACTCAGTAATAAAGCAACCAAATGTGGTGGCCAACTTAGCGCTGTACCAATTGCTTCAAGCTGAGTCACAAAAGTATGCGATGCAATACTAATGACAACTAAAGCCAACAGTACTTGTAGGCCAGCCCATCCCAGTGACGGTTCAGCTGCGTTGGGACGGAATTTGAGAGGTTCGAGTTCTTCTTCATCGGCAGAAGTATCTGCCTCCTTAATCTCACGCCAAACATAAGCTGCATAGGCCGCTAAAAATAGAATACCTAACCAAGGCTTAATGGCAAACGCGACTAAACCAAGTGCTAATTTTAAAACAAAGATGGCAAGGAAAGAGACTTGATCTCGGCTTAAGCGACCGTAATCAACTTGTACTTTATGCGAAGTTCGAGCTAACTTTTTACGATGAAGAATTAATACCAGACCTACAACGGCGTAACCCAAGGTTGTTAGCACCAATGGACCACCCATTGCAGCTCCAACACCAAGGTCTTTTTGTTCTGGGGTATTACCAAACACAACGGCCATAAAGGTAACCGCACTTTCAGGTAACGCTGTACCAAAAGCTGCAAGTACTGAACCTACTGCGGTTGCACCAAGATTAAGACGTTTACCAAACCATTCAATACCATTGACGAAATATTCACAGGCTAGGTAAATTGCCGCGGCGGACAAAAAGAATAAGATGAACGTGAGGAGCATAGGAATAGTTCCAGCCGGGCGAAATAAGAAACCATTGGCACGACAACGCTCCTCGCCCGACTAGCAAAGTACGTTGCGGCCAAAGGTCTCGCCTAGCTCTTACTGTATATACAGTGGCTGAACACGCCATGAGATACTCATCTCAAGTTTGTTGACGTGGTCTTCCTAGCGGGTACTAGGAATGGCTACTCCCCAATGACAATGCTGAGGATTTTACCAGTGATTTCATCCTAACTCTACAGAGATGGTCAGACAAAATGTATTTCTACACTGGCATGTACAATTTCTTCATGGATAGACAAGGCTTTTTTAACTGAATCAGGCGTTAAATCTGTTCTGTTTGTTTCTAAAGCCAAAATGCATGAAAATTTTCCTTTACCGACTTTCCATACATGTAAATCTGTAATTTTTACTTGGGATAATTGCTCAATTACTTCTTGTATTTCAGCTACAACTGGATGTGACATTTCAGCATCTAATAAAGTTTTTCCTGTGTCACGCAAAAGCCCCCATGACCACTGTGCAACAAGTATCGCCCCTACAATACCTAATAAAGCATCTAAAAAATTCCATCCAAAATATTTACCCGCTATAAGTGCGGCTATGGCTAGTACAGACGTTACGGCATCGGCAACCACATGTATAAACGCAGCTTTATGGTTTAAATCGTGATGGTGATCATGATGATGGTGGTGGTGTTCATGATTATCATGTAATAACCACGCACAGATTAAGTTGACTGCTAAACCTACAACAGCAATAGAAATCGCTTCATTATAATGAATATCAACAGGATGGAGTAACCGTTCGATAGATTGAAACCCCATCAAAAGTGCAACGACCATTAATAATATTGCACTGCTATACCCACCCAAAATTTCGATTTTCCAAGTTCCGAAACTAAAGCGTTTGTCGTAGGCATAACGACGAGCCATTTTATAAGCCACATAAGCCAACCCTAGAGCAACCATGTGTGAACTCATGTGCCAGCCATCAGCTAAAAGAGCCATGGAGTTAAAGACCCAGCCACCCACAATTTCAAAGACCATCATCACGGCAGTTAGGATGGTTGCAATCAAAATTTTCTTTTGAGCCAGCGGGTTTCCTTCATCGAACTGATGAGAGTGGTAGCGTTCTAAATTACTGTTAATTTCCATATTTATGGTCTTTTGACAATACTCCCCCATAGTATATATTTTTTTGGAAGGAAATATATTGTCTCTCTATTGAGCCAAGGAAAATTTTAATAAGTATTTGACCTTCAAGACTCATGTACCAGAATTTCAGACTCCTGCCTAATGAGGTAGGAGTCCTATTAGTATTATGAGATAAGCAATTTAAAATGTAGTTGATACTTTAAATAGATCTGTCACCAGGCATAGAGCAATTCTCTACCTGACTAACTTCCTGAATAGAAGATAACTTTTTCTCAGTTATTTGATTTGTTATTTCATAAACACGAACAGTACAAGTATTCCCTTGTTCCACATATGCAGCTTCATAATTTTTACCTGCCTTTGGTATAAAAGAGACTGCTATTCGACATGACTTACTATATGAATCCATCACAATACTGCTAGAAGCATCTAATACTAGAGGTTTATTCGCTTCAATCACATACTCTTTAAATGAGTCTCGAAACATTACCCCTGTATCATTTAAAGCAGCTAGACTTCGTTCTGTTGCTGGTATTCCCACACTTATATTCTTAATTTTTCGAGGTAAACCATTATTAACACGATGATGGATTGCTGCACCTGCAGTACTTCTCCATTCTTGGCATGTTCTATTATTATAGTGTTTGATTAATTTATCTCCATAAGGCCCATATAAGCGAATTCGCGACTGTGACTTTTCATCATATACAATGTTAGTTTTGATCAAGGCAGATTTCTGTGCCATGAAACAACTAGCTAAAGGTAAAGTTAATAAAGCTACTAGTATGGATTTAATTTTCATAAGTGATCTCTTTTAGATTTTTAGAATACCAATATCATTCAAACAAAGTTTTATTTAATTCTTTAGTTCCTCCAAATATCAAAAAACTTATTTAAAATAAGTGTGACAAGAAATGCCAGATCATTTTAAACCTGTCTATTCACACACAATCGTAAAACAGTATGTTCTCCCAAAGGTTACTTTCTTTTGCTGTTTATTTCCTCGCTCATTTTAGGAATCCTTTTTGCCAATCAGTCGCAATTTGTTAAGATGGCAACCGTGAGAAATTAAGTTAAGCTCACACACTGTTGACTCAATTTTGACATAAAAAAAGTACACGAAAAGGTATACTTTTTTCTTAGATTAAGTCCAATTCACACAGAAGTTGGTAGAATTGGCTAGATAACCAAACGTAAAATATTATTGATTTTTTAAGGGTTTATTACGCATGAATAGCGCTGAAATCATGGCTGATCTCTCTAACCACACTCCAATGATGCAGCAATATCTCAAGGTCAAAAAAGATTATCAACATGCGTTGCTGTTTTATCGTATGGGCGACTTTTATGAACTTTTCTTTGAAGACGCTCATTTAGCAGCCAAACTTTTAGGAATTACCCTAACCCATCGCGGTAAAGCAAACGGTAACCCAATTCCAATGGCGGGTGTTCCTTACCATTCAGCCGAAGGTTATTTAGCACGTTTGGTAAAAGCAGGCCGCACTGTAGCCATTTGCGAACAAGTTGGTGAAGTTACTGGTAAAGGCCCTGTTGAGCGTAAAGTTGTTCGTATTCTTACACCTGGTACATTAACCGACGATGCTCTGCTCACAAGCTATCAGTCATCCAACCTTGTTGCGCTATGCATCCATCAAAATCAAATTGGTTTTGCTTTACTCGACTTAAGCGCGGGTATTTTTAAAGTTCAACAACAAGACTACAAACCTGAACAACTTCCAATTGAACTTGCACGCCTCATGCCAAGTGAAATTTTGATTGATGAAGATTTGGTTGACCCGAACATTATCGAGCAAATTAAAAAGCATTTAGATTGCCCTGTAACTAAGCGCCCAAATGTAGACTTCAATTTAAATAACGCACAAAAAACCTTATGTGACCAGTTCTCTGTATCAACGCTTTCTGGTTTCGGACTCGATCCATTACCTTTAGCTAAAGCTGCTGCTGCGGCACTTATTCACTATGCCAAAGAAACCCAGAAAACAGCGTTACCGCATATTCGTTCTATTCTTTTGGAACAAAGCACAGACTTTATTGCGCTCGACCCAATCACTCGCCGTAATTTAGAAATTATTGAACCGTTGTTTGAACACGGCACATCATTATTCCAACTGGTGAATGACTGCCAAACTGCGATGGGTGGCCGTTTACTCAGCCGAACACTCATGCAACCTGTTCGTGATACAGCGTTGCTCGATGCCCGTTTAGATGCGATTGAACAACTCATTCAAGGCTACCATGAAACTCCTGTTCGTTTAGTGCTTAAAGAAATTGGTGATATCGAACGTGTGCTTAGCCGTGTTGCGCTGGGTAGTGCGCGACCACGTGATTTGGTTCAGCTTCGTCATGCTTGCGCGCAAATTCCCTTTTTAAGAAATGCTTTAGCGCCTGTTATTCAATCAAAAAAATCCAAGTTATTAATTCAACTCGATCAAGAATTAGGTGACTTTAAATCGTTGCATCAACATTTAATGGCGGCTATTGTTGAAAATCCGCCTGTATTACTTCGTGATGGCAATGTAATTGCAGAGGGTTATGATGCTGAACTCGATGAATTACGCCAAATTCGTGATCATGCAGGTCAATTCTTGATTGATTTAGAAATAAAAGAGCGTGAACGCACGGGCATTAATACCTTAAAAATCGGCTATAACCGTGTAAGTGGCTACTACATTGAGCTTACACGTGCTCAAGCTGAGCAAGCCCCTGCCGACTATATTCGCCGTCAAACATTAAAAAATGCTGAGCGTTACATTACGCCTGAGCTAAAAAGCTTTGAAGATAAAGTTTTATCAAGTGAATCTCGTGCATTAGCGCGTGAAAAAGCATTATTTGAAGCTTTACTTGAAAACCTTCGTGAAAATATTGCTCACCTACAAATGATGAGTTCAGCAATTGCACACATTGATCTAATTGCAAACTTTGCTCATCAAGCACGTTTAAACAATTGGGCTCGTCCTGAATTTACCCCAGAAACTGGTATTAAAATTCAAGGTGGTCGTCACCCAGTGGTTGAAGCGTTAAGTAAAGCACCATTTACACCAAATGATACGTTCCTTGATGTGCAGCACCGTATGGCGATTATTACCGGTCCAAACATGGGCGGTAAATCTACCTTTATGCGTCAAACTGCATTAATCAGTTTACTTGCTTACTGCGGTAGTTATGTTCCTGCACGAGCTGCCAAACTTGGCCCTATTGACCGTATTTTTACGCGTATTGGTTCTGCCGATGATTTATCGACGGGTAAATCGACCTTTATGGTCGAGATGACTGAAACTTCACAAATCTTACACCATGCAACGAATCAGTCACTCGTGTTAATGGATGAAGTTGGTCGTGGTACTAGTACTTACGATGGACTTTCTTTAGCCTGGGCTTGCGTGGTTGATTTAACTAAGCGCGTAAAATGCTTATGTCTATTTGCCACGCACTATTTCGAACTGACCGAGTTAGGTAGTGAAGCAGGAATTGATAACTATCATGTGACGGCACAAGAGTTAAATGGCAACCTGATTTTATTGCATAAAGTTCAACAAGGCCCTGCAAGTCAAAGTCATGGTTTACAAGTTGCGAAATTAGCTGGTATTCCTGCTAATGTCATTAAAGAAGCTCAAAAACGTTTACGCATTTTAGAGAAGCAACAACAGCAACACTTACAAACTAGTGTTCAAGATGACTTGTTTGCAACTTTAGATTCGGACGCGAAATCAAATACTCAAGTCATAGAGAAAGTGATTGAAATCGAAGTACCGTCACCTGCCCTAGACTTACTTAAGCAAATTGAAGTCGATAACTTGACGCCTCGCCAAGCACTTGAACAACTGTATGAGCTAAAAGCTGCGCTTAAATCATAATTATTGATTGAGCAAACATGTCTATGAGCATGTTTGCTCTTAATTGAAGGAGAATAAAATTTCTATTTTCTTAAGACCACTACAATACACAGGAATCGATTTAATTTGGCAACAAATTAGTCGACGTGAACTGATTACCCAACTCTACATACAAAAACAAGATCAACTCGAATTAACAGATTGTTTTTATGATGTTAAGCATTGGGATGTATATCATTTAGAAAATGATCCACCAAAATTAAAAGAACTCTATGAACAAGGTGCTTCATTTGTAGGTGCTTTTAATACGGCTGAACAGCTCGTGGGTATTAGTGTCGTATCGAATCAACACATTGCTGATTATCCCGATGCAAAATTATTGCAATACTTTTATGTCGATGCCGACCAACAAGGCCAAGGCATTGGTTCAAAGCTCATGCAAGCGGCAAAAGAATCGGCCAAGCAACTAGGTGCCCTTCAACTTTATATTTCAGCTACGCCGAGTAAACGCACAGTCGACTTTTATATGAAGCATGGTGCAGCAGTATTAAAACACCCAGATCGGCAATTATGGGAGCTTGAACCAGAGGACATTCATTTGCTTTGTATGCTTTAAAGTTCATTATTTAACAATTTTTTAGCTATCAATGTGCCGTAAAAACAAAATTCAAAGGTGAAAGTTGTATTTAAGGTATCTAATCAAATAGATACCTTGACCCAAATGACATTTAAAGTCATCAGAAAAAATTTATTCAAGTTATTGTTTTTAAAAACATATTATTATCTTAAATTTACAATTTGGCTGATCTTAAGCCTACAACATTGTTTTAAATATCAAAGTTTTAACTTATCTTCATATGTATAAATAAACAATATCAATAAAAGCAATTGTTTGTTTACCCCTTTTTTGCCTAAAATAAGCTATTCGAAATGAAACCATATTTTTTAGGTAGCTGTCGCCATGACCTTTGTTGTCACTGAAAATTGTATTAAATGTAAATACCAAGATTGCGTAGAAGTTTGTCCTGTAGACTGTTTTTACGAAGGTCCGAATTTCCTAGTGATTAATCCGGATGAATGTATTGACTGCGCATTGTGTGAACCAGAATGCCCTGCAAATGCAATTTTCTCTGAAGATGAGTTACCGGAAGGTCAAGAAGTATTTATTGAATTAAATGCTGAACTTTCTCAAAAATGGCCTAACATTACTCAAATTGGTGACCAACCTGCTGACCGTGAAGAATGGAACGGCAAACCAGATAAGTTACAGTATCTAGAAAAATAATTTCAAAAAAGATCAGCAACCGCTGATCTTTTTTATACCCTATTCAAACATTTCATTGCAAATTCCTCGTAATTTGTGCACTGTTTTGCATTAAAATAGGCGCAATATTTATTAAGCTTTTGATTTTTCTTATGCGGAAGTTTTTGCAGAGTCTGCTACCCCTATGCATAATCCCTGCGATTATGGTGGGGTGTGCCAGCTCTCCCCAACACACAACAACAGGCAAAACCTCTCCAAGTGGTAAACGCATCTTTATTCCTCAAGAACGCGTTATTATCGAACGTCCTATTCCACCTAAAGTTGAGCCTGCTTCCTATCGCTCTTGGTTAAATGCTGGCGATCATTATGAACGCGTCCGCGAATATGAAAAATTTCTAGCACGTCATGACGTAGCAGGCATCGTACCAAGTTTTGAATTATTAAGATCAGCTCGTGATTGGCAAAAATGTGGCAGTTCAGAATATGCTGTACCAAACCGCGAACTTTGGAATAATTCTTTATCAACCTTACGTGTCTTTAAATATTTAATTGCTGCCAAAGTTTTAACCGACTTTGAAGTGACTTCGGTTTATCGTGACTTACCTTTAAACCAATGTGCCGGTGGTGCAAGTTCTTCTAAACATTTGTTTAACTCTGCCATCGATTTCCGTATTGGACCAGAAGTTCCACAGCCACAAGACTATGCGTTTATTGAAAACACCAAGTTTAAATTGTGTCAGTTCTGGGCCCAACATGGTCAAAGTTTAAACTTAGGTATTGGTTTATATAGTTCAGGACAAATACATATAGATACTCAAGGCTATCGTACTTGGGGACCTGACTTAACCCGCAATACTTCAATGTGTAATTTCTAAAATTAAAATCCTCTTATGCACTCAAGCATAAGGGGATTTTTTATTCCTCTCTTTTAAATGCTCTCATAAAGAAACACTATTAAATTAACTGCTAATTTGTTCATTCCCTAATCAACCAAAATTTCTTAATCCGAAGATTTTTGCACTCTAGTCATAAACGTTTAAAATACGCCTATCAACATACAGGTAAATTTGACTATGCAGCAGTTGTGGACAGACATTGACGAATATATCGACTCACATTTAATTCCCGAAGATCCTCGACTCGACTTTGCATTAAAAAATACCGACGAACACGGCTTTTCAAATCATCTTGCAGTTGCTCCAAACCAAGGGATGTTCTTGCAAATGCTCATTCAGATGAATAAGTGCAAGCGTGTCTTAGAAATTGGAACCTTTGCTGCTTACAGTACGATTTGGTTAGGACGTGCACTCCCTGAAGATGGCTATTTACTTACCATTGAAGGCCGTGATACTCACGCAGAAATGGCTCAAAAAAATATCGACCATGCTAATCTTCCTGTAAAAGTTGAGCTAAAAGCAGGTCGCGCTGCAGATATACTTTCTGCAATTGACCCACAGTCAATTGAACCTTTTGATTTTATTTTCATTGATGCTGATAAACAGGGCTATCCGGAATATCTAGAACTCAGCCTTAAGTTCTCAAAATCAGGCACGATTATTGTGCTAGACAATGTCATTCGTGCTGGTGATATTTTGAATCCTGAAAACAAAAAACCAAGTATTGAAGGTATCCGTGAAACCTTTAAAGCTCTAGAAAACCACCCGCAAATTCTGTCTTGCACAGCTTTGCAAACGGTTGGCTCAAAAGGTCATGACGGCTTCGCGATTGCAATTGTGAAATAATGATCAAAAAATCATCTTTTTTATTTTATTATTTATAATCAATCAATTACTTTTATTACCCTTGCTTTTCCATATAGTTATCCACAAGATTTGCGGATAACTATATGCTGATCTCATCATTTAGCAACAAGTAAAGGCACAGTCGCGTTCCGGAAGATGGTCGTTGCAATACTTCCCAAGAAGAACTGATGAATTTTGCTATGGCTAAATGCACCGAGCACAATAATTTGAATGCCGTGCTCTTGTTGGTATTCAAGAATATTTTGGGCTACATCACCATATCGGTAAACGGTCACTACATCTAGGCCTGCTTCTTTCAGGTAATGCTCTGGCTCATTCAATATTTCAGGATGGTCGCCCACATACACTAAATGGCACTGTAAAGTCCGTAAGAGATCACTTTGTGCAATGCGGCGCATCATTTTTTGACACGTAGGAGAATATTCATAAGCGAATATGAAACGAGTCGGTACTTTGAAGTTTTCGCCAATGGTCAAAACTGTGCAATTTGCGCCTCGAATAAAGTTCTCGACATTACTACCAATAGGTTTATGTTTTTCGGCAGCTCGTTCACCCACCCTACCCAAAATAACAATATCGTTTTCATGTAAGAGATTAAAACTTTGCTCTAAAAAATCCCCTTTTTCCTGAATTTTTGAGCAGGTGATACCGTGTTTTTCTTTAATTAAGTCAGAGATATGTCTGAGTAAATTATTGCTGTAATCTAAAGCGAGTTCACTTTGTTTTTGCTCTAATTCAGCCAACTCTTTAAGCAACATTGCATTGCTTTCAAAGCCGATTACACCGCTAATTTCACCTAAGTGATAACTTGCTGGGTAATAATCTAGAATTTGTAATAACACAAGCTCTCGTCCAGTCGCTTTCGCAACCCAAGCCGCTGCATCTGCAATAGCATTAATACAAGGTGATGAGTCAATACACGCAATCACACGGTTCATTTTTGCCTCTCTTCTTCAGGTCTATTTGCCTTGGAGATTTTTCTATAACTTAGCTTTAACTTAACATAGATAAAAATCCGTATGTTAAGGTTTATGTATTAAAATCCGCTTTTTTGTTTATAGATCAAACATTTTATTACACTCTTAAGACTGTATTATTCTCTTAAACGGATAAATTTTGCTGGGTTTCCCCCCACAATATGGTAGGGTTCAACATCCTTGGTGACCATACTATTCATACCAATAACAGCATGTTTACCAATTTTAATACCGTCTTTAATTCCAACATGCGCCCCCAGCCAAACATCTTTTTCAATTTCGATTCCCTGAGACCGAACAGGTTGTTGGTAAAGTGGACGGTCTAGTTGCATACCATGATCAAATGCATAGAGATGACAATAAGCAGCTATACGCACTTGATCATGTAGTTTGATGCCAGCTCGACCACCATCTAAAATACAATGATGGTTAATTGCGACTTCGTTACCAATCTCAAGCGGTCCATGCAAACTACAGTCAGCAGCAATAAAGCAATTATCACCAATCGTAATTTTGCGACCCGGCTCGGCAAAAATATGGGCTAACGGTGAAATAAAACAGTTCTCTCCTATCTCAACTGTTTCCATATCCATTAAATAAGCCTGATATTCTTTTTGCCATTCTTCTGCCCAAGCACGATGTTTAGGCTTTAGCGTCCAATATAGCCATGGCATATAATTTAAACGGTGCTTATGTTGCTCACGGTATTTGAGTAAGGAGTCAGTCATCAGTTAATTCCTCCTCAACTTTTAATTCTTCACGGCCACGAGTGACATCGCGGAGTTTCAAAGCAAGGGGTTCAATTTGGTGGACTTGCAGTCTCGCTTCAATATCTACACCTGTTGCGGTATAAGTTTCCTGATATTCTATTTGCTGCTGCGTAAGCTCATATTGAAAAATCGCCCATTCATTAAAATGACAAGAAAAGTGAATGGTTTTCTTTGCAATGAGTTCAATTCGCTCAGCTAATAATAATGATTGCCCAGCACAACCGCCATAAGCCCGTACTAAACCACCTGTTCCCAGTTTTATACCGCCATACCAGCGGTTCACCATAACGATGATATTCGTTAAGTCATTACCTTCAATCGTAGCCAAGATTGGACGTCCTGCTGTACCAGATGGCTCACCATCATCATTAAAGCGAACGTTATGTCCAATTTTCCACGCCCAACATTGATGGGTGGTCGATATATCTTTATTTAGTTCTAAAAATTCTTTCACTTGCTGTTCATTTTCTACTGGCGCAGCAATCGCCTGAAATCTACTTTTTTTAATTTCTTCTTCAAATGTAACCTGTGCTGCAATCGTAAAAGCCATAAATTAAATAAAGCATAATAAAAATCAAATTATAGCGTGAATTTAGTAGAAGCAAACCTATAAAAAAAGCCCCGAATTTCGGGGCCTCTTCTGTTATCTTTCTCGTAATGCTTCTTTCGCTTTATTAAACGGTTTAAGCAAGTAATCGAGTACAGTTTTCTCACCAGTACGAATATCTACCGTTGCCACCATACCCGGTGTAATACCAAAAGCTTTACCTTGTTTATTGTAGAGCTTGTCTGTATCAGTTCGGATATAAACGCGATAGTAGAATTGATCTTGTTTAACTTCATCACGAATCGTGTCTGGAGAAATAACGGTAACTTTACCTTTTAAGCCACCATAAATTGAATAGTCATAAGCTGTAATCTTCACTAAAGCTTCTTGACCAGGACGAATGAACGCAATGTCACGTGGCAAAATACGTGCTTCAATGAGCAACTGTTCATCAATTGGAACAATCGTCATTAACTTACCATTTTGCGGAACGACACCACCATGCGTTGTCACTGTAATTTCTTTTACAACGCCACGCACAGGTGCTCTAAATACAGCACGCTCTAAACTATCATTACGCCCCATCACGACTTGTTGTTGAGTTTGGCTATCAGTATTTGCTTTAGATAACTCTTCACGAGCTTTAACGTAGTATTGGTTACGTGCATCGTTCATTTTATTGCGTAAATCATTCGCTTCACGGCGTAAGCGTAAGACCTCAACTTCACTGGCAGCTCCTTTAGCAACCAAAGGTTCAGTCATAGCGAGTTCTTGTTGAACCAGCTCTAATGCTTGCTTTAAACCTGAAAGCGTTTGCTGTAAATCAGCTCTACGAGACTCATACAATGCTGTTTCTTCATGCACGAGCTTTGGATCTTTCGCGACAATTTCAGGAAAAACTAACGGTGTACCGTTTACTTCTGCACGTAAACGCGCTGCTGTTGCCTGAGCTGCAATCAATAAAGATCTCGACTCACCTACATTTGACGCAAAACGGGTTGGGTCCAATTGAGCAAGGATTTCTCCCTTTTGAACAATGTCACCCTCTTGTACATTCAGCTTAGTTAAAATACCGCCTTCTAAAGACTGGATGACCTGTTCTTTAGACGATGGAATAACTTTACCTGTACCTGTAGATACTTCTTCTAACTGGAAAAACCATGCCCAAATAAACAAACTAACGAGCCCAATACCTACAATCCAAATCACTAAACTGGCACGCGGTAATGGTGGTTCACTATAAGATACATTCATTGAACGGGTGAGTTCTTGTTGTTGTTCGCTCATGAATTATCCCCCTTGACTTACTTGTTTTTGTTGGGCTGTTGATTGATTAAGTACTTGATCCCTTGGCCCATCCATTACGATCTTGCCCTCATTCACGACAATAATACGATCAACCAATTCTAAAACAGCGCGGCGGTGCGTTGCCACAATCAATGTACGATGCGCCAACCATCCTTTAAGATGGTCAATCAGTTGCTTCTCGGCAACATCATCAATGGCTGCTGTTGGTTCATCGAGCAATAGAATATTCGGTTGACGAATTAATAAACGTGCAAGTAATAAAGCTTGTTTTTGACCACCAGAGAAACCGACACCACCTTCTAAAATTAAGTGATCTAACCCTTCTTTCTTCTCTTGAATGAAAGGTAATGCACCTGTCACGACCAAAGCACGAAGAATATCTTCATCGGTTGCAAGCGGTGCACCTAAGGTCAGGTTTTCACGGATTGTTCCGTAGAATAAATGGGCATTTTGGTTTAGTAGTCCCATATCACGGCGTACATCTGATGGGTCAATTAAAGAAAGATCTAAACCATCTAAATGCACAGCACCTTGAGTTGGAGATTGCATGCCAGATAAAAGCTGAAGCAAGGTTGACTTACCAGCACCATTACGGCCTAAAACTGCAATTTTTTCACCCGCACGAATTTGCAAATGACGAATTGCAAGACTTGGTTTTGGGTCGTCATCACCATATTGGAACATTACATTTTTTAATTCGTAATTACCGTTTAAAACAGCTTTATGAACTAAATGAGCACGATCAGCCTGATCAATTGGACGTTGCATGAGCTCATCGAGACTTTGTTTCGCAACTTTTGCTTGCTGTAAACGACCTAAAACCCCTGTAATTTGGGCAATTGGTGCTAACATGCGTGACGAAAGAATTGAACACGCAACGAGCGCACCCGTGGTCATTTCCCCTTCCATTACCGCAAAACAGCCAACTAACACCACAATAGCGTAAGTTAACCCCTGAACCATTTGGGTCCAAGCCATTAAGGTACCCACAATTTTACGCTGTTTCATACCAATGTCGGCTGAAACTTCATTCATGTGGTTCCACTGATTTTGGAAACGTGATTCAGCGCGTAATAGCTTGATGTCTTCAATACCCTGCACCGCTTCTACAAGAATTGCGTTCCGGATTGAAGATTCTCTCATACCTTCTTGAGCAAGCTGAGCCAATTTCTTTTGCACCAGAATACCCGGCAAGATCATAAGAGGCACAACAAGCAGCATGACCCAGAATATTTTCCCACCAATAATCGCAAAGATAATCAGGAACAAGAAAAAGAATGGGAAATCGGCAATTGCACTAATGGTGGTCGAAGTCACCAGTTCACGAACACCTTCGAGTTCACGAATCTGGGAAATAAAACTACCTGTAGATTTCGAGCGATCTTTATTTTTAATGCGTAAAGCATGGCCAAATACACGGTCTGAGACACGTAAGTCGGCTCGTTTACCAATAATATCAGATAAATATACCCTCGAAACACGCAAGGTAAACTCAAAAAGAGCCGCGATCAGTACACCACCTGCCAGCACCCATAAAGTCGGAATCGACTGAGATGGCACAACACGGTCATAGACTTGCATTGAAAAAATAATGGTTGCCAGTGCCAAAATATTGGCAATTAAAGAGGCAAACATAATATCGATATAACGCTTCCAGTCTCTTAAAACGATGGACCAGAACCAGTTTGCTTCGTATGGCTTGATATATTCATCAATACGCGCATCTGGAATAGACGTTTCTGGACGCAAAATATAGACGTTTTTCAGCGTCGTTTTTAAAACGTCTAATGATAAATTTTGAGAAAGGCCCTGATCTCCACTGAACTGGATACTGACGTTGCCTTGCGTATCTGCTTTATCGATTACACCAACTTGCCCATCATTAAACTCTACCATAACCGGCAAACGCCATGGATTTAACAAGTCTAAAGAAAATGGAGCTTTACGAAGATTTAAACCGACCTGACGTGTCATTAACTGTAAGACATCATCTAGATTCTGGTTTTGGTTCCAATCAAGTTGTAAACGAATTCTTTCTTCTGACGGTTCTATTCGATAGTGTTTGGCAATAGTTAAGACCGCCTGTAACCAAGGCTGGTAATTTATTTTTGTCATCATGGTTGTACTTCGAACCCCTGAATTGAAATATTATTTAAGCCATAGGCTTGGCGGGAACGTCCTGTTGCTTCTATGTACTGAACAATACTGTTATAAATGTCATAACGTGCTGATTCGAGTTCTGAGTTTGCACTATGAATGGCTTGTTCAGCATTTAATAAATCGACCAGTGAGCGAGTACCGAGCTTATATTGTTCTTGGTAAAGTTCACGTGTACGAACTGTCGTTGCTTGGCGGCTCACTAAAACCTGCATTTGACGTTGTTTATTTTCAATTTGTTCACGACTTGTTCTAATCTTATCCAGTACATCCAGATAGACAGAATTGACTTTAGATTTAGCCGCTTCTTCTGCATAACTTGCCATTTTTACTTGTGAAGCGGTTGCACCACCTTGGTAAAACTGACTTGTTGCTTCAAGCATAACTGAACTATATAAACCATCATCCTTGTCATTATTTGGGTTTTTACCGTTAAGCGCCTGACTGACTGAGCCTTTCACTGCTAAGGTCGGATAGCGTGTTAAACGGGTTTGTTCTTTTTGTGCTTTAGCGACCTCAACACTTGCCTGTGCGGCAATCATTTTAGGAATAGTATTGAACTCAGGCTCACCATAAAGATCAGATTGCTTGACTAGATCTTCGGAAATAATCCATCCAGTACGAGTAACATCTGCACCAAGTAGCGTTCTTAAATGCTGTTGATATTGACGTAATAAGGATTGCTGGGCAATCAAGGTAGACTGCGCTGCTTGTAAGTATGACTGCGCCTGAATTGGGTCTGCCTGACTCGCGACACCAGCATTTGCACGTAGGTTAGCAATATCTTGAATACGTTGAATACCGGCAATTTGCTGCTCAGCAATTTTATTAAGCTGAAGATAACGCTGAATATTCACAATAGTTTGTGCAACATCCAAAGCTAGAGTATCAACACTGACCAAAACATTGGCTTGTTCAACTTGAACCTTAGCTTGCTCAACATCAACACCTGATTTGACTTTACCAAAGTCATAAAGCATTTGAGTGGCACTTAAAGTAAGTAGCTGCCTACCACGCTCTCCACTGCTTAAATCACCAGTTGAAATCCCGCCTGCTAGCTGGGGATAGTAACCGGCTTTAGCAACGTCAACTCCTGAATTTTGACCCGCTAAAGTTGCAATAGATTGTGAAATATCTGGACTACGTTGAATGGCAATTTTTACCGCATCTTGCAATGTCATCGTTCGAGATGGCAAGTTGGAAAAAGATGAAGCCGACTTATCATTAAGTTGAACAGTTGGAAATTCCTGCACAATAGAACGATCTAGCTTGAAATTACTAAGCTCGTGCATCTTGGCAACTTTGAAATCATCACTACTTTTAGGGACAAAAAGTTGTGACAAGTTTTCTTTCAGGGTGTGGTATTGCTCACTTGGTTTAGCAGCATATATCACAACAGGTACATGTAGTGTACTTAGAAGCATCAGCCCTTTCAGGAAAGCCTGCTTTCTACATTTCCCTTCTACTTTTCTTTGGTTATATCCAATCATGCTTATCTTGTTGATCTTGTTTGTTATCGTTTAAAAGCATCTCCATTCTACATAGTTTTTCAACGAAAACAGCATAATTGGTCGAATAAATCACACATTATTTTTTTATTAAATGAGTGGTATATGTAGTTGTTTTTATTTATAAAACATCAAAAAACAAAAAAGAGGCCTTGACCTCTTTTTAACCAATTAGATTAATGACTTTAATTAAACTGTAAAATCATCACCTAAATAGACTTTACGTACTTGTTCGTTGTCTAAAATTTCTTGTGGTGTGCCTTCAGCAATCACTGAGCCTTCACTTACGATATAAGCACGCTCACAGATCGCTAAAGTTTCACGTACATTGTGATCGGTAATGAGTACACCAATGCCACGGTCTTTTAAAGTCTGGATAATATCTTTAATATCACCCACTGAAATTGGGTCGACACCAGCAAACGGTTCATCCAAGAGCATAAATTTAGGGTCTGCTGCCAAAGCACGCGCAATTTCCGCACGGCGGCGTTCACCACCCGACACACTCATTCCTAATGAGTCTTTAATATGGCTAATTTTAAAGTCATTGAGCAACTCATGAAGACGTTGTTGACGTTGCTGCTTATTCAAATCTTTACGCGTCTCTAAGATCGACATAATATTTTCAGCAATCGTCAATTTTCTAAAGATAGAAGCTTCTTGAGGTAAATAACCAATACCTTTACGCGCGCGTTCATGCATCGCTAGGTCTGACATATCCAAGTCATCCAGATGAATCTCACCCTTATCCATACGCACGAGTCCAACGACCATATAGAAACTGGTCGTTTTTCCGGCACCGTTAGGACCAAGCAAACCAACAATCTGTCCACTTTGCATACTAAAAGAGACGTCTTTGACAACCCAACGCTTACTATAGTTTTTGGCTAAGTGTTTAATACACAAAGTTTGCGGTTGTTGAAGAGCTTGCTGCATTAGTCACGCGCTCCTGGGAAACTTTTAGAACTTGAAGGTGGAATAATAATTTGTACGCGGTTTGAAGTAGAACCTTGAGCTTCAACATCGCCTTTATTCATACTATATTTCAGAGAGTTACCACGAATACTTGAACCATCTTGATATAAATATGCGCCACCAGACAAAGTAATAATGCCTGTGTCTGCATTATAGACAATCGTTTGCCCTTCACCACGTGCAACGCCTTTATTGGCATTGATTTGCTGCTGGAACTTAGCTGGACGACCTTTTGCGGTAATCACTTGAATTTCACGTTTCGAGTTTAGATTCGCAACAATTGAGTCAGCCTGAAGCTTCATCGTACCTTGCTCAATCACAACATTACCCGTGTAAGTCGTCAAACCAGTTTTGTCATTATAGGTTGCACGGTCTGCAACCAATGAAATTTGTTGATTACGGTCAGACGGCAAAGCAAAAGTCGAAGCAGATGATAAAGCAACGAATGTAATTACCGCAGCTTGTTTTAGGAAAGCTGAAGAACGTTTTAAATTAAGACTTTGGTGCATACTTTCCTCGAATATTAAAAAATTCGTACTGACCGTTATTCAAATTGCCTTTTAATCCTTTACTCACAAACTCGCCTTGTGGAGATTGAACAATCACTTGATGATTTGTTTCAATATCTCGAGTCTTTGGATAACCAGTTAATTCATCGGTTTGGAACTCAATTGTTCCTTGAGGTGCAATCTTGGTTGCGACCACATCACCCGATAAAACAACCTTTTGATTATCATCATAGCCATAAGCTTGTTTAGCAAAGAATGTTGCATCAACTTTACCTAATTTATACATAGAGGCATTAAGTTGATCCAACTTTGACGTTTTTTGTTGCATATCCTGCTCAAGCTGACGAACTTCAGCACGAATATACAAATTGCCTTTGTCATCAGTTTGAGTCAAATGGACGCCCTGCGCCGAATAAGTCATATTCTTCGCCGAACCAATGTCCAGTTTTTTTGCCTTGCCACTATAGTAGTAGTAACCACCACTCACAGCAGCAACGACTACAGCAACAATATATAAAACTCTGGTATCCATGAGCAGGAATAGCCTACCTTTTTAAGTAATCTTGTTATTAATGCGGTACTGCAAGATATTTTTCAAGAAGTTCTTGGTAAATGCCTTTTGCGATCAGCAACATATCACAGACTTCACGAACAGCTCCACGACCACCCATGGCTTGGGTCACCAAGTGCGCACGGCGACGTACTTCTTCATGTCCATTTGGAACCGTAACACTCATTCCAGCAATCGCAAATGCTGAAAGATCTGGCCAATCATCGCCCATATATAAACAATCTGAAGGCAAAATATTAAACTGTGCACAAGCTTCGCGAAGTGCCGAGCCTTTATCTTCACGGCCTTGAAAAACTAAATCAACACCTAAGTCAGACATGCGTTTCTCAACGATATTACTTTTTCGGCCTGTAATGATGATGACTTTCATACCCGCTTGTTGCGCAAGTTTCATACCCAAACCATCACGAATATCGAATGATTTAATTTCATCGCCCGTGTTGGTTAACGTCACAAAGCCATCACTTAAAATACCATCGACATCCAGAACCAATGCCTGCAAATGACGTGCTTGTTCTAACAATGCATACGATGCCATGGATTAATTCACCCCTGCCTGAATAAGATCATGCATACTAATTACACCAATCACTTTATTTTGGTCGTCGACCACCACAAACTGACTGATTTTTTTCTGGTTAAGTTGTTGTAACGCTTCTACAGCACGTGCTTCTTGAGAAATAGTTGACGGTTTTTTTGTCATTACTTCAGATACAGGTAAATTCACATCAAACCCTTGCTGTTTATCGATGAGACGACGTAAGTCCCCATCTGTAAAAATACCAAGCAAGTGGTCTTGTTCATCAACAATTGTCGTTAAACCTAAACGCTTATTTGAAATCTCATAAAGCACTTGATTCATTGGAGTCTCAGGTGAAACTTTTGGTAACTCTTCACCTGTATGCATTAAATGTTTTACATGTAACAGCAAACGCTTACCTAATGCACCTGCGGGATGCGAACGCGCAAAGTCATCAGCAGTAAAACCACGTGCTTCAAGTAAAGCTACCGCTAAAGCATCGCCTAAAACCAAAGTGGCTGTCGTACTTGAAGTTGGTGCCAAACCTAAAGGACAAGCTTCGTCGGACTCACCTAAGGTTAAAGCGATATCAGCATTTTGCGGCATTGGGCCTTTATCATCACGGCTAATGGTAATCATCGGTACGCCAAGATGTTTAATCAGCGGCATCAGCATCATGATTTCATCGCTTTTTCCTGAGTTGGAAATTGCAATAAGTACATCACCGCGAACTAGCATGCCTAAATCGCCATGGCCTGCTTCACCAGGATGCATAAAGAAAGACGGCGTACCTGTAGAGGCAAATGTTGCCGCCATTTTTCGACCAATATGCCCAGATTTACCCATACCTGTAATCACAACACGACCTTTACACTGCAACAGTACTTCGCAAGCACGGTTAAAACGGTCATCAATTTGTGTTGCTAATACATCTATGGCTTGTTGCTCAATACGCAATGTAGCTAATGCACTGCTTTGGAAATCTGTAGGATTAGGCATACGAGTTTGACTCAAAATAATTGATCTGATCTCTCAATTGAGATCGGTGATTTTAATCAAAAGATTTGGGGGCATTCTAGCATAACTCAATCAGTTACACGTTTTTAAATGTATAAGATTTCACAAGCTTATAAAATTAATGCATAAAACTTTTTTAAAAATGATGCATCAGTTATGATGTAACACTATTTTTGTTGAGTGTTTGAAAACCCTTATGCAACCGTTTGTTTTATATAACTCTGAGCAACGAAAAAAAGTTGAATTTGTACCTCGCAAAGAAGGTCACATCGATATGTACGTCTGCGGTATGACCGTTTACGACTACTGTCATATCGGGCATGCTCGAGTTATGGTTGCATTTGACTACATTATCCGTTTCTTGCGTAGTCAAGGCTGGAAAGTTCGCTACATTCGCAACATTACCGACATTGATGACAAAATCATCAAACGTGCGAATGAAAATGGTGAAACAATCCAACAACTCACCACTCGTTTCATCGACGCTATGAATGAAGATGCAGCGAACTTAGGCTGTTTAGCTCCAGATGAAGCACCGAAAGCGACTGAATATATTGAGCAGATGCAAAATATGATTGGCAATCTGGTCAATAAAGGTTCTGCTTACCCTGCTTCAAACGGCGATGTTTATTTTGAAGTCACCAAATTTGAAAAATATGGTCGCCTTTCTGGCCGTAAGCTTGATGATATGCAAGCTGGTGCAAGCGAGCGTGTTGATGTAGAAGTTGAGAAGAAACATCCGTTTGACTTTGTGCTTTGGAAACATGCCAAAGAAAATGAACCATCTTGGGCATCTCCTTGGGGCAATGGCCGTCCGGGTTGGCACATTGAATGTTCTGCAATGTCGACTTGCTGCTTAGGCAATCACTTTGACATTCATGGTGGCGGTTCAGATTTAATGTTCCCCCACCATGAAAATGAAATTGCTCAAAGTGAAGCTTCAACTGGTGAGCAATATGTAAACTACTGGATGCATGTTGGCTTTATTAACGTTGATGGTGAAAAGATGTCTAAGTCTTTAGGCAACTTCTTCACGATTCGTGACGTGATGGAAAAGTTCCACCCTGAAGTGATTCGCTACTTTATTGTGTCTTCACACTACCGTAGCCCTGTGAACTTCTCTGATGTAGCGCTAAAAGAAGCAAAAACTTCTTTAACTCGTTTCTATCATTCATTTAAAGCTTACCAACAAGTGTATGGTCAAAAGACAACTGAAACGCTTGATCAAAGTTTTATTGAACGCTTTAACAACGCAATGTGTGACGATTTCAATACGGCTGAAGCAATGGCAGTATTGTTTGAACTCAACAAAGAGTTAAACCGTGCTGTAAAAGAAGAGCAAGCTGACCAAGCAACTGTGCTTTATTCGACTTTACGTCACCTCACCAACATTTTAGGTTTGGTACAACACAATGTAGATGATTTCTTAAAATCAGATATTGGACAAGAAGCGCTTGCTTTGTCTGATGCTGAAATTGAAGATTTCATTCAACAACGTGTTGATGCGAAAAAAGCTAAAGACTTTGCGAAAGCAGATGCTATTCGTCAGTCTTTGCTCGACCAAGGTGTAGTTCTTGAAGACACTCGTCAAGGTACAGTTTGGCGTCGTGCTGATTAAACGTTCAATTAGATCACAAGAGTGTTGACACTTTAATGAAACACTCTATAATGTGCTCACATTGCGGGAATAGCTCAGTTGGTAGAGCATAACCTTGCCAAGGTTGGGGTCGCGAGTTCGAGTCTCGTTTCCCGCTCCAAAATTCAAAAACCACTTAATTCGAAAGAATTAGGTGGTTTTTTTATGGATTATCTGTCTTGATTGAATAGTTAAAAATCATATTAAAAAACGCTTTATACTTCTGTTACTATGCCAAAAAGTGGATATCATTTAGAGATTCGCGAATTTTAGTGCCGTAGCGATACTATAAAATTTAGATTGTTATTATGATGCAAAAGCTGGTTAAGCACAGGAACTCGTGGCATCAATGTTCGTGTTATTTAGTTAATTGTTATATAGTTACTCGTGATACTGCGACTGATTGTGAATAATGACCCTCAAAAAAATTATTAGAATTATAATCTGAACAAGCTAATCATGAGCCTGAATAAATCCATATCTCCTTCTATGCCCTTTTGAACAGTACTATCAAGAAGAAGGCAGAAAAATGAAGAGTGCCCGCTTAATTGTTCAAATGCTTAAATATCTAAAGAAAAAAGAATAATTAAAATATAATTAATATTTTATGATTAAACACATCATTAAGTTTTTATTGATATTGAAATTAAAAATTGGTTTAAAAGTATATTATCGCAAAGTCTCCCCCCATTGAGGAGACTTTCTAAGTATTAAATGACTTAAGGATGAATTTTTTTCAATCCATCTTCTACAGCAAATTTAGCTTCATCCCACTGTAAACGTGAACTGCCTTTAACTTGTTCCCATTTAGTTTTCAATTTAGATTCAACCTCGGAAAAATTAATTTCTGCATTATTATCTACACGATTTTCATAACCTAAACGATAAGCCGCCCGATAATCACGATCATATTCTAGATTCTTGTCTTCAGTATAATATGGCATTTTTTTATAGTTTTCTCGCCAATAATTATCTTCTTCTTGCCAAGAATTACTATCATCTTTTTGATTATTTGTTTGAGCTATATCATTACCTGCTATTCCTCCTACTACACCACCAATAATCCCTCCAACAACAGCACCTGGAGGGCCGCCAACAACACCAAATGCAGCACCTACCGCCGCTCCTCCCAAGGTTCCTGCACCTGTAGCAACCAAATTCTCTCCCCCTTCATTCATATCGGGTACATGATTGTTATTAGTCGGTGGAGAGTTTAAATCTGGACGAGCATTATCAATTGTGGATGAAATGTCTTGTAATGGTTTGCTATTTGATACATTACCATTAGAAGATGGCTCTTTTTGAGTCGTATGATTACCAACTGAATTTGATTGTTTTGTATTTACCATTTTCTTACTCCCTATATTTTAAAATCTAGTGTCTTTCAAAAGAGCTAGAATATTAAAAGAACTTTTGAAGTATGCTTGACAATTATTATTATAATTCACCTTTAGGATAGTTATGTTTCATAAATACCCATATTAAGTAAGGAGATGTTATTAATTAAAGAAATTATTTCTCATTAATAAAAATTCTTATTCAAATAATCTTCACAATTATATCATTCTTTATCCCATAATCATTATATTTCGCTAGATTAAACATTACCCATAACATTCTAGTTTCACACTACCCTACAAGAAATTATTATTTTATTTATATGCAATTTAAAAAGCCTAGTTAATTAATACTAGGCTTTTTAAATGTATTTTTAAAAGATAATAATTATATATTATTTCATATTTTTAAATATATCTTCAGCTGCATTTAGGTGTTTCGCAACAGCATCACGTGTTTGTACGAGCATATTTTTTAATTCAGAACTTTTCGTGTTTGGTATTAACTGCTTATCAATTATCGTCAAAACTTTACGGTGAACTTTAACTTGATTCATCATATAATTTTTATCAGTATCTGATGTTATTTGATTAAGCTTACTAACAATTTTATCACTATCATTTTGCAACGTTTTACTAAGATTACTGGTTTGTGAAATCAACTGTAACCGACTTGCCAAAGCTTGTGCATTTTTTTCATTGGCTGAATGTTCTTTAATCATCATTTCAGCATATTTCTTAGCTTCATCTATTTTTAGTTTTGGTAATGCAGTTTTTGCCTGCTTAATTTCACCATTATTAGCTGTACTTAATATCTGGAAAATTTGACTATCAGTCAAATTTTCATGGTTTTTATTTAATATTTTAGAGTGATTCTTCCCATCATTTATAGTTTGTTGATTCGCTGCCATAATCTCAAATGCACTGAAGCTTAAAACACCACTAATTGCGATACAGCTAATAATTTTCTTCGTTAAAATAGCTTTCATACCAATATCCTTTAACTTAATTCATGAGTATTTCTACCTATGGGTAGCTTTTTCACATTTCCAATCTATATCCCTACTTGTAAATTCAAGGTTGGGGGGTTATTTATTCATTATTTCAATCAACCATATTTATACCGCTCGTTGAATATTCTTCGCAAAGAGTAAATATCTTATTTAAAGTAGATGATATAAATTTAATAATGAATCATGCCTCTGTATCCAATCTTATTAATGTAAATATAAAATATATATAATTTTAAAAAACATTAACTTAAAAACAATTTTATTTTTTATTTTTACGAAAATAACAATAAAGCTCGTTATATTAACTTATAGATACTAAAGCTAAAATTAAATATATTTAAAGAAAATTTAAACCAATTTAACTTATTCGCACATCTATAAAAAAACGTTTTCCTAAAGACTTTAATTCACATACTGCACACAAACAGTGACATGCACTTTTGTAGATATCGTATGAGTGTGCAACCTGAAAACAGGATACACAGAACTGTAAGCAATGAAGCCAATCTAGTTCGCTTGCAATTGAAGACTTTCATGTTAGCCGATCCAGTTAGCAATCCAGCCATAAAAAAATTGTTCCTGCGTGGGACTTCGCTCACAAATTTCGATGTAACGTTGGCCTTGCATGATATTAAGAACCCGAACTAATACCTTCTCTCCTTCTTTACCGCGCTTAGCCAGTGTTGTGGTTTGAAAATTCTCAACAGCTTTTGACTTAATGAGAGGATCTTCAAATAACTTTGAAGAATATGCAGATTCGATAAGCTCTTGATAAGGTTATTTGGCTTGTAACTCTTCAAGATAATCTGCTATGGATCACCTTCTTTATTGACTCAATTTCATATATACTGACCTGAGTATGAGATGAGCCTTATATAGTTCATTGCTAGATCAATGAATGACTAAGCCCTTAGCTTTCGAGCAAGGGCTTTTTTACGCCCAAAATAAAGTGTTAACAAGATTTCATTTAACCTTTTGCATTCACATTAAAAAACCACATCACCCAACAGAATAATGTGGTCATTTTTAACAGTTAAGTTAATGCGCTGTCTCTGCTGCTTTAGGTTTAAAGACCATTAAACAAACCACAATAAAAGCAAATAAAACAAAAGATGCTGTAAATCTACTTAGCTCTAATCCACCATGTGCAATAGGTTTATCGAGGAAATCACCTAAAACCGCCCCAAGTGGTCGAGTAAGAACAAAGGCCAACCAGAATAATAATGTTCTTGAGATTTTAGTATAAAAATAGCAGATCGCTAATACTAGCAATAAAGTACCAAAAATTAAAGCAGCGCTCGTATATCCTAACCCTTGAGTATCAGCCGTCCAGTCACCCAATGCTGTCCCTAATGTTTGAGAGAACATAATAGTTAACCAATAGAAGACTTCACTTTTAGCAGATTGAATACTTTTTACCGAAATTGTGCCGCAGCTTAAATACCAGACAAATAGAGACAGGCCTAATAAAATAAGTAATATTAAACTTCCCCCTGCATAACCCACACCTAAAGTCCGATCCACAAAATCGGCAATTGTGGTTCCCAATGTAGTTGTGGCAATAATGGTCGCCCAATAAAAAAATGAATTATATTGTTTGGCTTTAATTTGCAGGCCAACAAAAACTGCAAATATCACTGCGAAAATTGCTGTACTAATTACATATCCCAAATTAAGGGACATAGATAGCGCATCACCAGCAGTCTCCCCTAAGGTTGTAGCAGCAATTTTAATGATCCAGAACAGTAATGTGACTTCTGGAACTTTACTTAAACTTTTAGATAAACTTTCATGATTTATCATTGTATGTTCTCCAAACATACTTAACGATTAGCCGATATCTAAAAGCCCCAGCCTTAAGCTTAAATTAAGAGTAAAAATAAGCTACAAAGTTTCTCTATAATGCATAGCTTTAATTGTTAAATGACAGGGTTAGTCTTTAATTTGTTATAGATATTTTGTTATGTAGAATCTTTTCATCATGATGTCATAAACGTTAAATCCGTTTTGCAATGCGAAAGCTTGGAACTTATTTTTATAACATCTAGCCCCATCTATGTTTTCACCTGCAGTACTTTTCTTTTTATTGTATTAACTAAACAAAAAAACCTACTCCATGAGTAGGTTCGATTTACATGTATAGCTCAGCCTATAGAACTTTTCGTTAAACATTTTTCATGCCATGTAGTTTGAAAGTCTTCAACAGCTTTTGTCTTGGTTAAAGGATCTTCAAATAATTTTGAGGAATATGCTGTATCAATGAGTTGTTGATAAAGCTGCTTTGCCTCTGCTTCTTCAAGATGGCTAGCAATCTCTTGTAGTTCAGTCACTGGCACATCATGTTGTCTTGCATCCATAACTCCTTTTGCCGCATTTTCCACAAGTTGACAATAATGCATTTGCATAGTTTCAGATGCTGCATAGCATGGAAGAGTAATAGCGCTCATAAAGAGGAATATAAATTTCATAGTCTCACCTTAATTTCACGCGCAAGGATAACAAGCTCTCCTTTAAAAATTAAGTTGCAAAAGGTTAATTTTGGTCTCTACCAAGCTACAGTCCAAGTACTTTGAACGTTCGCTCATCGAGTTCCCTCAACTCATCCAGAGTGTAAAGCCGCCCCTTTGGATCAAAGAATTTATCAAAATCAAATTGTCCTTCTTTATATAATTTATAGCGTTTAGGACCTAACCATTCTTTTTGAAAAAAATTATCGGTCAATTTGAAAAACTCTTTGAAGGAAATATTTGCATCTATTTGGCCCATTAATTGAACCCGCTCATCTTTAGGAATGTCTCGCACTCTCCTTTCATCCATAATAAAAGATCGATTCCCAATAAGCCTGCCGTCCTTACTTACCGGTACCAGAATACTCCGGCAATTGGGATGCAAAGGTGGAACCCTTTTCGCTGGGTCATTCAATTTCCAAATTGAACCATCAATTGCGGCACAAATTTTAGATGTCCTTCCGTCTAGTACACTCACAAATCTGACATATTCAAAATTAAAGTTTTTAAAGTTATATAAATAAACCTGATTTGAAATATGGCTCCGTAGGGTTCTGACAATTCGTTCAATATCAATTTTGGTACTGTTGAGCAATCCATCCTCATATTTAAGGCGTTTCGTACCAGTAATACGTCTAATAATTTGCTGAGGTGTCATGCCTGTATTCATTCCATCTCGAATAACATATTCAATTCTTTGACGGGCATTCTCACTAATTTGAGCCAAAAACTCATCAACTAAGGCACCACCAGCTAATGGAATTCGTTTTATCAATTTATAGAGGTGCTCTCCCTCTAAATCTTTAATGACTTTACCAAATAGCTTAGCCATATAATTTGACTCATAAACAGCCAAACTCGTTGCCGAATGAGCAAACATTTCTAGTAGCACATTGCTCATTAAATTAAACCAATCAGAAATAACAAGTTGGATATTTTTAAGTTGACGAGTTGTGTACTCGCCACCTGCAAGAGCTGCCCTTTCAGTCTGGTTAAGCTCTTTTATTAAATCAGCCAAACGATCAAGCATAACGAGTGTTTCATCGTTAAAAAATCTAAAAAGCTCATTTACCGATCTTGAGGAGGCTCGATAAAGATAGGCTTGATGTTGTGTAAAGACATCAAAAAGCGATTTTTCCGTAATATTCTTCATGAAAGTTACCTCTAAAAGGTGCACTTTTTTGTTCTTTTTATATCGCTAATCTATAGAAACTTATTTAAGGCTTTAGGGAACTAAAAATTTATAGCGCTAATTAAACTGATAGTTTTGTTTTATGAATTTCTTCTGCACGCTAATATTTCCAATAAAATTAGCCAGCCATAAAATAAATTCATCTCGATACTCAAAGCGTGGCAGTAGACTTAAGTCAACTTTTATCTCTCTTTCAGAAAGAGGCTTACTTAAACATTCTTCAAAATCAATTTTGCTATATTTTAACTTTAAATTGATTTGCTCAGCTTCTTTTCTAATTTCCGCCATAACCCTATTGAGATTTGTCACAGGGTTATCCGTAATCTGGTACTTTTCATAAATATTTGCGTAAACATTTTCAGCAATATCTAAATATTTAATGAGTTCAGCATTCTCATTCATCTCGTCATCTTCCTATTTTTTTGAAAATTATGTACGAGTAAATGTTTCTATACGTAATTTAAACGTATTTTTATGTGAAAAATATTTTAATAAAAATAACAATATAATCTTTAACTTACTATTTTTTAAATCATTATTAATTCTTTATAAAACATTTCCATATTTACTGACATTTTTGATAATTTTTATATGCTGATCATTTAAGCTTGTTAAATAAAAAAACCGCCCCAGAAGGCGGTAGCTGAATTTTATCAGCGAGATATAGAAGTATGGTGGATGAATACTTCTATATTTTATGAGGATATTTTATTGTTTTTAATATAGTCCTCAGATTTAAAGTAATTAATGATCATCTCTGCATTTTCTTCTTTAGCTGGTTCAGCAGCAACAGGAATCTCGGCTTTATCAATTCTAAAGCCTTTCGGAATATAGTTTGAAATTGGAGGCAACTTTTCTTTACCTCCAATTGTCATTCGCTCAATGAAACCAGCAAGCCATAAAATAAACTCCCCTTCATTTTGAAACTTTGGCATCAGACTTAAATCAATATGAACAGACTTTTCTTTATTAAATTGATTTAAGCATTCTTCAAAATTTATAAAATTGTACTTCAGTTTGAACTCAGTACCTTTAATTGCTTTACGAATTAAGCTAATTAAACAGTTTAAATTCTGAATGGTGTCTTCTGTAAATAGATTGTCTTTTTTAATTTCCTTGTATACTTTATCTGCTATAGCTAAATACTTTGGCATTTCTTCCTCCTCAATATTCTTATAAACAATTGAAAATAAAAAAATTCATAGTTTGATTATGAAGAATTAATTGTAATGGAGTGAAAACAAATTTGATTTCAATGTAAAAACTATCTTTATTATGTAAAATGGCACCAAAATGAACCACAAAAAAATTAAAATTCCGTTAACTGATCCGCAATTTTATTTAATAATTTTAACCAATTAGAAATGTTTTCTTTCAATTGTAAATGATTATTTTTCAACAATTCGCTCAATATAATATTCTTATAAATCAATAGGAAACTTATTTTTATATTATTTTTACTGAAAATTAAACTTAACACCCTTATTGTCTTTCCAACTTCAAATATAAAGAAAAACTTAATTAAAGAGAAATTTATAACACTTCTTCATCTGTTATATTTTTTTGAAAAAATTCTGTATCTATGATTACACATTGTATTTCTTCATGATAGTAAACATCTAGACACGAGGTAGCTAACATGAATTTTTTAAGAAAGAAAAATAAAGCTAGTTTTGTATTATTTATTATCACACTCTATTCAATGCTAGGGTTTGGTTTGGGCTATATTATTTGGGAATATTTCTTGCAAATTCCATAATTTAAACTAGATACTCATATAAAAGCAGCTTTGATTATGAACCAATATAAGTAATTGTATGCTTCATTTTTATGGCATTAAATGACTTATAAAGTATAAAAGTACCTTTCAAAATATAAGTTATCTCAAAATTGAAAGGTACTGGGTGATCAGTTAAAGCTATGCCTAGTAATGTCAGCATTAATCTCTAGACTTATTTCTTTACTACGATGATAAGCTGCTCTCAAAGCCAGTCGGATATCGTCGGAAAGGTTTCCTAGTTCAAACATTCGTAAAGCAGATTCGGTAATTCCATTAGCCAGTGTCACCTTCCCGCATAGTTCACTTGGCTGAACGTTACTTTTACGGACCATGTCTACGGCACCTGAGGCTGCTTGTAGTGCGAGATCTAAAGCGAACTGCTTATCTAGCCCCATAGAAACACCTGTTTTGACCATACTGTCGAGAATATAAAAGAAGTACGCTGGGCCTGAACCTGATAAAGCAATAATGGCATCACTTTCCGATTCTGAGTTTGCCCAATAGGTCTTCCCTGTTGCTGAGTAAATTGTCTCAACTACTTCTTTATCTAAAGGCTCTAGATATTCTGAACCAATCAGCACATGGGTACCCGTATAAGTTAATACAGGTGGGTTAGAAATGACTCTTATAATCTTTTTTGAACCTGTAATGCTTACTAGTTGTTTAATATTAACCCCAGCCATCATTGATACTATCGTTTTATCAGCTAGCCATTTTTTTAATGGCGCCAGTATAGCTTTTAGGTTTTTTGGGTCTAGTAATAGAACAACGATATCAGCCTTTTTTACCTCATGCTGTTTTTGCTTTAGAATAATTTCATTATCAAACTTTACTTCCTCTATAAGATTAATTTTTTCTTTTTGGAATCCTTTTAAAACTAAACCTCCAATTAAAGCTAAAGACAAATTACTGCTGCCAATAAAGCAAATATTAGGTTGTACTATATTCAACATTTAGAATTATTTCCTTCCTTTAGATATACTACAAAAAGAAATATTATTTATGACTTAAGTCATGGACCGTTAATACAATAAAAATTTAATAAATTTTTATGAATGTTAAGTTTAATTTTACAACAAAATCATATTTTGAGCTAAGATTACCCTATTACTTATGACGTTATGAATAACAAATTAATCTAAATTGTTAAAAATATGTAATTAAAAATTATTTTTAGCTTATCTGATTTAAGCATTATAGTTACCAAGCTTAAAGTGTTTTTATTTAACATTCACTTAACGATCTTTGCTCTTTTTTTAAGAAACTCTCGGCTATTCGTGATGCTTCTTGAAAATTGATTTCACTGCACACCCAAAATGACAAAAGCTTTCCATCTAAATGAAAGTATTGCTTGTGATACTCAGTGACATCATCTGAATGAGGGTTTCCAACACAGAAACAATTTTCATTATTTTTTCTTACTTTACCGTTTAAAATACCGCCAATACAAATATCCATTTTTATACCAGTTATAATGTTAACTTATAAAACATAAATTTAATTTTTATATTATATAAAACAAATAATCAACTTATTTAATATTTTATATAAAAAACCCACAAAGGAAGAAGTGGGTTTTTTAACTACGTAGATGATTTCATGTTATTTAAGTGAGCAAATCGCAAAAAATAAACCAAATAAAATCATTAAATTACGTTATTTAAGCATTCGTCACAATTGTGATGTTCGAAGCTTGTGGGCCTTTTTTACCCTGTGTCACAGTAAACTGAACACGCTGACCTTCTAAAAGAACTTTAAAGCCTTGTGTTTGAATCTCAGAAAAATGTGCAAAAACATCTTTACCTTCATCAGATTGAATAAAACCAAAACCTTTAGTTTCATTAAACCATTTTACTGTACCAGTAGTATTAGACATAAATTAATCCTAATTTTTTAAAAAACATTATCATTTGTTATTGGGTGAACCAATTAAACTAAAAAATATACACTCTACTTAAATATCTAATAATATACGGAGGATTATAAATAAAACTGCGAAAAGAGAGATTTAGGGTTACATGAATATTTTTGTAGTTAAAGTCGACTATACACGCTTCTTAACGAATTGCAATCTCTATCTTGATTAATTGATTTTTTACTTAATTCAAGCCTTCCCACCCTCATCTTATTCATTGATTTTAAATACTATTTAGAAATTATTTTATTAATTTAACATCAATATATTAATTATATATATCTTATTTTTTTTACACGATAAAATTTTGTCTTCTATAGATTTTTAAACTTTGCTATAAACTCAAATACTTACTTTTAGGAATAATTAAAATATTTTACTTTTTTATAAAATATACAGACTTGTCTATATACACTTTACCTATTCTACTTTAAAGTACGTGTGCAGCTTAACATGTTGATGATAAACAGGAAGTAACTCCGTGAATGGTCTCTTAGTTTTTATAACCATTGCTTTTCTTACATTATCAAGCCCAGGACCAGGCGTTTTATTTACAGTAACAAATTCAATTAACTATGGTGTTCGTACCGCTTTATTCGGTATTAGCGGTTTAATCATTGGTATGTTCATTATCGCTGTGATTTCTGCAAGTGGAGTCGGGCTTATCATTACCAGTAATCCTACGATCTTCACGGTCTTAAAGTTTATTGGGGCCTTTTACCTTATGTATTTAGGCTATAAAAATTTCATAAAAAAATCCCCAACACAAGATTTACTCGAAACTGAACATGATGAGAAAGGTATAAAGAAATCAAAACTTTTCTATCAAGGATTGTTTGCTTCACTACTTAATCCCAAAACAATTGTCTTTTTCATTGCCCTTTTTCCACAGTTTATTGATATTAAAAAAGAAATATTAAATCAGTTTCTGGTTTTATCTTTAACCTTTTGTTTTATTGGATTTTTGATTCATTTAGTTTATGCCAACTTTTCTTCTATTTTTAAAGAGAAAATGCTTGCCGGAAATAATTTTGCAAAACTGAATAAAGTCAGTGGTTGTATTTTCTTTCTTCTCGCTATTTTACTTATTACTCAATAAAAAGTTTGTACTCCTATAAAAAGCAGAATGGACCAGCTTGTTAAATGTTTTGTAGCCTATATGCTTAAAAACAGCTCTAACAAGTTGGTCTTTTTATAAGTTCACACGGTTAGCAAGCCATCCATAAAAGAACTGCTCATACTTTGGATTTTTCTCGGTAATTGCAATATAGCGTTGGCCTTGCATAATATTCAGAAGACGTACTAATACCCGTTCACCTTCATTACCGCGCTTCTTTATATAGATTGATAAAGCCTGTAATGTAGAGGGTCCATATTCCCCATCCAATTTAAGATCCGCCCAACCTTCTTTCCCTTGCCGGTTTAACAAGTTCAAAGCACGCTGTAGAAGTGGTTTTGTAAAACCAATACCGCAATTTACTCCTGTGTCGAGTAGCTCTTCAGCAATGATCGGACTAATCAAATTAACTTGATCAAATCGCGGCTCAAGCCAATATTGGCTCTTATAAATATCTCTTGCGATTTCTAAAGGTAAATCTTTCATTTCACCTTGATATCCATAACTACGTGCAACTGCTTGTGTAATGCCATATTTAGTAGCATGGCCAGAGTCAAGGAGGTCATTTACATAACCACCTTCACGTTTTATAAGTGCATCTAAATATTGTTCAATATTCATGGGACTGTCCTCATTTATAAAACTCACTGTTAGTATTAACTTTGAATATCATCTTTTGCTTTTTTTAAGTCTTTCATTACTTCAACAATGGTTTTCCCTTCTTGTTTATTAATGAAGTTAAATATCCATCTCACAATTGCCCAGCCAGGTAAGCCACAAATAAAGAAGAATCCACCTAAAGTGATCATGCCCCATATATCTGTTACCCATTCATGCAAGTCCCATTTCATGATAATGAATGAGCCACCAGTCAAGCTTGAGACAATAGTGCAAATCAAACCGACTACCCATTCTTGAGGTGAACGAGGGAAACGCATGATTAGAACCACTGCTACGACTAAGCTCACAGCTAAAGCAATCATCATGACCGTACCATAGAGCTTAAAAGCAGAAGCTAGTCCGTTTAATGTTAAAAAATTTTCCATAATTTAATCCTGTCTCATACTTAAAATTTGAAAAATAACCTTGATTACTCCATTGTTATTTCTCATATTTTTATAAAAATCTGCTACATAACCACGTTTAGCCTAGCCGCTCTTTTTTCTATTAAAACTGCGTTTAATGGCTTAAACGTCCTTTAAAGCTGGCATACATCAATGACTTATCTTTTTTGACCAAAAAGTTGAGATAACACGCTGCCGTATATCGGAAACTTTTGTGAGCCATTAAATTCTTTGTTAGATTCTTCATGTTCTTGATACCCTTTATCGACGAACATTAAGCCTGATCCACGGAATCGGGCTTTTTTTATTTCATTTTTTGTTTTTGATAGCCGATCTCTACCGCTGATTCACTATCGCCATTTTTTATATTCTGTCGTCCAGTGAGGCAGAATAAATATCACTACTTACTAAGCCATTGATAAAAATTAAAAATATACTTAAGTAAAATATTTGATTCGTTCTATCAATGAGTTCTTATAACTGATATTATAACTATAGTTATTATTAGTCAATAACTATAGTTGTTTTACTAGATATAACTTAAGTTATATATTTGTTATAAGTTAGCTGGTGCGATCATTATGGCTCTTAAAGACCGTTTAAAAGATTCAAGGATTAAAGCTAAGAAAACTCAGGCAGAAGTTGCTGAAGCAGTAAAAATGTCTCAGCCTGCTTATCAAGCTTTAGAATCGGGAAAGAACTTAAAATCTGCTTTTCTTCCACTCATTGCACAGTTTTTAGGTGTAGACGCTTATTGGCTTACTACTGGTAACACTGAAGATTCTTTTAGAGAAAGTGATGTATTTAGTCCTACCGTTGTCAGTAGTGATGTAGTAGATCAATATGTGTGGATTGAAGTCGTTGAAGCAAGTTTTTCTTGTGGTACAGGCGAATCAATCGAATTTCACTTTGATGCAATTAATGGAAAAATTCCTTTCCCTGCTTCTTTCTTTAAAGAAAAGCGTGTTCCTCAGGAATGCATGCGCATTATTAAAGCTAAGGGCGATAGCATGACCGATTACATCAAAGATGGAGATTTGGTCGGTATTGATATTTCTCAGACAGAAGTGATTGATGGAGAAATCTATGCAGTTTATTTCGCTGGCGAGGGAATGATTAAACAAATTTTTAAAGAAGCAGATGGCTCTTTAATTTTGCATAGCTTAAATGAAAAATTTAGAGATCGCCGTGTCACTGAAGAGAACGGAAAAAACTTTAAAGTGATGGGCCGTCAGTTCTGGCGGGCCGGTTAATTTAGTTATTAAATATAGTTAAAATAATAATTTTATCGTTTTCATGTAGTTTACTTGCTTATAACTTTAATTATTTATTTTTCCATTAGATATAAAAAAACCTATCTCCTTTAAAAGGGATAGGTTTTCTCGCTTTATTACCATGGTTTTATCAACAATATGTATTTAAACGATAAAGTTGATTAAATCCGGCATAGAAGCTTTTACCATCTTGGTTTAACTCGATTTCTTCACCAGTTTGAAGCTGAATTTTCTTTCCAACTTCTACCCAACGATAGCCATCAAGTGAGTTTTGCTTACGCACATGAGGAATGATCCTCACATTAATTTCATTGCCATTTACGGCTGTGGCAATTTGCCATTCATTTACTATATTCACAATCGTATTCACTCATTACTGAGCTCATGTGATTTGACGGTATTTAATTAGAACGCTAGATTTAAGGTATGGACAATTCGTCTAGAATTTAATATTTAGCTTGATATAGGGTTATTTATAAGCTAATTGCTTTTCATGAGTTCGTATCACGAAAAGTAGTACATCACAGAGCATAATATTTTTGGATGCGGGAGTCGGATTTGAACCAACGACCTTCGGGTTATGAGCCCGACGAGCTACCAGACTGCTCCACCCCGCAATTGGAAGTAAGCTTTATACGCCTATATATTTTATAAAGCAAACTTTATTTTTTAATCGGTTGTAATTATTAACAATTATCTTTTTATTAATTTTTCATTTTAACCATTTAGTTTAAATTGGCATATCAATTTCTAACTTTTAGTTCTTTAAATTGTTGTATTTATTTTAAATAGAACCCGATATTCATAGACATCAATTGCCTTGCTTGGATAGCTTTTATACTATCTAGTTTCATCCAATTATTTATAGTTTATATGTCTGATCCCCAGTTCTCACTCAGCGAATATCTCGGCACTGTGCAGGAAGTAATACGCCTGACATTTGACGAACCGGTATGGGTTAGAGCAGAGATTCGTAATTTAAATATTAAAGGTGGACATTACTATTTAGAGCTTGCAGAAAAAGATGCAGATACGGATAAAGTCATCGCCAGTTGTAAAGCAACCATTTGGAAATTTTCAGCGAGTAAAATTGTTCTTAAGTTTGAACGAGAAACAGGAATTGAGTTAGCAAGCGACTTAAACGTTTTAATTAAAATTAGAGCGCGTTTTGATCCTCAATATGGATTTTCAGTCAATATAGAAGAGATTGACTCAAGTTTTACACTTGGGGAAATTGCAAAACGTTATCAACAAATTGTGGAGCGTTTAACTCAAGAAGGTTTAATTCATAAGAATAAACTTCTCCCTACTCCTTTTGATATTCAAAATGTTTTAGTGATTGCTCCTCAAAATGCTGCAGGATTGGGGGACTTTAAAAAAGATGCAGATGCTCTTGAGCGAAATGGGGTTTGTCATTTTGTTTATCAAAGTGCGACCTTTCAGGGAAATACGGCTGCCGTTAGCCTTATGGAGTCATTGGTAACAGGGTTAAAGCAATGGGCAAATAGTTATAACTTTCCCCCCGATCTGATTGTAATTATTCGTGGTGGTGGTGCTGTAAATGACTTAGCTTATTTAAATGATTATGAGCTTGCGGCCCTACTCTGTAAACGTAGCGTACCGATTTGGGTTGGTATCGGACATGAAAAAGACCGTACTATCCTTGATGAGATCGCACACCGTTCGTTTGATACTCCAAGTAAAGTGATTGCGGGTATTCGCAACCATATTGTTGAACGTGTACAAGAAGCTGTAGATAACCTACAAACAATTAAACTTTTGTCTCAACATCAAATTACGACTTATCAAAGTAAGAGTGATCAATATTTACAACATATTAAATCTTCAGCCCAAGGCCAACTTAATTCTGCTCACCAGTTCCTCGAACAAATGAAAGAACGCATTCAATTTGTTTCACAGCAACAGGTTAAGTTTTCTTTAACGCAAACCGAAGCGCTTATGCGAGAAATTCTTCTGCAAAATCCCAAACAGATTCAAGCGAAAGGCTATGCAATTGTAAGATCTGAAGGCAAAGCAATACGTTCTGTTCATCAAATCTCAAGCTCTGCCGTTACTATTGAAATGCAAGATGGTGTTATTGAGGCCAATATTACAGAGGTAATTCCTAATGAATGAAAAAGAACTGTCTTTCAAAGAAGGTCATGCCATCTTAAAACGAAATGCTGAATTACTTGAGTCTCAGGAAAGCCCAGATATTGATAATTTAATGAAAATTGTTGAAGAATCTATTAGTGCTTATAAAGCGTGTAAATCTCGAATTGAAGCTGTTCAACAAGCTTTAGATGAAACATTTAAAGAATAATTTGCAATAAAAAAAGCCCATTTCTACTTCTCATTGAAGAAATGGGCTTAGTGAACACCACTTAGTCCTGAAATGCAAAAATGAGGATTAGGTCACATTTTTGCAAAAACATAGTCCCATAACGACCTTAGATGTTCAATATTTTAATTGTGTCTATACGTTAGTTTGGCTTAATTTTCACCATATAAGACTATAAAACACAAACTCTGCTCATGGTTATTGTTAAATTTAATTTAATAGTTATTCCTCACTGAATGGACCAACTAGTTTATAAATTTTCCCATCTTTTGGATTTTCATAAAGTAAATCCATGTTGGGTAGAATAATCTCATCATCAATTTCAATATGTTCTACACTTTTATGAAGCTCAAGCACATGGTCATTCATGGGTCTAACTTTTGCCAAAGCAATTAATTCTTTATCAAATTGGTCCTTGATAATTACTTTTAATCTTTTCATAAAAATCTCCTGAAAAATAAATTTTTTAATATAAATAATGAGTTAAGTTTAAAATGAGCTAATCGCAGAATAGCCGATTGGCATGGCAAAGAAAGTTAAAATAAATGCAGCTGTACGTTGTAAATTGCGTTGATTTAACCAAGTTACTTTATTTGAAATAAGGACTGTTCCAAACATAATCCATAAAAAAGCAATTGGAGTAATTAAAGATAAAAACACAACAATGTGAATAAAATACAAATGCGGATTTTCCCACGCTGCATGTGGAAAAATCGCCGAAGCAAAGAGTAAAGCTTTTGGGTTTAAAAGTGTTGCAAGAAATAAAGCTTTTGGCGTAATGAGTGGTCGGTCTAATTTAATATCTTCAGTCGATGTCATCCAGAGTTTAAAAGCAAGATAAAGGATGAAACCCGCACTGATCAGCTTTAATATGGCTGGAAGCCATGGAATGAAATGAGATACTGACTCAAGTAAAACACCCCAAGAGGTAATTGCGATTAGGTAACCTATTACCTCTGCCGGAATTAACTTAAGTGAATGCTTTACCCCTGCCTGTATGCCAGCCGAGGCTAATAATGTATTTGTTGGTCCTGGAGTCAGCAAAATAGTGACCACAAGTCCAATAAACAAAAATGACACCATAGGCTAAAAACTCGATTGATTACGCTAGGCGAAATATGTCAAAAACAGTCCTATATTGTCGACAAAATCGTTGTAACAAGAAATATTACAAATACTTTTTATTTTTTAAAATTAGTAGCTTATTAAAAAGTGAATCTTGGTTCATTATAATTTGTTCAATTTTAAATTTGCAAAATTCGTCACACATTTTTTAAAAATACTACTCTAATTTTAAAATGACTTCAAACTACTTAATGATTTATCTTTTAAAATTAAGTCGTTATTTTTGAGTGCTTTTCAATCAACTTCTCTTATTTTTCCTCCATCGAAAAGAAATATCATACGCCTTGAAATTGCTAAATTGATCAATATATATACAAGTGAAAATCGTGATTTTACTGAATAGATGTATTGTTCCCCATCAATTCATTAATCGCCGCTTTCATCGAATTAAATAGTTGATGGAGGATGCATGATGAATGCTTATGTTCGCCCACATCCGGATGGTTTTAAATCTTATTTAGGAAAGGATCAGAAAACCGGTCTTTATACAGTACGGGTTGGTTGGACAATATATGAAACGAATGCCAATGGTTCTGTTTTGTATATTGTTAAAGAGCAAAGTAAAATTCCATTGGATGTAGAAAAGTTTAAAACTGACCGCCCCAAAATCTATGATGCGCTTTTAAATGAAGTGCAATTTCAACGTAAGAAACAATTGGCTATTGACCTTCAAAAGTCCAATATTCCCTCTTATGATCGGAAAGCTTATAAAAAACGGCGCGGCTTTACAGGCTCTTAAAATTATCTAGCAAAGTCAGTAGATACGGAAAAAGCACCCTTGGGTGCTTTTTCGTTTAACGACCAGTCGCAATTAAAATAAACAGGCTCAGTATTAATGTACTTAATGATCGTTTGCAGTGTACGTGGACTTCATGCTCAGCTCCGTGAGCGTACTGTTCAATGTTTTCCATTACGTGTGCCCTTAAAGTTCACACTGATAATTTGCCTAATTTTCATTCATTAAAAAATTAGCCAAAAGTATTATATCGAAATAAATTTTATGTGTGGTTTTGAAGAATTTCTTCTTCGTGCTTCATCATTTTCAAAACTTTAATTAGAAAAGTACATGTAACATTCTTATACGAGGTTAATCACTTATTGAGCATTTGTAGACCTTTCATTTCAAAGTGCCCTATAGGAAAAATGATTTTATAAAATGAAAAAAGATAAAAATATTCGGTTTTTTAATAATAGCCTTTCAAAAGGAGAATATTAAAATGAATAGCTCACAAGAACCAACCCCTTCTCTGTTTAGTCAAGCATCTACTTCTATTCAAGCATGCATTGAATGTATGTTTGCTTGTAAACATTGTGCCTCAGCATGTTTACAAGAAGAACATGTGCATATGATGCGTGAATGTATTAAACACTGTTTAACGTGTGTAGAAACCTGTCAGCTATGCACATCTTTAGAGTTAAGACATTCGGAGCTTGCTGAACAAGCTATGCAATTATGTGCCAGTGCATGTCAACTTTGCGCAGCTGAATGTAGTAAACACGAACATGAGCATTGCCAGATTTGTGCAAAAGCATGTTTAGCATGCGCCCAAGCTTGTCAGGCATATCGTGCTTAACTTCTAGTTAGCGTAAAAACCTACGACCTATTTGGCTCGTAGGTTTTAAAAATTTAAAAAACAAAGAATTAGAAAATTAAAATTTTAGATGAGATGAATAACTACTTTTCTTTAGGCATAAAAAAAACCCGCATCTTGGGGAAAATGCAGGCTCTTAGATCTCCCACAACGACCATGAGTTCATTATTAAGCTTGAACTTTAAACCGTTGACTCAATGTACCTTTAATAAAAATAAATTGCAATACAGAATAGTCTGTATATTTAAAATATTTTGTTATTTTTACATTACTTTTTCATAAATAGTTTAAAAATCTATGATCTTCACAAATAAGGAATAGCTTTTACAGGCATTAAAAAAGCCCGTTTCACGGGCTTTTCTGCAACGGTGAGCAATCTAAAATTTGTGTCTATCCATCTCTTACATGCTCTTTGCTAGCTATATGTAAGGTCTTATCGTATCTTTTGCCCTGTCCCAAGTTTCCCTGTGGATCGAGGAGATATTACGATTACCTTAGGTACAGTTATAGCACATTATTTATTCATGGCTAGTCTTGTTCACGTTTTTTTACAAATGAATAAAATACGATCCAACCTTAATATTTAAGGGTTTTCTACTCTATTTGGATATTGGCGAGCGTCATCACAAATTGGATACCACTTCACTTGTGAATTGACAAAAGCATGAGAGACAACTCGCGTCGATATTTCTTCATTAATGAGTCCTACCCTTAAACGCACCACTTCAGGTTTATCTAAACGTTCACTCCAAATCGGTGAACCACAGGTTTTACAGAACACTCTCTTTTTATTAGGCGATGCAAAATAAGCCTGTAACAGGTTTTCACCCTGCACAACATTTAAGTCTCTTTTTTGTACTTGAGTAATAGCAGCGAAAGCAGCACCTTGGGCTTTTTGGCACTGCGTACAATGACAAACCATAATGGGTTCTAATTCGGCATTAATTTGCAGTTGAATCCCATTACAAAGACAAGAAGCTGTATAAGCCATGATTTTTCCTTTTTTATTTTAATAAAACTTAGCTTACACCCACACCTTTTTCAATGTGATCTAAAATGGCACAAGAAGCTTGCTGGTTGCCGCAGCAATCATCGGCTGAAGCCTGCAAAATATTGACCATTTCTTGAAGATGGGCAATTTTCTGTTTTAATTCGGCAATGTGTTTTACGGTTAAGGCTTTCACCTCTGCACTCTGCCGATCGGTATTTTTCCAAAGCGAAATAAGCTCTTTCATCTGTTCAGATGAAAAACCTAACTCTCGGGCATGTTTTAAAAAGTTTAAAGTTTTAAGATCTGTTTCTGAATAAATGCGATAGCCAGAAGCAGAACGCTGAGCTGCTTCAAGTAAACCGATTTCTTCATAGTAGCGAATCATTTTCGCTGAAATGCCCGAATGTTTGGATGCCTGACCGATATTCATCTCACACCTCAAATATCAAATTTGGTTTAAGACCTGCTGTCATGATCTTAAACCAAAAGTTGATTTTCAGCACCCTTACTGTACTGGCGCATGAAAACGTTTTAAGCGTAATGCATTGCCTAAAACAAAAACCGAAGAAAGTGCCATCGCGCCTGCTGCAAACATAGGTGAAAGTAACACACCAAATGCTGGATATAGTGCACCTGCTGCAATTGGAATAAGTGCAACGTTATATACAAATGCCCAGAACAGGTTTTGACGTATGTTTCGCATGGTGGCTTTACTTAACGCAATTGCGTTCGGTACACCTTTTAAACTACCTGACATCAACACAACATCGGCTGCTTCAATGGCAACATCTGTTCCTGTACCAATGGCTAAGCCAACATCTGCTTGTGCCAGGGCTGGAGCATCGTTAATGCCATCACCTACAAAGGCCAAACGACCATATTGTTTTTGCAGTTGGCGAACTGTGTCTACTTTGCCTTCAGGTAAAACCTCTGCCACAACTTCATCAATGTTCAGCTTTTTAGCAATCGCTTGCGCCGTATGACGGTTGTCTCCTGTAATCATGGCAACCTTGAGACCTAATTGATGCAAGGTCTCAATCGCAGCATAGGTTGTTTCTTTAATTGGGTCTGCCACGGCAATAATTGCTGCAAGTTGCTGATCGATAGCAACATAAAGCGGTGTTTTACCTTCTTCACCTAACTGAGCAGCAATCGTTTGGAATGAGCTGGTGTTTAAACCAAGTTGGTGCATATAACGGTCTGCGCCAATTTGTACTTTCTGGCCTGAAACTTCTGCTTCAATACCTGAACCTGTAATCGAGTTAAATGCTGTTACTGGTAATAAGTTTAAGCCTTCACTCTCTGCTGCTTGAACAATCGCAAGAGCAATGGGATGTTCAGACTTGGCTTCGACCGAAGCAACCAAAGTCAGCACTTGTTCACGCTCAAAACCTGATTGCACATTAAAGTCAGTGAGTGTCGGTTTACCTTCGGTGAGTGTGCCCGTTTTATCAACTGCAACTACTTGAGCTTCTTGTAAAAGTTGCAAAGCTTCACCTTTACGGAACAAGACACCTAACTCGGCACCACGTCCAGTACCAACCATAATAGAAGTTGGTGTTGCAAGTCCCATCGCACAAGGACATGCAATAATCAGTACTGCAACGGCATTCACCAATCCAAAAGTGAGCGCAGGTTCTGGCCCAAAAATAAACCAAACCAAGAAAGTAATTGCAGCAATTAACATCACTACAGGTACAAACCACATGGTGACTTTATCGACTAAGCCCTGAATCGGAAGTTTAGAACCTTGGGCTTGTTCAACCATGCGAATAATTTGTGAAAGTACAGATGAGCTACCCACTGCGGTTGCCCGAATGTTTAGAGTACCGTTCTGGTTGACTGTACCACCGACCACCTGATGCCCTACTATTTTTTCAACAGGAACAGGCTCACCCGTAATCATAGATTCATCAATGTAGCTGTGTCCGTCAACCACTTCACCATCGACAGGCACACGTTCACCCGGGCGAATTTCTACAATAGTTCCACTAGCCACTTCGGCAACTGCAACTTCCACCACTTGACCGTCACGCTGGATACGGGCTGTTTTTGGCTGCATTCCCACTAAATGTTGAATCGCTTGCGAAGTACGTCCTTTAGCTTTTGCTTCAAAATAACGTCCGAGTAAAATCAAACTGACAATTACAGCAGCCGCTTCAAAGTAAACATTGACCGTGCCTTGTGGTAATACCTGCGGCATAAAGGTTGCCACGACTGAGAAACTGTAGGCAGCTAAAGTTCCAACAGCGACTAGCGAGTTCATATCTGGTGCCAAACGCCATAAGGCTGGAATCCCTTTTTGGTAAAAACGGCGACCAGGAAAAACGAGTACTAATGTGGTCAAAACAAACTGTAAAAGCCAGCTATTGTATTGACCAATGGTGTGCATGACCCACATGTGAAAAGCTGGAATGAGATGTGAACCCATTTCCAAAATAAACACAGGTAAGGCTAACACAATCGAAATGATCAAATCTTTTTTAAGCTGGTCTAACTCTGAAGCTTTTTTATCGAGTTGTTCATCTTGATTTTTTTCAGATGCTTTCGCGTCATATCCTGCTTTTTTCACAGCGCGAATTAAGTCTTCAACATTGACTGAGGAATCTGCTTGTACCCAAGCCTGCTCTGTTGCTAAGTTAACTGTGGCTTCTTGAACGCCGTCTACTTTTTTAAGGGCTTTTTCAACGCGTACAACACAAGATGCACAGGTCATACCCTCAATAGACAACTCTATTGGTGCAGCTTTTGGAACATCATAACCTGCTCGTTCAACTGCTTTAACCAGTGCTTCGCGCTGAATCGGTTGATTTGAATAAACAACAGCTTTCTCTGTTGCCAAATTAACATTGGCAATCTCTACATTTTCAACTTTCTTAAGTGCTTTTTCGACACGTCCTACACAGGAGGCACAAGTCATGCCCTCAATTGAGAGTGTTTCACTATATGCTGGCAATTTTGTGGTTTTTGAGTCCATCAAACACCTCTGCAAATCTGCAAAATTTAATATTCTGTATTGAGCATACAGATTCCCATCATGGGAAGGTCAAGCATATTTTTTTAAAAATTTGGTCTTGACCTTACAATCATGACAAGGTTTAGACTCAGTGTTATACAAACAAACATCTCATTCTTGATGGAGTATGAATATGAAACTACTTATTGAAAATATGACTTGTGGTGGCTGCGCACGTGGTGTGACTGCGACGATTCAAGATATCGACCCAAATGCAAAAGTAGATGTAGATTTAGCGACCAAAATCGTGACTGTTGAAAGCAGTGAAAGCGTCGATAAAATTACCGAAGCACTTGAAGAAGATGGTTTCCCAGCGAAAGTGCAATAAAATATAAATACTCCGCATAGCTTCAGCTTTTGAGGCTATGCACCTCCTTTATTTAAAAGTCGATACCATTTGAATCATCTATCGGATTCTGATCAAGTGTAAAGACAGTCCGTTGATAAGGTATCCCTTCTAAGTCATAAACCTGATAAATACAATCAAACAATGACTGTAAATCTTCACTTCGGTCCATTGCCCGTGCTGTAATAAAGATTGGGCTGACCGCGCCATTATCTAAAATCGGAATATAGTTTAAGTGTGGAAATCGAATGGTATCGGCACTTGCTGGAATAATGCAAATCCCTTCTCCCGCTGCGACTAAGCCCAAAGCCAGTTGAATTTCTCGTATCTCATGCATATTTTTCGGAACTAAACTATGTTCGGCAAAAATATTCAAAAGCTGAGTCGAAAAATTAGGTTTCGGCGAGGTGGGATACATAAACATCTTTTCATCAATGAGATCGGCCAGATATACCCCTTCCGTACGCTGTGCAATAGGATGACTCGTATGCGCAGCAACCACCAAGCGTTCTTTACGTAGCAAAATACGTCTCACAGCAGGATCACTAATTCTTAAACGTCCGAAACCGACATCAATACGTCCTTCTTTTAAGGCCTGTAACTGTTCGGTTGTACTTAATTCCATGAGCTGAATATTCAGATGAGGCTGCTGCTGACGAAATAAATAAATGATTCGAGGCAGCAACCCATAAAGTAAAGACCCGACAAAACCAATGGTCATGCTTCTTTCGATGAGACCAATACGCTTGGTCATACTTTTTATTTCTTCAGCGTTCGACAAAAGTTTAACAGCGTGCTGATAAAAGAAATGCCCTGCTGGTGTGGTCTGTAAAGGGCGGCTTCCTCGCTCAAAGAGTTGAATTCCAAGCTCACTTTCCAAATTTTGGATTTGCCGACTCAAAGGCGGTTGAGCAATAAATAGTTTTTCCGCAGCTTTTGTAAAGCTCTGCTCTTCAACAACAGCCACAAAATACCGTAAATGTCTTAGTTCCATAAGGCATCCATACCTTTAAGATATAAAAAAATGCAAATTCAGTCTTAGACACAGTTTAACCATTCTTTTAAGGTATATACAAGAAACAAACCGATGAAGTGATGAATTGCTTTGTGAAAAAGCCCTCTTGCCAATCTTCCAGTGATTCATCTTCATCAATTCACGGTTAAACACCCAGCGCACTCATGCGCTTCATTGACAATATTAGGATATCAAGACCTTGTAGATCGTAGCTAAGGCCTTGGTGACTTCCACACTTTTGGAAAGTCGGAGAACGGACATGCCACGTATTCCTGTAATCAATACTAGCCATCTTGACCGTATTGATGAATTACTTGTCGATAACATCGATACAGGTGAATTTAAACTTCATCGCTCAGTCTTTACTGACAAAGCCTTATTTGACCTCGAAATGAAATACATCTTCGAAGGTAACTGGGTTTACTTGGCACATGAAAGCCAAATTCCAAATAATAATGACTACTACACGACTTATATTGGTCGTCAGCCGGTCATTATTGCCCGCAACCGTAACGGCGAACTCAATGCCATGATCAATGCGTGTTCACACCGCGGAGCACAACTTTGCCGTCACAAGCGTGGTAACAAAGCAACATATACCTGCCCTTTCCACGGTTGGACGTTTAACAACTCAGGTAAATTACTCAAGGTTAAAGATCCAAGCGAAGCTGGTTACTCGGACTGCTTTAACCAAGAAGGCTCACATGACCTTAAAAAAGTGGCTCGTTTTGAGAGCTACAAAGGTTTCTTATTTGGTAGCTTAAATCCCGATGTTCCTTCACTTGAAGAATTCTTGGGTGAAACTACCAAAATCATCGACATGATTGTTGACCAGTCTGAACATGGCCTTGAAGTTTTACGTGGTTCATCTACCTATACCTACGAAGGCAACTGGAAACTCACCGCTGAAAATGGTGCCGATGGTTATCATGTTTCTGCTGTTCACTGGAACTATGCAGCAACAACTCAACACCGTAAAGAAACTCAAGCTGCCGATAACATTCGTGCCATGAGTGCAGGTTCTTGGGGTAAACAAGGCGGTGGCTCGTATGGCTTTGAAAATGGCCACATGTTGCTTTGGACACAATGGGCAAACCCAGAAGACCGTCCAAACTTCCCGAAAGCAGACGAATACACCGAAAAATACGGTGAAGCGATGTCGAAATGGATGATTGAGCGTTCACGTAATCTTTGTCTCTATCCAAATGTTTATTTGATGGATCAGTTTGGTTCGCAAATTCGTGTACTTCGCCCACTTTCGGTTAATCGAACTGAAGTCACCATTTACTGTATCGCGCCTAAAGGTGAAGCACCTGAAGCTCGTACACGTCGTATCCGTCAATATGAAGATTTCTTTAATGCCTCAGGCATGGCAACACCAGACGATTTAGAAGAATTCCGTGCTTGTCAGGCAGGCTACGCAGGGATTGCACTTGAATGGAATGACATGTGCCGTGGTTCAAAACACTGGATTTATGGACCAGACGATGCAGCGAACGAAATCGGTTTAAAACCCATGTTAAGTGGTATCAAAACTGAAGATGAAGGTCTTTATCTTGCCCAACATCAATATTGGTTACACACCATGAAACACGCGATTGCATCAGAGAAAGAAATTGCTGATCAGGGAGAAACAGCATGAGTGCTCAAGACAAAGCAACTTTAGAAAATATTGCTCAGTTTCTCTATCGTGAAGCTCGCTTTTTAGATGATGAACAATGGGAAGATTGGATTGAATGCTATGCACCCGAAGCTTCTTTCTGGATGCCAGCTTGGGACGACGACGATAGATTAACTGAAGATCCGCAATCTGAAATTTCACTTATTTATTATCCAGACCGTCAAGGTTTAGAAGATCGTGTGTTCCGTATCAAAACTGAGCGCTCATCTGCAACCATGCCGGACACACGTACAAGCCACAATATTGCCAACGTTGAAGTTGTAGAGCGCGATGGCGACAAAGTTACTGTGCGCTTTAACTGGAATACCTTGAGTTTCCGTTACAAGACAAATTACAGCTATTTCGGTATGTCACGTTATGTGATCGATTTTTCAGGTGATCAACCAAAAATCTTGAGCAAGTATGTCGTTTTGAAAAATGACTACATCAATCAAGTGATTGATATCTACCACCTTTAAGACATACCCCCTCAGTTAAACGGACTGTTGGCTGAAGGTAAAAGTTTCAAATATTTTGTAGGATACATGCCATGTCAAACCACAATGTTGCACTTCAATTTGAAGATGGTGTTACACGTTTCATTAACGTAGCTCAAGGCGAAACCCTATCTGACGCAGCCTATCGCCAAAAAATTAATATTCCTTTGGATTGCCGTGATGGTGCATGTGGAACTTGCCGCGCATTTTGCGAGTCCGGCAGTTATGACATGCCAGAAGAAACCTATATTGAAGATGCATTAACCCCTGAAGAAGCTGAGCAAGGCTATATTCTTGCTTGCCAATGTCGTCCAACTTCAGACGCCGTATTTCAAATTCAAGCCTCGTCAGATGTTTGCAAAACAGCAATTCATAGTTTCCAAGGTACATTAGCCCGCGTTGAAAACTTATCAGACTCAACTATCACATTTGATATTCAACTTGATGAAGGTCAACCAGATATTCATTTCCTTGCAGGCCAGTACGTCAACGTTGCTATTCCTGAAACTGGCGAAACACGTTCATATTCATTTAGCTCAAAACCAGGCAATCGCTTAACGGGCTTTGTGGTCCGTAACGTACCGAACGGCAAAATGAGTGAATTCCTGAGCAAAAATGCCCAAGCTGGCGACAAAATGACATTTACTGGTCCATTCGGTAGCTTTTATTTACGCAATGTAGCGCGTCCAGTGCTGATGCTGGCAGGCGGTACTGGTATTGCCCCATTTATGTCGATGTTACAAGTGCTTGAAGAAAAAGGTTCAGAACAACCTGTTCGCTTAGTCTTTGGTGTCACCAATGACTTTGATTTGGTTGCTCTAGAAAAACTCAATGAGTTGCAAGCGAAATTCTCTTGGTTTGAGTATCGAACTGTAGTTGCAAGTCCTGAGAGCAATCATGAACGTAAAGGCTATGTCACTGGTCATATTGAAAGTGACTGGTTAAACGGTGGCGACGTCGATGTTTATCTATGTGGACCTGTTCCAATGGTAGAAGCGGTACGTGGTTGGTTAGAAACTGAAAATATCAAACCTGCTAATTTCTTGTTTGAAAAATTCTCTGCAAACTAACTCAAGGTGGAGAAGTTATCTATGTCAAACCGTCAAAGATTTGCCGATAAGGTTGTGATTGTTACGGGTAGTGCCCAAGGTATTGGTCGTGGCGTGGCACTGCAAGTTGCAGCTGAAGGTGGACAAGTCATCATGGCTGACCGCTCTGAATATGTTGAAGAAGTTCTCAAAGAAATTCAGAGCGCAAATGGCAATGCCGTCACGATTAATGCTGACCTTGAAACCTATGCAGGTGCGCAAGCGGTAGTTGCAAAAGCCATTGAACACTATGGTCGGGTAGATATCCTGATTAATAATGTAGGTGGCGCGATCTGGATGAAACCTTTTGAAGAGTTTTCCGAAGAAGAGATCATTAAGGAAGTAAATCGCTCATTGTTTCCAACTTTATGGTGCTGCCGCGCTGTGTTACCCGCCATGATTAAGCAACAATCGGGGGTTATTGTAAATGTATCTTCAATTGCAACCCGTGGTATTAATCGTATTCCCTACTCTGCATCTAAGGGCGGTGTAAATGCTCTAACAGCATCGCTTGCTTTTGAACATGCTAAAGACGGAATTCGAGTCAATGCTGTTGCGACGGGTGGAACCGAAGCCCCACCTCGCAAAGTACCACGTAATGCTAATCCGTTAAGTCAAAATGAAAAAGACTGGATGCAGCAAGTGGTTGATCAAACCATAGATCGAACATTTATGGGCCGTTATGGCACAATTCAAGAACAAGTAAATGCAATTTTATTTCTTGCATCAGACGAAGCATCATATATGACTGGCTCGGTTATTTCAGTCGGAGGTGGAGATCAGGGTTAACCCTGATCTTTTTATATGATTGGGTAAATAATATGATTTGCATGGAGGCAATCAGACATGGCAACCCTGTTCAAGACATTAAAAAATGACTGGTCCATATCAGCAACAGTTGCGGGCTTTCTTGCGGTTTTAATTTCTTACTCAGGCCCACTGATTATTTTTTTCCAAGCTGCTCAGCGTGCTCATGTGTCCACCGACATGATGGTGTCATGGATTTGGGGAATCTCAATTGGTGCCGCCGTTTCAGGTATTTATCTTTCGATTAAATATAAAACGCCTGTCATAACCGCATGGTCAGCACCCGGTACAGCCCTGTTAGTTACTCTATTTCCAAACGTCTCGTTGAATGAAGCAGTAGCCGCCTATATTACTTCTGCCATTGTTATTTTTTTAATTGGTGTTACAGGTTACTTCGACAAATTACTAAAGTGGATTCCGCAAGATGTCGCGGCGGGCATGATGGCGGGTATTCTTTTTCAATTTGGTATTGGTCTATTTACCGCGTCTGATAGCATGCCTTTTATTGTCTTTAGCATGCTCATTGTCTTTTTAATTGCCAAACGTTTAATGCCGCGCTACACCATGATTTGGGTGTTAGCTGCCGGAGTTTTATTAAGCCTCATTTTAGGCAAAATGAATCCGGTTGATGTGAGTTTTAGTTTAGCTATTCCACAGTGGATTAGCCCAGAATGGACATGGAACTCAACACTAAACCTCGCTGTTCCTCTCATTTTAGTCAGCCTAACCGGCCAATTTTTACCGGGCATGGCGATTATGAAACTTAGCGGTTACGACACGCCAGCCAAACCCATTATTACTGTCACCAGTATTGCCTCTTTAGCCGTTGCCTGTGTCGGCGGTATTACGATTGTACTTGCCTCAATTACCGCAGCTTTATGCATGGGTAAAGATGCGCATGAACTTAAAGAAAAACGCTATATCGCAGGAATCGTCAACGGAATTTTTTATATTTTAGGAGGCTTATTTGCTGGCAGTATTGTCATGCTATTTAGCTTACTTCCTAAAGAATTAGTTGCAGCACTGGCAGGTTTAGCCTTGCTTGGAGCGATTGCCACCAATATTTCTGTTGCCATGAAAAATGACAATCAACGTGATGCCGCACTTATTACCTTTTTAGCAACAGCATCAGGCATGCATTTCCTTGGATTAAGCTCAGTCTTTTGGGGTATTTGTATTGGTGTAATCGCCCATTTCATTCTCACCCCACGTTCAACTTCAGCCACAAATTAAGTTTTTTATCTAAGCGCCCGCCACTAAAATAAAACCTCAATCGCCAAATCAGGATGCAAATAATTTGCTAATTCTGACTTGGTGATTTTTATTAAATATAGATTAAATTTCATTTTTAAGATGAATCTCCAAAATAATTAAATAATAGACTTTAGTATTTTGTTTTTATATTTTTACTTCAATTCATAATATAAATTTAGCTATATTTTTAGCTATGATTATCATCAATAAAATCTATAAAAAAACATCTCTAAAATCCTTAAAATTCTCATCATACAATATTTAACCCCATTTTAAAGACACAACAAAACCAACTAAAGAAATAAAAATAAATACATACTTTTCAAATATTTAAATCAACAAAAGCACAATACCCTAAAGACATAAAGATATATCAATTAGGTTTTTGACTCTAATCCAATAACAAAATAGTTTATTAAAAAATAACTCGATGCTTCACAAATTGGAGGTGAAGAAAATGGATACAAGCAAGGTAAATATTAATGAGTTAATTGATAAAGCTAGTTTTACATCTTTCCATTGGAAAGTTTTAATCTGGTGTTTACTTATTATTATTTTTGATGGATATGATTTAGTTATTTATGGGGTTGCTCTTCCTCTGTTAATGCAACAATGGTCATTAACTGCGGTAGAAGCTGGTTTACTCGCCAGTGCTGCTTTATTCGGCATGATGTTTGGTGCCATGATTTTCGGCACCCTTTCAGACAAACTGGGACGAAAAAAAACCATCCTGATTTGTGTCACCTTATTTAGCGGATTTACCTTTATGGGTGCCTTTGCCAAAGGACCAACAGAGTTTGCTATTTTGCGCTTTATCGCAGGTCTTGGGATTGGTGGCGTTATGCCAAACGTCGTTGCGCTTATGACTGAATACGCACCAAAAAAAATCCGCAGTACATTAGTCGCAATCATGTTTAGTGGCTATGCAATTGGTGGCATGACCTCTGCACTACTCGGCGCATGGCTTGTGAAAGATATGGGCTGGCAAATCATGTTTTTAATTGCGGGTATTCCTCTTTTACTACTCCCATTCATTTGGAAATTTTTGCCAGAGTCTCTCACCTTTTTAGTGAAATCGAACCATAGCGAACAGGCAAAAAGTATTGTTTGTAAAATTGCGCCTCAAACTCAGGTAAACGCCAGTACACAACTGGTGTTAAACGAAAGCACCACAACAGATGCACCTGTCCGTGCGCTTTTCCAACAAGGCCGTACCTTCAGCACATTTATGTTCTGGATTGCTTTCTTTATGTGCTTACTCATGGTGTATGCCTTAGGAAGCTGGTTACCTAAACTCATGCTTCAAGCTGGCTATTCATTAGGTGCAAGCATGTTATTCCTGTTTGCACTTAATATTGGCGGCATGGTCGGTGCAATTGGTGGCGGTGCTTTAGCAGACAGATTCCATTTAAAACCGGTTATTACGATCATGTTTATTGTGGGATCAGCAGCTTTAATTCTGCTTGGCATTAATAGTCCGCAATTTATTTTATATAGCCTGATTGCAATTGCCGGCGCTGCCACAATTGGTTCGCAAATCTTACTCTACACTTTTGTTGCGCAGTTCTATCCGACCACACTTCGTTCAACTGGCATGGGCTGGGCATCTGGAATTGGCCGTATCGGTGCGATTATCGGACCAGTTTTAACCGGAGCCCTACTCACACTTGAGCTTCCTCACCAAATGAATTTCTTAGCGATTGCAATTCCGGGTGTAATTGCTGCACTTGCAATATTTATGGTCAATCTAAAAGCCTCTGTTGCCGCACAAACGCCATCAACTTTTAACCCTCAAAACACGCTTACCCAGCAGTAAATATAAATGCGCCGAGGACTGGCGCATCTTTTTGGAAATGGATTATGGAATTACTACACCACTTTAAACCATGTAATTTAGCAATAGCCACATTACTCGGGTTATTGATTAGCTCAAGTTTATGGGCAGCAGATACGGCTCAACAAAGCGAAGATGAATGGAAATTCACGCTAAAAAATGCCTATATCAACCGTAATTTTGATAATGATGCTCTCAAAGATACGGGTAGCTGGTCTCAGGCAGCATCATTATTTTATAAGTCGAAAATGCATGACACTCCGCTGCAAATTGCAGATAAGCCCATTACCATTGGTGCCGATGCTTCTGTTCAATATGCCGTTCGCTTGAGTTCAGATAAACATGTTGCGGACACAGTTTTGCCTTTTAATAAAGAAACTCAGTCACAAGCATCGGACTTCTTAAAATACGGCGCCACTTTAAAACTGGGCTATGACAAAACCCTTTTAAGTGTCGGTGAACTCTGGTTAGACCTGCCTGTAACGGCTGTGGATGCAAGTCGACAATTACTTGCCTCTTATTGGGGAACTAACCTTAAGTCGCAACTTTCAGATCAGCTTTATGCAGAAATTGGTCGGGTTGAAAAAGTCTCTCCACGAAATGAAGAAGACTTTAAAAAGTTTTCGTTCACTTCAAATGGCATTACCAAAGAATCTGATGGTTTAAATTACATTGACCTGCGCTATCAATTTACGCCGTCACTCAAGGGCGAATACTACTTTGGTAATTTAGAAGATCTCTACAACAAACACTATGTAGGGCTTGAGCATAATTGGAAACAACCTAATTTTGCCCTCACCTCTAAGTTTAAATATTTCAATGCAAAAGATGACGGCAATACTTTTGATATTGATGCGCAAAACATTGGGGTGTTAGAAACACTTAAAGTAAAAAATCATACCTTTGGTTTAGGCTACCAACAGATTATGGGTGAGTCGGCTTATCCATTACCGGATGGTTTCTTACCAGAGACCTATTTCATTAACTGGAACGCCACTGGCTTCTTTAAAGAAGATGAAAAGTCTTACCATGTGATGTACGGCTATGACTTTAAAGACTATGTACCTGGCCTAAATGCGATGGTGAAATATGTTTACGGCCATGACTTTAAAGCAGCAAATGGTGAAAAAAACCATGAAACTGAGTCGAATGTGATTTTAAACTATGCGTTTCAACAACCGTTCTTAAAAGGGGTTGCCCTGCAATATATTCGTATTGATTACAACGTTAAACATGGCAATGATTTTGGTGAAGACCGCTTGTTTGTAAACTACACTAAAAAGTTTTAATAACTTTTGATTCAATCTAAGCGGGCTAATTTTAGCCCGCTTTTTTATATTATTTCGCTCATAAAAAAACGCTCTTACGAGCGTTTTTTAATTAATCTTGTAGCTTAAGCAACATGCTTTTGTACAACAATCGAACCTACTGAATAACCAGCGCCGAAAGATGAAATCACGCCATACTCGCCATTATCTACTTCGTGGCCTGTACGGTGTAAAGCAATAATAACGCCTGCTGAAGAGGTATTTGCAAACTCATCTAAAATAATTGGTGCACGGCTTAAATCAGCTTCTTTACCAGCAACATATTTCAAGATTAGTTCATTCATGTTGGCATTCGCTTGGTGTAACCAAAAACGCTTAATATCGTTTGCAGTTAACTGCATTTTTTCCAACTGCGCATTAATGATTTTTGCCACTAACGGACAAACATCTTTAAATACTTTGCGGCCATCTTGACGGAATAACTTGTCGTCAACCACTGCGTCTTCGCTACGGTTTAAGAAACCGAAGTTATTGCGAATGTTGTTTGAAAATTGAGTAAATAAATGAATATCTAAGATTTCAAAACCAGTCTTAGTAGTCGTTTCTTCAATAATAGAAGCCGTTGCAACATCACCAAAAATGAAGTGACAATCACGGTTACGGTAGTCTAGATGACCAGAGGTAATCTCGACATTTACCAATAAAACACGGCGAGCACCTGAACGAATTGCATCTGCCGCTTGTTTCAAACCAAAAGTTGCAGCTGAACATGCAACGTTCATGTCGTAGGCATAACCTTGAATTCCAAGTGCTGACTGAATTTCAATCGCTACAGCTGGATAAGCACGCTGCATGTTTGAACATGCCAAAATTACAACATCGATATCTTCAGCAGTTACGCCTGCATTTTCCATTGCCTGCTTTGCAGCAATCACACCCCACTCTGCTTGAAGTGAAAGTTCATCATTTGAACGTTCAGACAAACGAGGACGTAAACGTGTTGGATCGAGAATACCTGATTTCTCAATCACGTAACGGCGCTTAATACCAGACGCTTTTTCAATAAATTCAGCACTAGAACCACGTAATTCTTCGAGTTCACCTGCTGCAATTTTCTCTGCATTCTCTTGATTATATTGTTCCACATAAGCATTTAAACTGTCGGCCAGTTCTTCATTAGAAATGATTTCTGTTGGGTGAAATAACCCAGTACCTGTGATACGAATGCCCATGTAAAACTCCTAAAAAAATGAATAGGGTCTGTTAATCTTTCATTTATAAATTGCGTTGTAGGCTAAACAAACGCATAAACAAACCCCGATCTATCTTAACTGATTCCCAAACGATCCCATAACTTTTGCAGTCGAGTTGGCGAAATAGGCATCTTGGTTTTCATCGGTTGAGAAAATAAAGAAATGCGAAATTCTTCCAACATCAAATACAATTCTTTGATTCTTGGATCGTTTTTGAATTTAAATACCTTGTCCATCCATGGATCGACATCATCAATAGCGGCATGATCTCGCTGTAGATTATTTGGCAATCGATCTAAACGCAATAGCAGCGCTTTTAAATAACGCGGATATTCTTGCCAAAGATCGACTGGTTGGCAGTAAACAAAATTGCCAAGTGACATGAGATCTAACTGATCTTCAATATCATCAATACTACGTCCAAACACTCCTGCATCAAGCACTAAAAGCTGACGGCGAATTTGCTGCCACTGAATGTAAATATCACTTAACTGCTCAAGTGCTTGTTGACCATGACTCAAAAATTGCTTTTTGACCTGCTCGAGCAGTTTGTTAAATTCATCTGCATTAATTGGCAAAGTTGTAATTGCCATTTGTAACGTTGCATAGACCAACATCTGCTCAAGCTTAGCTTTATCGCCTAAAGGTGAATAAGCCAGCGCGAGCGGTTTTGAAATCTGCTTTTTCAACTGACGAACTAAATCACCCAGTTGCATATGGACCAGACGAATAATCCCTTCACGATGCTGTTTAATGGCTTCAGCCTGATCATTAAAGGTTTGTATAACTACGCCAGACTCATCTTTAGCTTCAATTTCAGCAAAAGTTTTGGTCGGTACCAAAGCTTGATATTGTTTAACAACAACACCTGTCACCTTTTGCGAAGCTTCAAAGGTAAAGTTTTCAGGGAAAGTTTTAAATTCGCCTTTTTGCTGTTTCACTGGACGATGTGTTTCCACTCGGCAACGTGCTTTTAACTCAGGTAAATCACGACCTTTCGCAATCAACTTACCTTTTTCATCAATCACCTTAATAAAAGGCACCAAATATGGATCAATACGTTCAAACGAAAAATCTTTTTCAGTAATTTGCTCACCACGTAAAGCAAAAGCTAAATAACTAAAAATATGCTGACGCAAATGTACAGCATCAATACCCTGCATGAGCTTACGAGCTGTATCAGGAATTGGTACCACATTACGACGTTTGTCTTTTGGTAAAGCTTTAAGTAATGCCTCGATTAAATCTTGGCGCCAACCTGGAATCCCCCAAGACCAGATATTTTCATCGACCTGAGGAAGAGCTTGTACCGGAATTTGAACCGTTGCACCATCTTCATCATGGCTTGGGTCAAAATGATAAGTCGTTGCTAAACGTAGCTGCCCATTATGCAAATGATCTGGGAATTGCTGTGTTGTTGGACGGTCATTGAGCCAAAGTGCATCATCTTCTACAAATAAATAACGTGGATTTTTTGCTTCAACCGTTGCACGCCAGTCTTCAAAACTACTTCGACTTGCAATTTCTTCAGGAATTTTAGAGGCATAGAACTGATAAATCGTTTCTTCATCCACCACCAAATCACGGCGACGCAATTTATCTTCAACTCGTTCAACTTCTTCAAGTTTAAGTAAATTGTGTTTTAAAAATGGCGGAACTGTACCTAAGTTACCTGTGGTTAATGCATCACGTAAGAAAATTTCATGAGCAGCAGGCTGGTCAACTTTCTCAAAATTAATTAACCGTTTTGGCTCAATAATTAAACCAAACAGCGAAATTTGAGCATACGCATTTACAATCCCAGCTTTCTTAGACCAATGCGGCTCAAAATAGTGATATTTCAACAAGTCGCGTGCAGCAAGCAAAATCCATTCAGGATCAATTTTGGCTAAAGTACGTAAATAAACCTGAGAGGTTTCCACCATCTCAAAAGCCATCACCCAAGCAGTATTGGTTTTGTGCAAAGTACTGGCAGGAAAGACTTTCGCCTTTTGTTGACGCACTGCCATAAAGATATTACGTTCATCAGTTTTATTGGCAATAAAAGACAATAAACCTGTCAGCAACGCACGGTGCAGGTTTTCATAGTTCGCAGGTTTTTCATTAAAACTCAGTTTTAAACCTTCAGCTAACTCGACCAATTGTTTATGCGTCTGTTTCCATTCGCGTAAGCGTAACCAGCTTAAGAAGTGCTGCTTGGCAAACTGGCGACGTTTGTTTTCAGACATGCCTGCTTCACCTTTAGGATTTAAAGTCTCCCAAAGTTTTAAATAAAACAGAAAATCTGAATCAGCCTCGCGGAATAAGGCATGCTTTTGGTCAGCCTGCATTTGTTTGTCAGCAGGGCGCTCACGTGGGTCTTGCACTGCAAGCGCACTGACAACCACTAAAATTTCTTTAAGCACCCCGAAATGAGCACCGCCCACAATCATGCGCGCGAGTCGTGGGTCAATTGGCATACGTGCCATCATTTGCCCGACTTTAGTCAGCTCATTTTTCTTCTCGTTAAGTGCACCCAACTCAATGAGTAGTTTTCGACCATCATTGACTAGGCGGAAATCTGGTGGCTCAATAAAATCGAAGTTTTCTAGCTCACCTAAACCTAAACTTTGCATTTGCAAAATAACCGAAGCCAAGTTGGTTCGCTTAATTTCTGGCTCAGTAAATTCAGGACGGCTTAAAAAGTCTTCTTCGCTATATAAACGAATACACACACCCGGAGCAATACGACCACAACGACCTTTACGTTGATTGGCTGCTGCTTGAGAAATAGCTTCAATCGGTAAGCGTTGTACGCGTGAACGGTAGTTATAACGCGATATACGGGCAAAACCACTGTCAATTACATAACGAATATTTGGAACCGTCAGTGCAGTTTCGGCCACGTTAGTCGCAATAATAATACGACGGCCTTTTCCACCTGGACTAAAAATCTTTTGTTGTTCAGAAACAGCTAAGCGCGCATACAAAGGTAAAATTTCGGTGTGTCTTGGCCCGTACTTTTGCAAAGTTTCCTGTAACTCACGAATTTCTTGTTCTGTACTTGAGAAAATCAGAATATCGGCATGTTCAGGATGGCCTTTTTCTTCGGCATCGGCAAAACATTCTTCTACAGCTTGTACGACTGCTCGAGGTAGGTTTTCTTCAAAATCATCAAACTCGTCATCATCACTACCACCAATATTCATCTCTGAAATTGGACGATAACGTACTTCAACCGGATAACTACGACCTTCTACTTCAAAAACTGGTGCATTATTAAAGTAGTTACTAAAACGATTTACATCTAAAGTTGCCGAAGTCACAATCACTTTCAGGTCTGGGCGTTTTGGCAGTAACTGCTTTAAATAACCCATAATAAAATCGATATTGAGTGAGCGTTCATGCGCTTCATCAATAATGATCGTGTCATATTTAGACAAAAAGCGGTCATTGCCCAACTCGGCAAGCAAAATACCGTCGGTCATTAACCGTACGATAGAGTCCTGCGAGCCTTGTTCATTAAAACGGATTTTAAAACCAATCGATTCGCCGAGCTTTTCGCCGACTTCTTCTGCAATACGTTGCGACACGCTACGTGCAGCTAAACGACGTGGCTGAGTATGACCAATCATACCTGTTAAGCCACGACCCGCTAACATGGCAATTTGAGGAAGCTGAGTAGTTTTACCTGAGCCTGTCTCACCTGCCACAATAATAACTTGATGCTTTTGAATCGCTTCAATTAAACGGTCAGCATATTGCGAAACAGGTAAATCCTGATTCAGTTTAATTTTAGGTAGACGTTCAAAACGCTGTCTAACTTTTGCATTAGACTGTTCAAATAATTTTTCAATCTCTGAAGTATCGGCTTTTTTATCTTTACGCAAACGATTTAAACGGTAACGATCTCTCGCCATCACCCATTGATCTATATTTAAACCATTCAGCACAGATAAATTTTCCTGAAAATTCAACAATCCGCTATTTTACGCTTTAATGCTCTTCAGGTAAAACAGTTGGTTTTTTATATATTTTTAATTTTTTAAAATTTTGCCCTTGAATTTTGACTCGCTAGACTTCATGTTGTTATGCAAGTTTCTTTTACGATAACTGTCATTTGATTTACATGTTTTTGCAGTCAAATCGAATACAGTGTTTGGGGACTTAAAAATCGTAAATTTATCACTTATTCAATTTTCCGATTTTAGTCATGTAAAAATACTATTTCCCCAATAAAGAATTTTTATTTATTCTACATCTCGTAAACAAGTTTAAATATAAACCTCAATCATGGAGACAATGATGAGCTTGATTAATACTGAAGTTAAACCTTTCCAAGCAACTGCTTACCACAACGGCCAATTTGTTGAAGTTAACGAAACTAACCTTAAAGGTAAATGGTCTGTTGTATTCTTCTATCCAGCTGACTTCACTTTCGTTTGTCCAACTGAACTTGGTGACTTAGCTGACAACTACGCTGAATTCCAAAAACTTGGTGTTGAAATTTACGCTGTATCTACTGATACACACTTCACTCACAAAGCTTGGCACGACACTTCTGAAGAAATCAAAAAAATCCAATACCCATTAGTTGGTGACCCAACTTGGACTCTTTCTAAAAACTTCGACGTTCTTATCGAATCTGAAGGTTTAGCTGACCGTGGTACTTTCGTTATCGATCCAGAAGGTAAAATCCAAATCGTTGAACTCAACGCTGGTGGTATCGGCCGTGACGCATCTGAACTTCTTCGTAAAGTAAAAGCTGCTCAATACGTACACGCTCACCCAGGTGAAGTTTGCCCAGCTAAATGGAAAGAAGGCGAAGCTACTCTTGCTCCATCTATCGACCTAGTTGGTAAAATCTAATCTCTCTTAGATTTTAAAAACTCAAAGAACCACCCTTTATCGGGTGGTTCTTTTGTTTTGAATAAGCACATCACATTTTCTACTGATACTTTTACAATTATGCCCTTCCCCGCGACCTCAACATTGAGTAATGTCAAATAAACAACTGGTTAATTTTTGAGTAAGTTTGATATGAAATAAAGGGGTGCATTTATGGTGAATACAGCGGTCATCACTTCATGGAAATACAATGCGACATCGCGTCATTTAAAAATATTTTATAGCGATGGTTCGGGAGATCTATATCATCCTGTTCCGGAATTTGTTTATGACAATTTATTACGTTCAACGGATAAAGCCGCTTTTGTACATAAATATTTAGAATTTAATTTGCACTTTACACGACTCTCTTTGGTGATTGCCTCATAACAAATATAAAAAAGGCCTGTTCAAAACAGGCCCGACTGGAATATAAAACGATTTCAGTAAAATTATTTTGTGACTACTAAACATAAACCTGCGCCCACAGGCACAATACTGCTCATGAAATCTGCATCCTTTTTAATTAAAGATAAAAAAGAATTTACTTCTGCTGCATGAGAAATCACATTATCAACGACTAAAACTCCACCTTTAGGCTTAATTAAACGTTTTAAATCTGGCCAATAACTTTCATATACATCACGTTCAGCATCTAGCAAAATAAAATCATAAACTTCATTTGCTTCTTTTAAATAATCGGCTGCATCTCCCACCCAAAATTGAACAATTTCACTGAGTTCTAATTCAGCAACATGGCGTTTCGCCTCAGCACTTCGCTTTGCATCAATTTCAACTGTAGTCACCTGTCCACCAGTGGCCTGAGCGGCTTCAGCTAGCCATAAAGTTGAATACCCTGTCGAAGTACCAATTTCTAATAGAGCCTTGGCTTGCTGCATGCGAATAAATTGCGAAATTAATTTTGCAGATTCTACTTCTATGTTGCGGTATCGTTGTAAACGATCAGATTGCTGTGAATCATGCTGTTTAAAGGTGTCATATAAATCGGCAACTCTTTGTAAGAAAAAAGTATTTGGCATATATTCACCCTTTTAAATCGTTATTTTATATGAAGGTCGTTTGAGTTAAGTGCTTTGAATTAACTTGAAACGCGGCACGATACTTCCGTCAGCCATTTGCACCGTTTCAGTAAACATATCTAGCGGACGTACCCAAGTTGAATAGTCACCATAAAGACACTGATAAACGACTAACTCTTCTTCAGTTTCACTGTGTTTTACCACAGAAAAAACTTGATAGAGATTACCTTTATAATGCTGATAAATGCCGCGTTGCAATGACATGAAAGTACCTTTTAATGTTATGACATAAAATCTTTACAGCCATATAACATATATAAATTTTTAAATACTTTCACTTTAAAAGATAAAAAGAGTAATAAAGAGCGTTTAGAGATAAATTATTGATCTTATTTATGAATAGATTTAATAATTCAAAAAACCGATCAAATCTATAAAAACATACTGTTTCACCTATTCATTGTTTTAACGTACTATGCATCTATTGAAAGAATTTGGATGCATTGGAGTAAAAACAGATGTTAGATCAAAACATTAAAACTCAATTAAAAGCTTACTTAGAACGTTTAGAAAGTCCAATCGAATTAGTTGCTGCTTTAGATGAATCAGATAAAGCTGCTCAAATTAAAGAGTTAGTGACAGAAATCGCTGAGCTTTCTGACAAAGTGACTGCCCGTTTTGATGGCAACAATACACGTCGTCCAAGCTTTGGTGTGGCTAAAGCAGGTGAACAACCTCGTGTGTTCTTTGCAGGCTTACCAATGGGTCATGAGTTTACGTCTTTGATCTTGGCTCTGTTACAAGTGTCTGGTTATGCACCTAAGGTTTCTGATGAAGTGCTTAACCAGATTAAAGGTTTAAACCTCAAAGCCAACTTTGATGTGTTTGTATCGCTAAGCTGTCATAACTGTCCAGATGTAGTACAGGCGCTGAACCTGATCGCGATTTATAACCCGAACACCACAGCAACCATGATTGACGGTTCATTCTTCCAAGACGAAGTGGAACAACGCAAAATCATGGCTGTACCGATGGTATTCCAAGACAACGAACACATTGGTCAAGGTCGTATGACCCTTGAAGAGATTGTGGCGAAACTTGATACCAACTCAGCTGAAAAAGATGCAGCAGCACTCAATGCCAAAGATGCTTTTGATGTATTGGTGATTGGTGGTGGACCTGCGGGTGCAACAGCTGCAATCTATGCAGCACGTAAAGGTATTAACACAGGTATCGTAGCTGAACGCTTTGGTGGTCAGGTGATGGATACCATGGACATTGAAAACTTCACTTCTGTGCAAAAGACTCAAGGTCCTAAGTTTGCTGCTGAGATGGAAGCACATGTTCGTGAATACGATGTCGATATCATAAACTTGCAACGTGTCAGCAAAATCACAGGTGCCAACCAAACTGAAAATGGCCTAGTTGCAGTTGAACTTGAAAACGGTGCGAAACTTGAATCGAAAACTGTGATCCTTTCAACAGGAGCACGTTGGAGAGAAATGAACGTACCAGGTGAGCAAGAATACCGTACCCGTGGTGTTGCGTACTGCCCACACTGTGATGGTCCATTGTTCAAAGGCAAACGTGTTGCCGTGATTGGTGGTGGTAACTCAGGTGTTGAAGCTGCAATTGACCTTGCAGGGATTGTTGAGCATGTAACTTTGGTTGAGTTCGATACAAAACTACGTGCAGACCAAGTGTTGCAAAACAAGTTAAACAGCTTGCCAAACACAACTGTAATTATGAATGCCTTAAGCACAGAAGTGTTAGGTGACGGCTCACAAGTAACCGGTCTTAAATATAAAGACCGTGCGACTGATGAAGAGCATGTGGTAGAGCTTGCAGGAATCTTTGTACAGATTGGTTTACTACCAAACACTGACTTCTTGAAAGACAGTGAAGTTGAGTTAACCAACCGTGGTGAGATCATTGTGAATGACCGCAACGAAACCAATGTGCAAGGTGTATTTGCTGCAGGTGACTGTACCACTGTGCCTTACAAGCAAATCATTATTGCTACAGGTGAAGGTGCTAAAGCATCGCTCTCTGCGTTTGATTACATCATTCGTTCTGGGCAGTAAAACTGCTTAGCTCCTTCTTCTTGAACGAAAGCCTAGCATTGCAAAATGCTAGGCTTTTTTAATACTAGAGTTACAACTTTTTAACAATTTTCGATCTTTATTAATCATTTACTTTATGTTTATATTTTAGACATCCATAATTTTGGATGCCATGAATTAGAAGGAAAAACACAATGAATAAATTACTTGTTGCTTTAGGTCTTGCTGCGACTGTTGCCCTTGTTGGTTGTAATAAAGATAAAGCTCCAGAAACTGGCGCGACTACAGGTGAACATTTAGAAAATGCTGCTAAACAAGCAACCGCTGATATTAAATCTGCGGGTGACAAAGCTGCGAGCGATATTGCAACTGCTACAGACAATGCTACAGCTAAAATTGATGCTGCTGCTGACCACGCTGCCGATAAAACTGCAAATGCTGCTGCACAAACTGAAGCAACTGCGCGTAAAGCAACTGCTGACACAGCTCAAGCTGTTGAACATGCAGCTGCTGATGTAAAAGAAAAAGCTCAACACTAAGTTATATTCAACATAAAAAAGCCCCTATTGATTAGGGGCTTTTTTAATAGATTTAAAATTGTTTATGAAATTAAACCTTCATCACGCATCGCAATTTGTACAGATTGACGCTCAGCAACTTTATTACGCAATGCGATAATATGTTTATACGGCGTTAAATCATGCTCAATTGAATTTGACCAATTTGTTAAAACAAATAAATATGCATCAGCTGGACCAAAATTATCATTTACTAAATAGTCATAATCCGACTCAGCCAGATAATTATCGATATATTTTAAAAGACGATCGATTTCAGCATAAGCTTTGGTCTTTTCATCGTTTGTTAACGGTGCCCCAAAAAATACCGCATAAGCATCATGTAGTTCAGAGTTCAAATAACCCAACCATTCCAACACTTTCGCACGGCCTAAGCCTGAAGGAGGAATCAAATCTTGTTTAGGATCATGCTGAGCAAGGAACGGTAAAATCGCCACGTTTTCAGTCAAAATCAAACCTGGGTTAATTTCTAAAGCTGGTACATAGCCCTTCGGGTTAATTTCGTAATAATCTGCACCTTTTTCTGTTTTATGTGTTTTTAAATTTACTCGTTCTAAATCAAAATCAACATTAATTTCATTTAAAATAATATGTGCAGCTAAAGAACATGCGCCTGGCGAATAATATAATTTCATATCTGATCCTTCTTATCTTACATTAACGTTTTAAATTGCTTCTAAAAAACCTGCAAGGTTTGTACAATTCCTTAATTGTAAAAAAGCGTAAATTTATAAATTACTTACACTATCTAATATTCTTGAAAAAGTTGGACCTTGCAAGTTGTCTTGCGTGACGATTGTTTAAAATATGATAAAACACATTCCCATCACGCATTTTTTACCGTTAATTACGTTTAAAAAGTTGGCTAAACCATTCCACTAATTGGTTTAAGAAATCCAAAATAGGATTTTTGTTGCCATTATCAGGATGACTTGAATCTTTACCATTTAAATCTAGATCAACAATTACAGGATCATGGTCCGAAGAACGATAAGCATCTTCACCATAAAACAGAGCCTTTTGCTCATCAGTTTTATATTCTTCGTTGTAATCTAGAACAGTTGGTTCATCTGCATTGATATGCCAAGCAAACGTACGAATTACTTTAGGATATAAATCTGCATCGGCAATTGCATGATCTAAGTTACCCGCGCCGCCATTACCATTTGCATCACTTGCCACACCAAACACATAGCTATATGCCTGAGCGCCTTGCCCAACCTTAGCATCATTGAGTAAGACTTTATAATTGGCTTTTTCAAAGGCTAAAATAGGTTCTTCTTTTGCATAGCTATTCATATCCCCTACCAGCAAAGCGTTTTGCTTAGGAACTTGTGTCGGGTTTTTCGCGAGCCACTGCACAATTTGATCAACTGCTTTTACACGAGTCGGGTTCCAACAACCTTGTCCATCTTTTTGGTCCGCATCCGTAGAGTTAACATCAACTCCAGTACAGCCTTTTGACTTCAAATGGTTTGGAATAACGGTAAACGTTTTATTGCCACGAACAGCTTGGAAAGTCTGTGCTAAAGTCGTTCGATTTTTATCGCCCAAATCAAGCACAACAGGTTTGTTTAAAGGCTTCACACGCTTACTGTTATAAATAATCGCAACAGCAATAACATCGCCACCTAAACGGTCCAAGTTTTCAGGAACTACATATTTCCAGTCTGGACCTAATGCACTGGTTAAATGAGCGATTGCGCTATTTGAACCATAACCATTGTTGGCTATTTCCATTAAACCGTACACATCAGCATCAATCGCTTTTAATGCACTGACAATTTTACGGTGCTGTTTATCAAACTCTGCTTGTGTATTTGCACCACGCTCTGTTGGGAAGCCTGTTGCACCATTGTCATAGTTCAAAACGTTAAATGAAGCTACACGAATATGATTGGCATTTTTTGTGATGACACCCTGACGTGGATTTGTTTGAGTAACAACTTCTGGTTGCGTACGTCCAAGCACTGGCTGTACTCGCCAACCATTAAAACGATACTCTAAAATCCCTTCAACATTTTTAAGCTGATAACCTGAACGTAATGTATTGGCAGCACTAAAATTTATCGGTAACCACGGAGTACGGTTTTGGTTGTTATACCCATCATCAAAAATGATTTTTGATAATAAATTTTTCTGAGCTAAAGCTTTTGCTTCGGGTGATAAGGCTGGATATAAATTGGTTGGAATATATAAGCGACCTAAGCTTAATGAGAGTTCACCATAACGGCCATAGTTATAGTTTTCACTTACCGTTAAAGCTTGAGGTAACTTAACCAACATACCTTGATAGCGCTGCGGAGCATTGGTTGAACCGCCTGTTAAGCTGGCAAACGGGAGTTCAAGGCTAATCGGCTGAACCTGATTTGCCATATTGCTATTACAGCTTTGAATATCCTGCTGTAATTGATCAATTTGTAGCTGGTTTTGATAGCTTGTTAAACGGCCTCTTAAAATAACCTCATCACCAACTTGGCCACCTTTTACCGTGCTACTATTTGGAATATAAACAAAAATGGCATTGCTCACATTTGCACGTGCTTTGGTGTCAGGTGTTTGAATATAAAAGCCTGAGAAACCATTGGCATAACGGTAGTCAGCAGTAATCACACCACGCACTGTATAAGTCTGGTTTTGTGTTGACGTTGCTAAATCGGCAATGGGTGTATCTGAGCTCGAACAACTCACCGTTTGCACCGGTGGCTGGGTAGTAGAACCCGATAGATTTGAAAAATCATTTCGGTTTGCCCATGCTGTCCATGAGTGGTCCAAATCAAATGCTGCGGTTGGGTCAATACTTAAAGCTGGATTTTCAGTTCCAATACGTTTAAAACTATTTCCCAAACTTGAAACAGCCGTTCCCCAACCTGCCTCAGGTCGCTCACCAATACGTCCAAAACGATCGACAGGTGTGCCTTTATAAACGAGTACAACTGCATCATCACCATTAAAAGACAAGGCAGCTACTTGATTTACTTTATTGCCAAGTTCAGTTTGCAGCTCTGAGCGACCCACTAAAAACTTCTGCTTACTCGCAAGTGTACCCTGTAAACGGAAAGTCACCGTTTTGGCAGTACCACCATTATTAAACTGTTGAATTTCATAGTCTGCTAAGTTAACAGTAGTTCCATCTGGGTTATAAATCTCTAACCCTTTTTTATTACTGCTGCCATCAACATACTGGCTAAACATAAGCTGTGCTTGAGCAACTGAGCTATATGAAAATGCACCAAATGCACTTAAAAAAACTGAAAGTGTTCTTAATTGAAAAGTTTTCATGATTAAAAATGTTCATGTGAGTTTTAATTAGCTTCTTAGATTAAATATTGATCATGACATCTACATGAAGAAAAACACCGAAATATTTGACTTGACCACCTGAAGACTTAAAATACCGCATTTGAATTTCAATATTGCCAAGGTTATGTCGATCGATCAGTTAGAAACGCAAATTGCAGACTTAGACAATTTGCCTGAACACCGTGAAATTGTGACGTTTATGCGTCGTTCAGCACCACTTAATACGTCTCAACGCACGGCATTAGAACAACATCGCGATTTAATTTTGGAATACCCCGTTGGTGACTTACGTCAGCACTTCGAACATCCAGAACGTCCTTTAACTGTTGAAATCGGTTTTGGTATGGGTCGTTCATTAGTGCTTATGGCAAAAGCCAACCCTGAACGCAACTATGTAGGTATTGAAGTACACGTACCTGGTATTGCTCAATGTTTATATGAAGCAGGTATAGCGGAACTTAAAAACTTACGTGTACTCGATGCAGATGCGATTCAAGTTTTACGTGAAATGCCAGACAACAGTATTAACTGTGTACAACTTTACTTCCCAGACCCTTGGCAAAAGAAACGTCATTTCAAACGCCGTTTTGTTATTCATGAGCGTATGCAATTGGTTGAACAAAAACTTGAGCTTGGTGGTACTTTCCATGCAGCAACAGATTGGGAACCATATGCAGAATGGATGCTTGATGTACTCGACAATCGTCCAGATCTTGAAAATTTGGCTGGTAAAGGCAACAGTTACCCTCGACCAGAATGGCGTCCTGTGACTAAGTTTGAGCGCCGTGGTATTGAGTCAGGTCATAAGATTAATGACTTTATCTTTAAGAAGGTTAAGTAAATAATAAAAAAGGCTTAGTAATAAACTAGGCCTTTTCTTTTTAATATCAAAAATAAACATATATCTTATCTATTCTATTTCCACTTATTAATTAATGATTGCCAATCTAAACGAATCTAGCTATTTATAGAGACTGGTACTTGCCATACTAAAAATACTAAGGACACTACATGTTAAAAATTTTAGGGCGCGATAACTCAATTAACGTTCGCAAAGTCTTATGGCTATGTGAAGAATTAAATCTTGAATATGAAAGAGAAGACTGGGGTCGAGGCTTTCGTTCTGCACAGTCACCAGAATATTTGCAATTAAACCCAAATGGTCAAATTCCTGTTGTTTTAGATGGCGATTTAGTCCTTTGGCAGTCCAACAGTATTATCCGTTATCTCGCCAATGCTTACGATAAAGAGCATAAGCTTTACCCTACTCAAGCAAAAGAAAGGTTCTTTGTTGACCAGTGGATTGATTGGCAAGCGATCGAGCTAAATAACAGCTGGACCTATACGATTATGTCTCTACTTAGACATTCTCCAGATCATCAAGATCCAAACTTATTACAACAAGGTATTGATAATTGGAATCGTCATATGCAGATTCTCGATCAACAACTTGCAAAAACTCAAGCCTATGTTGCAGGTACTGAGTTCACTCTAGCGGATATTCCAATTGGTCTATCTGTACAGCGCTGGAAGGCCACTCCTTTTGACCATCCAACACTTAAACATGTCGACCAATATTTTGAACGTTTAAATCAACGTGCGGGTTTCTTGAAATGGGGAAATAACGGCGAACCTTAATTTTAAATAAGCTTTAAACTGAGTGATGGCGCTTCACGATGCCATCACTTAAAAGTTGATAGACCTGTTTTAAATCATCCCGTTCTGCTTGGGCTAATAACCCCTGATGCATTGCCAAGATATTCTGGTCTCCCCTTACCGCAGGTCCAGTTTGCATTTGTTTCGGATCATTTTCAGTGGCTTTTTTTGCTGTTTCCACAATTAATGGATAAAGCAAGCTAAAGTCGACTTGTTCTGCATCCACAATCTGTTTAGCCATATCAAAACAGTAGTTACTAAAATTACAGGCAAACACAGCCGCTAAATGTAAAGTTAAACGTTGTTTTGAAGTGTATTGATATACTCGATTACTTAGGCTATTTGCTAAATCAGAGAGTATTGCTAAATCATTTTTATTGGTCGCCTCTACAAATAATGGCGTGGCTTGCCAATCAACATCTCTTTCTAAGCTAAATGTTTGTAATGGATAAAACACCCCTGCTTTTTCATGTACCTGACTGATAACTTGAATGTCTGTACTCCCCGAAGTATGAACCATAAGCGTTTCGGGAAATAACTCGTGTACCTGCGTTGCAAGGTCAGCAATAGAACTGTCTGAAACAGCTAAAATAATTAAATCACTTGGTTGAAACTCTTGAAGAGACTGACATGCTTTCGCTTGAATTTGCTCTGCAAACTTCTGGGTTTTCTCAAAATCACGCCCATAAACTTGTGCGATGTTATGTCCCTTAGCCAAAAGTGCCTTTGCCAAATGAAAAGCAACACGGCCACTTCCTAACAAACTGATTTTCATGTCAACCCAACAATATTGATCTCTATAAAAAAAGCTTCTCAAAATGAGAAGCTTTTTTCAAATCAGAATTCAATAAAATCAGATTTTTTTATGAATCTATTGATTATTGCGCTACTGAAAACTCAATACGACGGTTTTTAAAGCGTCCTTCTTCAGTTGTGTTTTCTGCAACAGGGTTTTCTGAACCATGACCTTCAGCAACAAGTTTAGATGCATCTACTCCTTTAGAAACCAAGTAATCTACGACCGCTTGTGCACGGCGTTGAGAAAGGGCTTTATTGGCAGCAGCATTACCTGTTGAGTCAGTGTGGCCACCTACGTTTAATTTCACACTAGTCACTTTATTTAACAGTGTTGCAGCTTGGTCAAGAATGGCTTTGTTATCTGCAGGAATTTCACTTGAACCACTCGCGAAGTTAATAATTTGTAAGTTAAGCGCTTTAACTAAAGCATTTACATCTACATTGTTCGGGTCAATTGAGCCTAAAGCAGTTTGTGAAGCAGTTAAGCTATTACTTACAGATTGCTCAGCTGTTTGTGGTGCAGCTGAAACAACCTCAGTATGAGGAACGAGTGCTTTTACTTTTGCTGTTAAAGCTTCTAAAGCTGCGGCATCACCTGCTTTCAATGTGATTTTGTCACCTACCCACTCTAAAGACGCATTTGGAACACCTTTTAATGCGCCGAGTACACCCTCTAATGCATCTTTATCGGTAAATGCAGCAGCATAAGTTTGGCTAGTATCGACGTTACAGTCTTTAGTGGCTGAAAGAACTTTTTTAACTTGGGTTTGCAAAGTTGCCAAGAAGCCCTGATCACCAATGCCTGCCTGACATTGACTCACAGCACCTTTATCATCTGTACTTAAAGTTAAGGTAGCAGGCGCAGCAGCAGCGGCCGCTACACCACTTGCAGGAGCAGTTTCAGGTACAGGTGTCGCCTCTTTATGGTGGCAAGAGCGCCATAACCACGCAATTAATAGCCCAAGGATAATAAGCGCAATAATAGGTAAGAAACCACGAGATTTACCAGTCGTTTCCGTTGCTGCTGCAAGCGGAGGTGCTGTTGATGAAGTTACTGATGATAAACCCGCACCAATACCTAATGGTGCCAAAAGTCCAACTGCCCACCCCGGCAAGTATGAACGGATTGTTTCAGCATGCTGACGTAAATAGTTCACAATGCTTTGTTGATCACTTCCAGCGATATCAGAAATCGTATTAAGACTAGGTTTGATTGCACTATTAAGTGTACTTTCAATCTCAGCAGATGGCGCAGTACCACTTAAATGAGTCAGTACGGTATTTTTAATTTGGTCATTATGAGAAAAAAGATCTGATAATGATGGAGTCACACTGTTTTTCAATTGTCCAATAAGATCAGGTTTAGCCGCTAATAATGAAAGTAAGATTGGATAAAATTTAGATAAAGCATTTGTTTTGTCGCCCAAGAATCCATCTTGGTTGTTTAATATTGTTGATGATACTTTTTCTTTAAGCAGTTCTATAGGGTTTATCGACATTGGTTATTCTCCCGAATCTTATAAGTCGTAACCAGCAACTTTTGATTATTCAAATACTTCTATTTGCTGATAGTTTTTTATTCTAATGCGCTTGAAATCTTTTGTTGTCTTTTAAATAATTTATATACAATTTTCCATCGAGTATTTACAAAACAGGCAGATCGTTATGATCTGCCTGTTTATATTTTGAATAAGCTTTTAGCTATTAGAAACTATATAGCAAAAGTCTGTAATACTTTACCAGTAAGGTTTTGGCCTAGTAATGGTGTATTTTTCCCTTGAGATAAAATAGTGTCTTTGCTTAAGGTCCAGCTTACTTCAGGATCGACTAACACCCACCCTGCTTCAGCTTGCCAACGCGCAGTCATGTTTGCTACCTGCGCAGGAGCACTTGTTACTTTAGTAACCCATTCAAGCGGCTCAAACAAACCTTCATTAATCAGCTGAATACCTAAAGCTACATAAGTATCAAATGCACTAATACCTGGTTGAGTTTCAGCAAACGGTGCCATTTTCGCTGAACTGCTTAAAGGTTCATGATGCGTACAAATTGCATCAATCACACCTTGTTTTAAACCTTGGCGTAAAAGTTCTTTATCTTGCTCAGAGCGTAATGGTGGACGAACATGTGCTAGCGAGTTAAAGCCATCAGTTAATTGTTCTGTTAAATGTAACTGATGCATTGCTACATCGGCAGTCACAGGCAAGCCTTTTGCTTTTGCTGCACGAATTAATTCAACCGACGCACCGCAAGACAACAAACCAAAGTGAGCTTTAACACCTGTCGCTTCAATCATAAGCAGGTATTTAGCAATCGCTACAGTTTCAGCAATTGCCGGAATCATTGGTAAACCTTGACGCGATGCGATAAAACCTTCATGAGCGCAGCCATCTTTAGCAAGTTGCGGTTCTTCAGCATAGAACACGACTGTTAAACCAAGACCAGCGGCATACTCTAATGTACGAACAACAACATCGTCATTTTCAAAGGCAGCATTCGCATTTGAAACAGCAGTACAACCACCCTTTTTAAGGCCTGCCATATTTGCTGGTTGCTTACCATTTAAGCCTTGAGTTTGAGCACCAATAATATGCATATGAATGCCGCCATCAAGCCAAGCTTTTTCAACTAAGCCATGAATGAGGGCGCCATTGTCTTGAACAATCGGCTTTGAGTCTGGTGGGGTAATGACGTGCAAGATACCATTAGCACGTGCAGCCTTCCCTTCAGATTTAAGCGTACCATGCTGTTGCTGACCCGGTTCACGCAGACGTGCACACAAATCAACCATGGTTGGCATTAACCATTTGCCTTGACCATCAATGGTTTGTTCAACCTGCTCAACTGGAGCAATCAACTTACCGTCTTGAATATATACAGTTTGTACGCTGTCTGTTTTTTGGATTGGGTCTAACACACGTACATTTTCAATTTTTACAATACTCATGTGATCCATTCCTTACAACGCAATTGCTTCAATTAAACCTTGTTCTTGAAGTTGCCCTTGCATAGACAACGCCAATACAGCCATACGAACTGCAATACCGTTAGTGACCTGTTTTAAAATCACAGACTGTTCACCATCGGCAATACTCGAATCAATTTCTACACCACGGTTCATTGGACCAGGATGCATAACAATACAGTCCGGTTTAGCTAAACTAAGGCGCTCTTTGTTTAAGCCATACATTCTGTAAAATTCAGATTGCGAAGATAACGCTGGTGAATCAATACGTTCATTTTGAATGCGTAAAGCAATAATCACATCACAACCAGTAATGCCTTCGTCCATGTTATTGAACAAACGAACATGGTCACCATATTCTGAAAAACCAACTGGCAATAACGTATTCGGAGCAATCACACGAATATCTTTACATCCGAGTGTTTGAAGTGCAGCCACATCTGAACGTGCTACACGAGAGTGTTTAATATCACCGATAATGGCAACACTTAAGTCTTCAAATGGTTTTTTGGTTTCACGGCGAATTGTGAGCATATCAAGCATCGCTTGCGTTGGATGAGCATGACGCCCATCTCCGGCATTAATAATTGCGACTTTTGGACATACATCTTTAGCAATGAAATGTGCAGCACCCGAAGATGAATGGCGGACTACAAATATATCTGCAGCCATTGCCTCAAGGTTCCAAAGCGTATCTCGTAAAGTTTCACCTTTAGATGTGCTTGAACGTGCAATATCAATGTTCAATACATTGGCAGACAAACGCTTTGCTGCTGCTTCAAAAGTAGTACGGGTACGAGTCGAATTTTCAAAGAAGAGATTCATCACCGTCCGTCCTTCTAAAAGCGGGCGGTTGATTAAATTATTATTATCGTCTAAAAAGCTTTGCGCGGTATCTAAAATCTTAGTGAGGTTTTCTTTTGAAAGGCCCTCAATCGTTAAAAAATGTTTTAAATTTCCGTCTTGATTGAGCTGAACCTGGCTCGGTTGATGCAACGCTGCAATATGCATAATGGATTCCTATGGGTCGAATCGCGAAAACGTGCATAGTGTAGCTGAATTCCAGCTTTTTCGCAGAAGAACTTTACAGAATAAGACCCTAAATTGACCAGAAAATTTAGGGCCATGCCAAGATTACCTTAAAGCACCAATATAATGATGTGGAACTTGTGCCCGATAAATGTCTTCAGCCGTGATTTCTGTTTCTTCGCTCACTTGAATATTGGCGGTGATTTGTTTTTGAGGAAGCTCTGGTATTGAGTCAGTCAATGAATTTAATCGCTCAACATAGCGTTTTAGTTCATCATCATCTGTTTCCAAGGCTAGCGCCATTACATACTTTGCATAATCTTTATTTTGGACCACATACAATGCATCTATGACCCGCCCCGTGACCCTACGCATACGTACATATATTTGTGTGGACACTGAAAAAGCTTCTGCATTGGTTACAAAACCATTCCCCATCATATCTTTCATTTATATTCCCCTATGCTTTTTAAATCATAAAATTGGTTAAAAACCATTTATTAAATAAGTTTTACTCATAGAGATTTAGCAAAATACATACCAATTTTTGTTTTTTAAGCTTTAAATATCAGTTTATTGGTTGCCAAGTGATAGGTTGCAATAATTTAAAAACCTTTACACATCAAAATAAGTTAAACTTTGCATCGTTAATATTTATATGTTTTGGTCAATCGAGTTTATGAATACCTCTTTACGTTTAAACCACTATTGGATTACTTGTGCTGATGGTTTAGAAACCCTCTTACAAGAAGAAATAGAACAGCTTGGCACCAAAGTGACAGAACGTAAAGCTGGACGTTTAATCATTGAAGGGACGCTTGAGCATGCTTATCGCATTTGTATGTGGTCACGTCTCGCTTCTCGTGTTTTACTTCCAATTCATACTTATGAACTTGAACACACTCATGATGCACGTGATGTAGCAGAAGAGCTTTACGAAGGTGCAATGAGCTTTGACTGGTCACTTATTTTTGCACCACAAAGTACCTTCGCTATTCGCTTACATGCAGAGCGTGAAATTAAAGTTAATACCCAATTTGCAACGCTTAGAGCAAAAGATGGTGTGGTTGACTCCTTTATGGAAGCTGTAGGCCGTCGCCCAAGTATTGATACTAAACAGCCAGAAATTACGTTATATGTGCTTGCAGGTAAAACTGAACATACTTACTGCCTAGATTTATCTGGTGACTCATTACATAAACGCGGCTACCGTCGTTATATGACGGATGCACCGATTAAAGAAAACCTTGCTGCAGCAATTTTACAAAAAGCCAAGCTCAAAGAACGTAATCCAGAGCTTGTCTTCGACCCAATGTGTGGTTCAGGTACTTTTATCATTGAAGCATTAATGATTTTAACTGACCGCGCACCTGGTCTTGTTCGCCGTTTTGGCTTTAATGGTTGGCATGGTCATGACCGTGAACTTTGGCTTTCACTCAAAGCTGAAGCAGCAGAGCGTCATGAAAAAGCTCTTGAGCAGCCACTACCTAAGTTTTATGCGTTTGATGCAGACTGGGAAGCGGTAAAAGCAACACGCGAAAATATTATTGCGGCGGGCTTTGAAAAATTACTAGGTCAAATCCAAATTGAAGAACGTACTTTAGCTGACTGGCCAGATTTTGCAGCTGAAAAGAAAACAGCTTTTATTGTAACTAACCCTCCATATGGTGAACGTTTAGGTGATAAAGCATCAAACCGCTCTCTATATTTAGGTCTATCTGCACTTTTACAAAAACATTTCCCAAATCAATATGCAGCCATTATTGCAGCTCAAATTGAACAAGCAGACGTTTTAGCTTTTGAAGCGCCTGAAACTTTACGTTTAATGAATGGTAAGTTACCAATTTATATTCGTTTCGGTGCAATCAAACCAGAAAAAGTAACACAGCCATTCTTAGCAACTTGGCAAGCTCAACCAGTTGAAATGGAAGAAGCTCAAGACTTTGCGAACCGTTTGCAAAAAAATATGACTGCCTTGAAAAAATGGGCTACCAAAGAAAATATCTATTGCTTACGTTTATATGATGCCGACTTACCTGACTTTAACGTCGCTGTAGATTTATATGGCGATCGCTTACATGTTCAGGAATATGCACCACCAAAAACAATCGACCCTGAGAAAGCAAAAAAACGTTTTAATTTAGCACTTGCTGTAATTCGTGCTGTTACCGGTTTAAACCGCGATGCAATCTTTATTAAGACACGTGCTCGTCAAACAGGTACCAATCAATATACGAAACAAAGTACAGCTTCAAAACGTTTTATCGTTCAAGAAGGTAAAGCTAAAATTTTAGTAAACCTGACTGACTATCTTGATACAGGTTTATTCCTTGACCACCGTCAAATGCGTTTACGTATTGCTCAAGAAGCTCGTGGTAAACACTTCCTGAACTTGTATAGCTATACCTCTACAGCCAGCTTACATGCGGCTTTAGGTGGTGCTGCAAGTACTACAAGTGTTGACTTATCGAACACGTACTTGAGCTGGTCAAAAGAGAACTTCGTTTTAAATGGTTTAACTGTAGATCATGCAGATGAACAACACATGTTCTTTGCAAGTGACTGTTTTGAGTGGTTAAAAGAAGGTCACGAACAATATGATCTTATCTTTATTGACCCACCTACCTTCTCTAACTCTAAAAAGTTCTACGGTACTTTTGACGTACAACGTGACCATGTTTCTCTTATTAAACGTGCAATGAACCGTTTAACAAGTGAAGGTACGCTTTACTTCTCAAATAACTACCGTGGCTTTGAGATGGATGAAGAGATTGAAGCGCTATACGACGTTGAAGAAATTACGTCTGAAACGATCGGACTTGATTTTAAACGTAATCAAAAAATCCATCGTGCATGGAAAATTCAACATTTAGGATTGAACTAATATAAATTTGGCGGGAAGTTATTATTACTTTACGGTAATGATAACTTCGCCATGTACATTTTTCGGTTCAAACTCATAACGTGTAAAACGGTCCGCTCGATCTGGTAGCGCAACCATTTCTAATTTTTTCTTTTCTTTAATATCTATCACCTGATTTTGTTTTTGTTCTTGATAAGGTGATAACACACTCGATCTTAATGAGTTCCAGCGAACTTCTTGTAAATAGTTATCTCCTAATTCTTTACGAGCTTGATGCTGTTCTGTTTCAGGTTTCTTGGAATCATCTTGAGCTTTAGCAATAATAACGGGCAAAGATGCAGTTATCGCTCCTGTCTGAGTCGAAAGCGCACTTTCACTCATGGGCTGAGCAGCCCAAGTATTTGATAATAATACAGACATACTGCTTAAAATTACTAGCGCACACCCTTGCTTATTATTCATTAGCTACTTCCTAAAATTGTTATTGTTTGTTATATCGAATAAAACTAGCAACTTTTTAATCTTGTCGCAATGTTATAAAGAAACTTCCCGATAATTAGCATTGATCATTTTAAAACCTGAAACTCTTCACAGGCTTTTTGTGAATATTCAAGTTGTTTTTATAGATTGTTATCTCAGACTTGAACCATTCTCCTAAATCACTTATTGTGATTTTATAATTTATTTGTATTTGATTTTATTTATAAATACACACCATGTGAGGTGAAATAATGCTTCAGCAGTGCTGCCAATTACTAGAAGATCTCCAACTTAAAGTCGCATTTATTGAAAGTGCTAGCTCGGGCTACTTAACCAGCCAGTTTTCGATTCATAAAAATAGTGGTGCTGATATTTTACTGGGTGGTTTGGTCAGTTATGACCCCAGCATTAAAATTAGTATTTTAAAAGTGGACCCAAAGTTAATCGATATGTACACGGCAGAATCGCCACAGGTTACAGAAGAAATGTGTAAGCAGGATCAAACCCTATTTCAACAAGCCGATATTATTGTAAGTTGTACAGGTTTACTCAAACATGGCGGTAGTGAAACTACTGAAAAACCTGTAGGTACCTTTTTTATCTGCATTTCTTACCAAGGGCATATTTATCATTATCCTTATTTTTTATCAGGTCATGCAGAACAAAAACTTAAAACACTCACACAAAAAGTAGCCAACTCAATTATTACGCTTGTATCTTCAAATCAGCCTAAAATTTAAATATAAAAAAAGAGAATATGTTTCCATATTCTCTTTTCGGTTTTAGCAGAAAAAACTTAGCTGAGTTTCATTTTATCAAAGACCAAGTGACCATGATCGCCTTTAACTAAAATGGTATCGCCTGCAACAAACTCACCTGACAAGATTTTTTGAGCCAATGTGTTTTCAACCTGTTGTTGAATTGCACGTTTTAATGGACGTGCTCCGTATACAGGATCGAAACCAGCATCAATCAATAAGTCAAATGCGCTGTCATCTACAGTTAAGCTCATATCACGATCAACAAGACGTGAACGTAAACGATCTAACTGAATATCCGCAATACCACGAATCTGTGCTTTTTTGAGTGAATGGAAAATCACAAGCTCATCAATCCGGTTAATAAATTCCGGACGGAAATGCTGACTTACCGCATTCATCACGACTGTACGCACTTCATCATCAGTTGCACCTTCGCCAAGCTCACGTACATCTTGTGAACCCAAGTTCGATGTCATCACAATAACCGTGTTTTTAAAGTCCACTACTCGACCTTGTGAGTCTGTTAAGCGTCCGTCATCCAACACTTGTAGCAAGATATTGAATACATCTGGATGCGCTTTTTCGACCTCATCAAACAACACCACACTATATGGTTTACGACGAACAGCTTCAGTTAAAACACCGCCTTCTTCATAACCTACATAACCCGGAGGCGCACCAACTAAACGGCTAACAGAGTGTTTTTCCATGAATTCACTCATGTCGATACGAATCATGGCATCATCGCTGTCAAACAAGAAGTTCGCTAAAGCTTTAGTTAACTCAGTTTTACCTACACCCGTTGGACCTAAGAATAAGAATGATCCGCTAGGACGATTCGGGTCAGACAAACCAGCGCGTGAACGACGAACTGCATTCGATACCGCTACAACTGCTTCATCTTGTCCAACAACACGATCATGTAGAAACTCTTCCATATGAAGGAGTTTTTCACGCTCGCCTTGCATCATTTTAGCAACTGGAATACCTGTTGCAGCACTAACGACTTCAGCAATTTCATTTTCAGTCACTTTAGTACGAATGAGTTTTGGTTCTTCGTTCTCTTCAGCAACTTCGTCTTGCTCAAGTTGTTTTTGAAGCTCTGGAATTACGCCATACTGTAAACGTGCCGCTTCAGCCAAATCACCTTCACGCTGAGCTTTTTCAAAAGCAATACGCGCTTTATCAAGTTCAACCTGAGCCTGTTTGGTACCTTCTACCAAAGTTTTTTCAGATTTCCACACTTCTTCCAGATCGTTATATTCTTTCTGAACTTCAGCGATCTGTTTTTCAAGATGAGTAACTTCGGCTTTACTGCCTGCATCTTCATCTTTTTTCACCGCTTCCAATTGCATTTTTAGCTGGATTAAACGGCGATCAAGCTTATCAAGTGCTTCGGGTTTAGAGTCAATCTCCATTTTAATACGAGAAGCTGCTTCATCGATCAAATCAATTGCCTTGTCTGGTAATTGACGGTCTGTAATATAGCGATGAGACATTTTCGCCGCAGCAATAATCGCTGAGTCTAAAATTTGCACACCATGGTGAGTAGCATATTTCTCTTTTAGACCACGTAAAATCGCAATGGTATCTTCTACACTTGGTTCATCAACCAATACTTTTTGGAAACGACGCTCTAAAGCTGCATCTTTTTCAATATATTGGCGGTATTCATCTAGGGTTGTTGCACCCACACAGCGCAATTCACCACGAGCCAATGCAGGTTTCAACATGTTCCCTGCATCCATCGCGCCATCGCCTTTACCTGCGCCTACAAGCGTATGTAGCTCATCAATAAACAGGATGATTTCGCCTTCGTGTTTTGCCAAATCTTTTAAAACTGCTTTTAAGCGTTCTTCAAACTCACCACGATACTTCGCACCAGCAAGTAATGAACCTAAGTCGAGGGATAAAACACGTTTATTCTTTAAACCCTCTGGCACTTCGCCATTCACAATACGCTGTGCTAAACCTTCAACAATAGCGGTTTTACCAACACCTGGCTCACCAATGAGTACAGGGTTGTTTTTTGTACGACGTGACAAGACTTGAATGGTACGGCGAATCTCATCATCACGCCCAATCACCGGATCAAGTTTTCCAGATAAAGCCCGCTCAGTTAAATCAATCGTATATTTATTAAGTGAGTCACGTTGGTCTTCGTGATTATTACTCATGACTTTGTCACTACCTCGAATATGTTCAATTACTTTGCGTAAGCTGTCGGGAGTTACACCTACGGCACTTAAAATATTTTTTGTTTCGCCAGTTTCTGCCAAGCCTAATAAAACCCAGTCAGTTGACAAAAATTCATCACCTGCTTTTTGCGCATATCGATCTGCCAAGTTAAGCGCTTTAACTGCTTCTGGGTTTAAATTGACATCGCCTGTCGGATTCGCAATGGTCGGAGCATCTTTTATAGCTTGCTCAAGCTTTTGTTTAAGTTCAGGTAATCGCGCACCTGCTTGTTGCAACAAGCTAATATTTGAAGGCTCTTCTAATAAGGTACTCAAAATATGAATACCTGCTATAGCGGTATGGTCTTTACCCATCGCTAAAGATTGAGCATCTGAAAGGGCTTGCTGCAAGCGGTTTGTAAATTTTTCAAAACGCATTCTTGTTATTCCTCACAACAAATTTGTACTTGTCTAATAGATGGGAACACTTTTTCGGATTTCAAATAAATTTTTATATATTTTTCATAATGTTATAAAAATAACAATAAGTAAAACTCCATTATAATATGGGTTTGTTTTGTATATATTTCAAGTACACTTCAGCTACATTTTATTAAATCACTTAAATATTTATATTTAGTTTCGTTTGCTCTACTCTTTTCACAAAGTCTTCATTGAGAATTCTAAAAATAAGAATTAATTTATCCGGCTAATTCCATCCTGTTTTTGAAATTTAAAATGCATTTAAAACATATTATATTAACAACTTGTCTTTTTAGCTCGACTCTCGCAATGGCGGAGTTACCCCAAGACTCAAGAAGACCCGGTGGAATTGCAGTCATTCCATTAACTGCCGATATTACTCAGGTCACTTTTCAACAGAAACCGGTTTTAATTAGTCAGGAAGGCCATCAACGTTATGCTGTAGTTGGTATTCCGTTATCTACCCCACTTGGCAGTGTTCAGCTCAATACCAATAAAGCTCCTATTCCAATAGAAGTTAAGTCTTACCCTTATGCTGAGCAACGAATTAAAGTCACTAACCAAGACTACGTAAACCCCAACCAAAGTCAGTTAGACCGTTATGCACAAGAAGCGAAAGAACAAAATGATATTTATAGTTCTTTTACATCAAGTTCATGGCAAAGCTTACCCAAATTTATACGCCCAACTACAGGAAAATTTACCAACTCGTTTGGAAGAAAACGTTTCTTTAATGGAGAAGAACGTGCGCCTCACTCAGGTCTCGATATCCCAGCACCTGTAGGTCAAAAAGTAATTGCTCCAGCAGATGGTGTAGTCATTCAAACAGGAAATTATTTCTTTAATGGACAAACTGTATTAATTGATCACGGCCAAGGCTTAATTAGCATGTTTTGCCATTTAAGCGCGATAAAAGTAGAAAAGGGACAACATATCCGCCAAGGAGAAACTTTAGGTTTAGTGGGCAAAACAGGCCGTGTGACGGGCCCTCATTTACATTGGGGTATGAGCCTTAACAATGCTCGGGTAGATCCGCAGCTCTTTTTAAACCGAGCTCAATAATTTAACGGTTTACGAAAGTACTTTGGTGCCTCTACATAGCCTTCTCTTAGGTAAAACTGATGCGCCAAAGGCCTTTGCATTCCAGAATGCAGTTCCATCCGGTCACAGCCACGTTGCCTTGCTAACCGCTCTGCTTCTTGCACAAGCAAATGCCCCAGTCCTTTACTGCGCATATTCTCATCCACACACAGATAACAGATTTTGGCAAAGTCTCCTTTTAAAGCAATTTGTGGAATAAAATAAAGCGATAAAACACCATACACATTTAGATTGTCAGTTGCTACCAATGTAATTGCATTCGAGTCTTTACTTAATCTTTGAAATTGTTCCTGAACTACTTTTAAAGGCTGCGAATATCCCATTTGTTTCAGTAAGTGGCATATAGTCTCAGTATCTTCCCATTGAGCTAAACGGATATTCACCCAAATTCTCCTTATATTTTTTGAATTATTCTTATCATAAAAAAAGCCAACATGACTGTTAGCTTTTCTTTTTCAGGTATTCACATGAAATTATGCAGCTTCAATAATCTCAAAATCGTGAGTAATTTCTACGCCACCATCAGATAACATTTTACTTGCAGAACAATATTTTTCAGCAGATAGCTCTACTGCTTTTGCAACCTGTTTTTCTTTTACAGCTGTACCTGTTACCACAAAGTGCAAATGAATTTTGGTGAAAACGGCTGGAATCGCATCTGCTCGCTCAGCTTTAAGCTGACATACGACATTCGTCACATCTTGACGAGATTTCTTTAAAATAGTCACAATATCAAACGAAGCACACCCACCAAGTCCCATTAATATCAATTCCATAGGACGTGGTCCACGGTTTTCACCACCATACTCAGGTGAGCCATCCATCACTACACTATGACCGCTCTCTGATTTCGCTTCAAAAGCAACATTCTCTAGCCAATGTACACTTGTTTGCATTGCAACTACCCAAAAAAAATTATAAATTTAAGCAGGGTCTGTTGACATTTCATCTATGGATTGCGTAATAGCTAAAAATTAATCCAAATAAAAACGCAAAACACAGACAAGGGCAATCCTTTGTCCAGTTTTGTAATAAAGTTTGTTAAATTTCAGCCAAAATCTGAGGTGCGATTCAAGCATCTTAGGTGCAGCGCAAGACCAGATTTTTTGTGCGTTTCGTTGTTTAGCTCTATTTATTTAGTATGACTAAATTCCATAGTTCTTGCTTCGTAACGTCTAGAAAAATCGTCTTATGTCGCAACCATCTGTGAAATGTCAACAGGCCCTTGTTTTGTACACTAACATAAAATGAGTTGATAAGGAATTTCATCTCTTCTGTGTAATAGCTCATCTCGAGCTTGTGTGAATTGTTTACCCTATTCGGAACATATCAAGCATGACTTCAAATTTTTCACAACTCAGCACAGATGCTTTATCTCCGGGGCAACTACCTGAATCCGTTAAAGCATTGTTAAAGCGTGCTCACATCAACAGATATCCAAAACGAACCACAATTGTTGATGCCGGAACAGAGTCAAAATCTTTATACTTAATTTTAAAAGGCTCAGTTTCAATTATTTTACGTGAAGATGATGAGCGTGAAATTGTTGTGGCATATTTGAATCCTGGTGACTTCTTTGGGGAAATGGGGCTTTTCGAACCGAACCCTCAACGTACAGCTGAAGTTCGTACCCGTGATGTCTGTGAAATTGCAGAAATTTCATATGACAACTTCCATGAACTAAGCAAACAGTATCCAGATCTCAGCTATGCCGTTTTCGCGCAACTTGTTCGTCGTTTAAAAAATACAACTCGTAAAATGACTGACCTTGCATTCATTGATGTGTCTGGTCGTATTGCACGTTGCTTAATCGACTTATCTTCGCAACCAGAAGCAATGATCTTGCCGAATGGTCGTCAAATTCGTATTACCCGTCAAGAAATCGGACGTATTGTCGGGTGTTCACGAGAAATGGTTGGCCGTGTATTAAAGACCTTAGAAGATCAAGGTATGATCCAAACAGATGGTAAGGCTATTCTTATTTTTGATACTTCACTAGAAGAAACTCCAGTCACTGACGAAGACTATGATGACGAAGAATAATTACTCGTAATTATTTAATAAAAAGCAAACTTCGGTTTGCTTTTTTTATATGCAACAATGAGTTAATACACAAAGCTTACAAACTATTCTGTTTTTATGATTTAAGTTGAATACATATTTTCCGTTAGGCTAACTTAAAATTTCTCAAGGATTTCGCAGTATGCAATTTAAACCACTTGGTCACACAGGCATTAACCTTCCAGAAATTTGCTTAGGTACCATGACATTTGGTGAGCAAAATACTCAACAAGAAGCATTCGAACAGCTCAATTACGCTTTAGAACACGGTTTATATTTTTGGGATACGGCAGAGATGTATTCCGTACCTCCTAAACCAGAAACATACGGCGCGACTGAAACCATTTTAGGCAATTGGTTTGCACAGCATGGTCAGCGCGACAAAGTATTCCTTGCTTCAAAAATTGCAGGTCCTGGCTTTGGTGGAACCCATATTCGAGAAGGCCATACCAAGTTCAATAGTGACCATATCTCACAAGCGATTGATGGTTCACTTAAACGTCTCCAAACAGACTATATCGATCTCTACCAATTACACTGGCCAGAACGTCACACCAACTTCTTTGGAACACTCGCTTATGGCAACCAGCAAGCATACAATGATTATGACACTACGCCTCTAGAAGAAACTTTACTTGCCCTTCAAAAAGAAATTAATCGAGGTCGTATTCGTTATATCGGTTTATCTAACGAGACCCCGTGGGGCACCATGAAGTTTCTACAACTTGCTGAAAATTTAGGTGTGAGTAAGTTTGTAAGTGTGCAAAACCCATATAGTCTGCTTAATCGTACCTATGAAATAGGCATGTCTGAGATTGCCAAATATGAAGGAGTAGGTTTACTTGCGTACTCTCCTCTTGCTTTTGGTTATTTAACTGGCAAGTTCAGAAATGGAGCACGACCTGCAAATGCTCGCGTTACTCTATTTCCACGCTTTAGTCGCTACAGTAATCCACAAAGTGAATGGGCAACTGAACAATATGCACAGCTCGCTGAAAAGCATGGTTTAAGTCTGACTCAATTGGCTCTGGCTTTTATTAAGCAGCAGTTCTTTGTAACAAGCACAATTATTGGTGCGACCAATTTAGAGCAGCTCAAAGAAAATATTCAGGCTTTTGAAATCGAGCTTTCACCAGAAATTTTACAAGGTATTGAAGCCATTCATATACAACAGCCAAACCCTGCCCCTTAAAAACAAAAAACGGATGCTTGAGCATCCGTTTTACATTCACGTTAAAGTTTTAAAACTTATCTACGGCCATTATAAATAGCTAATGCTGCAGGTAAGTTTTTACGCATGTCATTAATACGTTGAGCGTTAGATGGGTGAGTAGACAAGAAAGATGAACCACCAGCACCTTCAAGTTTGTTCATTTTTTCCCAGAGGGTAATAGCAGCATTTGGGTTATAACCCGCACGTGCCATTAACATTAAGCCGCCTTGGTCAGCACGGCTCTCTAAACTACGCGAATATGGTAAGCCCACCCCTACTTGCGAACCTAGTTGTGCAGCAGCCGCTCCTAATTGGTTAACGTTACCGCCACCTGCATAGCTTAAGCCAATATTTAATGCCAAATCAGTTAAAGCCTGAGCACCAATTTTACTTTTCGCATGCTCTTCTAAAGCATGTGTCATCTCGTGGCCCATAACAGCTGCAATTTCAGCATCCGTTAGGTTTAGCTTATTCACAATACCTGTGTAGAACACGACCTTACCACCTGGGGCAACGTACGCATTAACAGTATCTGATTTCAGTACAGCTAACTGCCAGCTAAATGGCTGCCCTGTTTGATTTACTTGGTCAGCATAAGGTTTTAAACGGTTGAAAACAGAATTAATACGGCTATAGGTACTTGAACTTGTATCTAAAGTCCCTTTAGCACGTGCTTCCTGCACCATTTTAGTAAAACCTTGTGCAGATTGAGCATTTAAGGTTGCTGTATCTGCACCTGCCATGTCCGCCATTGTTGCGCAACCCGAAATTGTTACGACACCAGCAGCACATAAGCTTAAAAAAAGTTTTTTATTCATTAACATGGTTCACCTAAATCGTTAAAAAAACTGTTTATTCTTTTGCACTTATTATAAGAAATAGCACACAAGCTTTGAATCTCTCATTTCTTCACGATCATAGTATTTATGTAACGATCAAGCAGATAAAGTCATCAAATAAATCCAGAACAGTAAACATATTATATTTAAGACAAGATAGACATGGCTTAAAGGCTTAACTTTCGCTTCAAGAGAGGGGCTTGTTCTTTTCCATAATAGATAACTGTTTTGTATAAGAACAACCGGAATCAAGATACAAGCTATCAGAACAGAAAGGCTCATGAATGCTGTCATAAAGAAGTCAGGATTATAATTTTGACCATAAATAACTAACATAGCCAACGTTGGCGAACCACCGATCGCAAATAAAAAAGAATAAAAAATGGTTTTTGAAATTGTTGGTTGTAATTTCATTTTTAGTTCATCATCCATGACATAACTTTTATTTCTGTTTTAATCTGAATTAGACAAAACCGAAACTGCACTTTAGTCGGATATAAAAAAAGCCCCCTATTCAGGAGGCTTTTATTATCTTTGCAAATTAAGCAGAGAATGGATGACGTAAAACAATTGTTTCTGCACGGTCTGGACCAGTTGAAACGATATCAATCGGACATTCGATTAATTGTTCAATACGTTTCACATAAGCCAACGCATTTGCAGGTAATTGGTCAATGCTAGTCAAACCAACAGTTGACTCGCTCCAACCTGGCATAGTTTCATAAATTGGTTTCAAGCATTCAAAAGAAACCGCATCAGAAGAACCTACACAACCTGAATCAGTATTTTCATAACCTACACAGATTTTTACTTCTTCTAAACCGTCTAGAACGTCAAGTTTAGTCAAGCAAATACCTGAAAGTGAGTTAACGTCTACAGAACGACGTAAGATTTCGGCATCAAACCAACCACAACGACGTTGACGACCAGTAGAAGCACCAAATTCGTGACCTACAGTACCTAAGTGTTTACCAATTGGGTCACCAGAATCACTTGCTGCATCGTAAACTAATTCAGTTGGGAACGGACCAGCACCTACACGTGTTGTATAAGCTTTAGTAATACCTAATACATAGTCAAGATGTAAAGGACCCATACCAGAACCAGAGCTTACGCCACCAGCAGTTGTATTTGAGCTAGTCACATACGGATAAGTACCGTGGTCGATGTCTAAAAGTGAGCCTTGAGCGCCTTCAAACATTACAGGCTTACCTTCTTTGCGGTAGTCATGTAACACTTTAGTCACGTCAATCACTAATGGAGCAAGCACTTCGCGCCATTCGTTGCAAAGAGCCAATACATCTTCAAATTTAACTGCTTCTACGCCGTAGAACTGAGTTAATTGGAAGTTATGTAACTCAAGCATTTCTTGGAGTTTTTCTTCTAACGCTGCACCACCACGAACAAGGTCAGCAACACGCACTGCACGGCGAGCTACTTTGTCTTCGTACGCAGGGCCAATACCACGACCTGTAGTACCGATCTTAGCGTTACCACGTTTCTTCTCACGAGCCTGATCAAGAGCAATGTGGTTAGGCAAAATAAGTGGACAGTTTGGAGAAATGCGTAGACGTTCTTTAACTGGAACACCTTCAGCTTCCAAAATTCCCATTTCTTCAATTAATGCTGCTGGTGAAAGCACCACGCCATTACCAATTAAGCACAATACGTTTTCACGTAAAATGCCTGATGGAATGAGGTGCAATACAGTCTTTTTACCACCTACGACAAGAGTATGACCTGCGTTATGTCCGCCTTGATAACGTACTACCGCAGCCGCTTGATCTGTGAGCAGGTCGACGATTTTACCTTTACCTTCGTCGCCCCATTGGGTACCAAGTACCACAACATTTTTGCCCATAATAGCCTCATTACATCATGCTGTTAAAATTGGAAACCATCAGTAAAAAACTTACCGCTGGCGTTTAAATCTTTTCAATATTCCATTGACCGTTTTGCGATACAAGCTGATGTGTCGCATAAGGAATAGAACCTAAATTATCATTACCTAACAATTGAACTACACGTAAACCTTGTGAACGTGCATTTGCAATTGCTTTAAGCAAATCTGCATCAGTACCTTTTGGTGCCACCACAGTTTCAATTTCAGCAAACTGATTTGCCCCTAAGGCATATAAATCACAACTGAAACCAGTAGCAGGACGTGCGCGACCAAAGTGTTCACCAATACCATCATAACGGCCACCTTGCGCTAAAGGTGCAGCACGGTTCGGCGCATAAACTGCATACATCAAACCAGTGTGATAGTGGTAACTGCGAAGCTCGACAACGTCAATTCCAACATTAAGTGCTGGCCAACGGTTTTTAATTTGTTCAAGTGTAGTTTTGAGTGCATTTAATGCAGCATCAAATTCAACATCTTTTAAAATATCTGTACTTAAATGAGTTTGTAATGCTTCTAAATCACTTGCATAGCGACCAAGTGCATAGAAGTCTGAACCCATATTTAAATTTTGAGTAAATTCAGCCAACTCAGGTAATGCTTTTCTTTGATAAAGATCAGATAACTCATGCTCTTCATTTTTAGAAAGGCCAGCATATTTGACTAAGCTGCGAAATAGCCCTACATGTCCTAAGTCTAAATGTGCGCCTTGCAATGTATAAGCATTTTCAATGAGCCCAAGCATTACATCGACCATTTCAACATCAGCTTCAATACTATCGTGGCCATATAGCTCTGCACCTAATTGTAAAGGTGCGCGAGTCGCATTGAAATTTTGTGGTTTTGTATGTAATACAGTCCCTGCATAACAGTAACGTGCAACCCCTTCAACAGGTCTTACATGTGCATCAATACGTGCAACTTGAGGTGTCATATCAGCACGGATACCGAGTAAACGGCCTGAAAGCTGGTCAATCACCTTAAAAGTTACTAAATCCAGGTCTTGATTTGATTCTGATAATGAAGACAACGATTCGATGTATTCGATAAATGGTGTATATACCAGTTGATAACCTCTTACTGAGAGGAAATCTATAGCTTCACGGCGAAGTTTTTCAATGACTTGCGCCTGTTCCGGCAATACATCTGCTACCCCGTCAGGCAGCAACCATGTCTCTGAAATGGTCATATTTCAAGCCTAAAATCTGATCAACGTGGAACGACCCCACATAAAAAAATCGGGAACACACCCGATTTCTCTTAGTGTAGCATGATACTTTGTGCCATGCACCTGACAATTTGCATAAATCTTTCTTAATAAACTCTAAAGTCAAAAAGAAGATAATAAGAATAAACAATAATATTCAATGCCTTACTCTTATTCAATTTAGTTACTTACTAAAGTTCTTCGACTAAAGAAAGGGCTAATATCTGAGCTATCGCCTTGTTTCCAACTAACCAACCTTAACTGTTGAATAGCTTTCTTAAGTTATTTTAAATTTAGAAAGAATCACACAAATCTAATAATCGATTTGCATAGCCCCATTCGTTATCGTACCAAGCAAATACTTTAGCTTGATGACCAACAACCATAGTTTGGGTTAAATCAACAATAAGTGAATAAGGTGAATGATTAAAATCACTTGAAACTAGTGGTTCATCAGTCACTGCCATAATTTCCGCATAATCTGTTTGAGAAGCTTTGATTAACAATTCATTAATATGATGCACAGTAATTGGAGATTGTGTGATAAACGTTAAATCAATTGCAGCCACATTAATGGTAGGAACTCGAATTGAGTAGCCATCAATACGGTCTTCCATTTTCGGCATCACACGTTTTAATGCGCCAAGTGCACTAGACGTAGTCGGAATAATATTTTGCCCAGAAGCTCTAGCACGACGTAAATCACGATGCGCATGATCAAGCACTGACTGATCGGCTGTTACTGCATGAATTTCAGTCATGAGCGCAGTTTCAATACCAAATGCATCATCAATAATTTTTACCAATGGCACCAAAGCCTGCGTAGTACATGACACACTAGATATGATTTGATCAGTTGCTTTTACATCGGCATGGTTAACACCATAGACAATTGCAGCATCGACATGGTCAAAAGGTGCAGCCCCAATAATGACTCGCTTCGCCCCTGCCTGTAGATGGCGTGTTGCATCAGCATGAGAACGGAACAAGCCTGTACATTCTAGTACAACATCAATTTGCAAGCTTGCCCACGGTAAAAGTTCTGGTTGTTTTTGCTGAAGAACTTCAACTTTCAAATTTCTTTGGTTAGATCGAATATTTAAATAAATCTTTTCATTTTCAATAGCTATGTCAACTTTGCCATTAAAACGACCATGGGTTGAATCATATTTAAATAAATGCACCAATGTCTGTACATCTGCTATATCGTTAATCGCCACGATTTCAAAATGAAATTGTTTCGGGCTCTCAAACCAGGCGCGTAAAACATTACGTCCAATCCGGCCAAACCCATTAATGGCGATACGTTGCATGACCTATCCTTATCTACAAAACCAGAAACGAAAGAAGGCATATAGTAAAACACGTCAAGGCTAATTGAATATAGATTTTTAGCCAAATCACAGTTTTGTAAGATATTCCCTCTAAAATCGTTGGTTCGGTGGGGTTTTTCCGTTACAATTTAGCGTTTTTTAAAAATAAGCCCCGTGTCACATGCGAGATTTGTGAACAAACAAACTTGTAGTGATGCTTTTAGCCAAATTCGAAAATATGGAGTGACTTGGTTGTGAGTACTCGTTTAATGACATCTGCTGAAATTCGTGAAGCATTTTTGCGCTACTTTGAAACGCAAGGGCATACACGTGTCGCGTCGAGTTCTCTTGTTCCTGCCAACGACCCAACTTTATTATTTACAAATGCTGGGATGAACCAGTTTAAAGACTGTTTTTTAGGTCTTGAGAAACGTGACTATGTACGTGCCACAACATCACAAAAATGTGTACGTGCAGGCGGTAAACATAACGATTTAGATAACGTCGGCTATACAGCTCGTCACCATACATTCTTTGAAATGTTAGGTAACTTCTCATTTGGTGACTATTTCAAACGTGATGCGCTTAAGTTTGCTTGGGAATTTTTAACCAGCGAACAATGGCTTGCTTTGCCGAAAGATCGTTTATATGTAACGGTTTATCATACCGATGATGAAGCGTATGACATCTGGAATAAAGAAATTGGTTTAGCACCAGAACGTATTATCCGTATTGGTGATAACAAAGGCGAAAAATACGCTTCAGATAACTTCTGGGCAATGGGTGATACAGGTCCATGTGGCCCATGTTCTGAAATTTTCTTTGACCACGGCGACCACATTTGGGGTGGTTTACCTGGTTCTCCTGAAGAAGATGGCGACCGTTTCATTGAAATCTGGAACAACGTTTTCATGCAGTTTAACCGTACTGCTGATGGCGTACTTCACCCTCTTCCAGCTCCATCTGTAGATACAGGTATGGGCTTAGAGCGTATTTCTGCTGTATTGCAACATGTTAATTCAAACTATGACATTGACCTGTTCCAACACTTATTAAAAGCTGCTGCAAACATTATTGGTATTGAAGACGAAGGTCAGCCTTCTTTACGTGTTGTTGCAGATCATGCGCGTTCTTGCTGTTTCTTAATTGCTGATGGTGTGAACCCAAGCAATGAAGGTCGTGGCTATGTACTTCGCCGTATTATCCGCCGTGCTGTGCGTCATGGTAATAAGCTTGGTGCAACAGGCACATTCTTCTACAAAATGTTGCAACCTTTAATCGAAGTTATGGGTGATGCATACCCAGAACTTGCAGCGCGCAAAGATGTGATTGAAGCAACTTTAATTCGTGAAGAAGAACAGTTTGCTAAAACACTTGAGCAAGGTTTAAAACTACTTGAAGGTGAACTTGCTCAGTTAAAAGATAAAACTATTCCTGGTGCGACTGTATTTAAACTTTACGACACTTATGGCTTCCCAACAGACTTAACTGCTGATATTGCACGTGAACGTGGCTTTATTATTGATGAAGCTGGCTTTGAAGTTGAAATGGCTGCACAACGTCAACGTGCGCGTGACGCTGGTAAGTTTGCAGTTGACTATAACAACATTGTAAAAGTCGAAGGTGAAACTCAGTTCGACGGTTATATCAATACAACTGGTCAAGGCGAAATTGTAGCGATCTATAAAGATGGCGTACAAGTTGATGAAGTTTCTGAAGGTGACGAAGCGCTTATCGTTCTAAACCAAACTCCTTTCTATGCTGAAAGTGGTGGTCAGATTGGTGATACGGGTATCTTCAAAAACGAAACTGGTATTTTTGAAGTTCAAGACACCAAAAAGTCTGGCGGTGCCTTTGTTCATCAAGGTATTGTGACCGTTGGTAACCTCAAGGCAAATCAAAATGTAGAAGCGATTGTTAAAGCAGACATTCGTGAAGCTACTGCGCGCAACCACTCAGCAACTCACTTGTTACATGCTGCCCTTCGTCAAATCTTAGGTTCACATGTACAACAAAAAGGTTCTTTAGTTGCAAGCGACATCTTACGTTTTGACTTTGCAAATGACCAACCTGTTTCATTTGAACAATTACAACAAGTTGAACGTCTCGTAAATGCTGAAGTTATTGCCAATACTCCAGTGACGACTGAACTTCTCGACATTGAAGCTGCGAAAGCAAAAGGCGCAATGATGTTGTTCGGTGAAAAATATGGCGATGAAGTTCGTGTACTCTCTATGGGTTCAATCATTGATGAGAAAAACTTCTCAATTGAACTTTGTGGTGGTATTCACGTAAAACGCACAGGTGATATTGGTTTATTCAAAATCACTTCTGAAGGTGGCGTAGCTGCTGGTGTACGTCGTATTGAAGCAGTAACTGGTACTAAAGCGTTAGAAGTGGTACAAAAAGCTGATAATGATATTCAGCACATTAATAGCTTACTAAAAGCACAGAAAGACCAAACAGTTGAGCGTGTACAAGCCAATGTAGAATTGGTTTCTGCACTACAAAAGCAGATTGAACAGCTCAACCAAAAATTGGCAAACTTCCAAGCGGCTGACTTGATTGACCAAGTACAAACCATTGCTGGTCGTCAAACGCTTATTACCACTGTTCAAGGTGTTGATGCCAAAGCGCTTCGCAACTTACATGACAGTGTGAAATCAAAATTAGAGAACGCAGTGATTGTGTTAGCAGGTGTAGAGGGTGACAAAGTCAGCCTGCTTGCATCAGTCGCGTCGCAATACACTGCAAATCTAAAAGCAGGTGACATCATCAAACATCTAGCAACTGAGTTAGGTGGTAAAGGTGGTGGTAAACCTGACTTAGCACAAGGTGGCGCGCCACTTAACGAGAAGTTTGGACAAGTTATTGCAGCATTGCCTGCTTGGCTTGAACAAAAATAAGACTTCACTTTTTGTGTAACTGACCCTGAAAAGCCTCTCAGGGTCATGGCTTATATGGAACAACTATGGCATTAATCGTTCAAAAATATGGCGGTACTTCTATGGGTACCCCCGAGCGCATTTTAAATGTTGCTCGTCGTGTGAAGCGTTGGCATGATCACGGTCACAAGGTTGTTGTGGTCGTATCTGCAATGAGTGGTGAAACAAACCGCTTACTTGCCCTCGCTAAAGCCATTACCGAAACACCTGACCCACGCGAGTTAGACCAAATGGTTTCAACCGGTGAACAGGTGACGATTTCCATGTTAGCTATGGCACTTAATTCGATTGGTGTGGAAGCTAAATCCTATACCGGACGTCAAGTCGGTATTAAAACTGACAGTGCATTTACCAAGGCGCGTATTGAGTCGATTGACACAGATGTCATGACCAATGACCTAGATGCAGGCCGTGTTATTGTGGTTGCAGGCTTCCAAGGCTTTGATGCCAATGGAAACACAACAACTCTAGGACGTGGTGGTTCAGATACTTCTGGTGTTGCCATTGCAGCTGCACTTAAAGCAGATGAATGCCAAATCTATACTGACGTTGATGGTGTTTACACTACAGACCCTCGTGTTGCTCCTAAAGCGAAGAAAATTGATCGTATTTCTTTTGAAGAAATGCTAGAAATGGCATCATTAGGTTCAAAAGTTTTACAAATTCGCTCAGTAGAATTTGCCGGAAAATATCAAGTTCCTTTACGTGTATTATCAAGCTTTGATAATGATGAAGACGGCGCATTTGACGACGAATTTAAAGAAAATGTAGGTACACTCATTACTACTGAGGCAGAAGACAATATGGAACAGCCAATCATTGCAGGTATTGCTTTTAACCGTGACGAAGCAAAATTAACGATTTTAGGTGTACCTGATGAACCAGGTATTGCTTCTAAAATTTTATCACCAGTAAGTGATGCCAACATTGAAGTGGACATGATAGTTCAAAATGTTGAAGAAGATGGCACAACTGATTTTACTTTCACAGTAAACCGTGTTGATTTAGCGAAAGCTGAAAAAATCTTAAATGAAACTGCCAAAAACATTGGTGCACGTGAAGTTTCAACACGTGACGATATCGTAAAAGTTTCAATTGTTGGTGTGGGTATGCGCTCACATGCTGGTGTAGCAAGTAAGATGTTCACTGCCCTTGCAGACGAAGGCATCAACATCCTTATGATTTCAACTTCTGAAATTAAGGTTTCTGTCATTATTGATGAGAAATATCTAGAACTTGCAGTTCGTTGCCTACATACCGCTTTTGGTTTAGATCGCGAACACGGTGAAAGCAGCGCCCGCGCTTAATTTTACCAAACGGTCAAGAATTCATTCAAAACTGTTTACTTGTCCGACAATAATCAAAGAAAACACAGAGCCGCTATAGTTTTTTTTATAGCGGCTCTGTTATATTAAACGGAAAGTTTTTTGGCAGAGATTATCAAAATATGACTTTGTTCTCATATTTCTGTTAGAATCTGACTGAAAACTGAGGTTGAGCTTTTTATTTGGGTACCAATATTGCAGTTTTAAGCGTTTAGCAAGGAGATAAACATGCTGATTCTGACCCGCCGTGTCGGGGAAACATTAATGATTGGGGATCAAGTCAGTGTTACTGTGCTTGGCGTCAAAGGAAACCAGGTTCGAATTGGTGTGAATGCGCCAAAAGAGGTTTCTGTTCATCGCGAAGAAATTTATCAACGTATTCAACATGAACGTGCAATGCATGAACACCTTCAACATCTTGATCAAGATTATCAAGTTTCATATGAAGATGATAATTATGCACAGAAAAACTTCAATCGTTAGTATGAAGTTATTCTCTCCCTAATTAAAGCGACTTTATAGTCGCTTTAAATTTTTTGGGAGTATGTAAATTTATAGACCTAATGCACGTTTTACTGGTGCATAACTACGACGATGCTGATCGATCACGCCATGAGCTGCAATCGCTTCAAAATGTGCTTTTGTTGGATAACCTTTATGTTTTCCAAAACCAAATAATGGATATTGCTGATCTAATTCTGCCATTTGGCGATCACGTGTGACTTTTGCCAAAATACTCGCTGCACTAATCTCGGCATGACTAGCATCACCACCAACAATCGCTTCACAAGGAATAATGATTCCTTTCGGAATTTGGTTGCCATCTACAATGACTTTTTGAGGCTGTGTTTTTAGGCCTTCCACTGCTCTTTTCATTGCTAAAAATGTTGCCTGCAAGATATTCAGCTCATCAATTTCCGCATGTGTCGCTTCCGCTATTGACCATGCTAAAGCTTTTTCCTGAATTTCAATAAACAACTTTTCACGTTTCTTTTCAGTTAATTTTTTAGAATCGTTTAATCCTAAAATTGGATTGTTCGGATCTAAAATAACAGCTGCAGCAACAACTGAACCCACTAGTGGGCCTCGCCCCGCCTCATCTACGCCTGCAACAAACATGTATACTCCAATAAAAAAAAGAGGCCGATCAATATGAGTCAGCCTTCTTTGAAACTCAAATTATTAATTACTTTTGTAAAGCTTCTGCTACGCAAGCATTTACAGTATTAGAAACGACTTGATTTACAACTGTTGCACGTGCAGCTGGGTCAAGTGCAGCAGTAGCCAAATCAACTGCAGTCACACTGTTTGGTGCCTTTTCACTTACGCAACCACAAACATTAGTTTGAATACTATCACGTTGTTCAGCAGTCATAAGCTTTGTTGCTGTTTTCCATGCAGCGACATTATTAATTTCTGTAATACATTTCGCATTTACAGCAACTTTTAATGCAGTCATGCCTAACTGTTGAGTTGCAGTTTCTGCAGAACCTGCACCAGGTGTGGTCGCACATGCTGTTAAAGCCAAAACTACTGGTGCTACAGCGAGCATCAATTTTTTCATCATTTTTTCCTTTGATCGAACGTAAGCAGCGCGTATTTTGCCTAAACTTGTGCTTAGAAGAAACAAATAAATTGATGCATTTATGCAAACTAGCTCTCTTATTTTCTCGCTCAAATTGACTGTGTTTTTCCCAATTAAAGCGTTCTGTTTATAGCACGCTCCGTTACGAGAACAACATTTCTCAAATTCAGTGCTTTCCCATAAAATCTAGCGCTAAAATGACAAAAAAATAGGGTCTTTTATGCCTGCCTCATCCTCTCAATACTACACCCGTACTGCACAGATTCTGCATTGGGTCATGGCAATCATTTTCATTACCGCTTGGGTGATTGGTTTCTATAGTGGAAATTTTTTAAGTTACGATGCCGATGGCAGCTTTAAAGGTGATGTTATTACACTGCATAAAAACATTGCCACAACCATTATCTTTTTAGTGGTTATTCGCCTATTCTGGCGTTACACCCACCCAGCCCCACAACTGCCTGACACGATGTCACCGACGATGAAAACTTTGGCACATGTTGGTCATCTATTGCTTTATGTGATTTTGGTGGCTTTACCTGTGACTGGCTGTTTATTTAGCTGGAGTGCTGGTCACCCTGCCCCTGTTTTATATTTATTTGAAATTCCACGTTTAGTACAAGACAATCCAGAGCTTTTAGCTATCGTTAAACCATTACATATTTATATTTCGTGGTTTGCAGGTTTGCTTATTGTTGGACATGTTCTGGCAGCTTTAAAACATCACTTTGTGGATAAAGACAATGTTTTAAACAGTATGACCAAACAGCCTAAATAAATTCAATGTTAAAAAAAACCGCCTATCAGGCGGTTTTTTTTATTTAGATTTTTTGGATTTCAGAAATCCACTTTTGTTTCTCTTCATCTGAAATGAAAGAGGCTTCAAAAGAGTTAATTGCGAGTTGCTTCAACTCATCATTACTTAAATCTAAGGCTTGCTGAATAGCAACGAAGTTATCATTCATATATCCACCGAAATATGAAGGATCGTCCGAGTTAACAGTCACGTGTACGCCTTTTTGTAAAAGACGGCGGATGTTGTGCTCTTTCATATCCTTAACGACACATAGCTTTAAGTTACTTAAAGGACAAACCGTTAATGGCATTTTTTCATTAATTAAACGAGCCATTAATTGTTCGTCTTCTTCAGAACGCACGCCGTGGTCAATACGGTTTACTTTGAGCAAGTCTAAAGCTTCCCATACATATTCAGGTGGGCCTTCTTCGCCTGCGTGAGCCACGATTAAGAAACCTTCTTCACGTGCCTTAGCAAAAACACGTTCAAACTTAGCTGGTGGGTGTCCTACTTCACTTGAATCAAGTCCAACAGCAATGATGTCTTGTTTAAACGGTAAAGCTTGCTCAAGCGTTTCAAATGCAGCTTCTTCGCTTAAATGACGCAGGAAACACATAATAAGCTGAGAGCTAATACCAAATTTGTTTTTTGCGTCAGCACAGGCACGTTTAAGCCCATTGATCACCGTTGCAAACGCAATACCACGGTCGGTATGAGTTTGCGGGTCAAAGAACATTTCTGTATGAACGACACGATCTTCTGCACATTTCTCAAAATATGCCCATGCTAAATCATAAAAATCTTGCTCATGAACAAGAACATTTGCACCAGCATAGTAAATATCTAAAAATGATTGAAGATTATGAAAGTTATAAGCTTGCTTTACTTCTTCAACAGATTTGTAAGGAATCTGAATCTGATTACGCTGTGCAATCGCAAACATTAATTCAGGTTCAAAAGTACCTTCAATATGTACATGCAACTCAGCTTTTGGTAAGGCCTGAATCAGCTCGACTTGATTCATATTAACTCCACATCTAAAGAAAAAAGGGTGTGGTAAACACACCCTTCTATAATTTCCTTCTTATATCTCTATCACTAAAATAGTTCTAGAAGGAAATTATAAAAAATCGTATTAACCGCCAAAAGCGATAAATTTAAATACCCAAAGAGCAGCAATAATCCATACCATGTATGGAACAGTTTTTGCCTTACCTGTAAATAATTTAACTAATGCATAGCTGATAAAGCCCATTGCAATACCATCTGCAATTGAGTAGGCAAATGGCATAAATACAATCGTTAAAAAGGCTGGAACAGCTTCTGTAATATCATCCCAATCGATATGAGTGATACCTTGAATCATCAACACACCAATAAACAATAAAGCTGGGGCTGTTGCAAAACCTGGTACAGATTGAGCAAGAGGTGCCAAAAATAAACAGCAAATAAATAAGAAAGCGACAACGACAGCGGTTAAACCTGTACGTCCACCTGCTGCTACACCTGAAGCTGATTCAATATATGGTGTAGTTGATGAAGTACCTAATGCTGCACCAGCAACAATCGCAGTAGAGTCAGCAAATAGTGCTTTTTTCAAACGTGGTAATTTACCATCTTGTAAAAGTCCTGCACGGTGTGAAACGCCAACTAAAGTACCCGTACTGTCAAACAAGTCAACAATGAAGAATACGAAGATGACACCCACCATACTTGCAGTGAATAGGCCTTTAAAGTCCATTTGCATGAATGTTGGGGCAATAGAAGGAATCTGGCCCACTACGCCTTTAAATTCATTTAAGTCTAAAGCAGTCGCAATTGCTGTCACCACTAAAATACTAATAATGATGGCACCACGAACTTTGAGCTGATGTAAAACAACAATAAGTAAAAAGCCAAATAAAGCCAGTAGTACAGTAGGTTGTTTAATATCGCCCAAACCCACTAATGTCGCTTTGTTTGCAACAATGATTCCAGCATTTTTTAGCGCAATAAGTGCAAGGAATAAACCAATACCACCACCTATCGCAAATTTAAGCGACATTGGAATGGCATTGACAATCGCTTCACGAACTTTAAAGAAGCTAATAGCAAGAAATACAACACCTGAAACAAAAACAGCTGCTAAAGCTGTCTGCCATGGCACTCCCATACCCATACATACCGAATAGGTAAAATAAGCATTAAGCCCCATACCCGGTGCCAAGGCGATTGGGTAATTGGCAATAATACCCATCACTAAACAACCGATTGCTGCTGCCAAACAGGTCGCAACGAATACGGCGCCATGATCCATGCCGGTTTCAGATAAAATGAGTGGATTGACAATGATGATGTAACACATCGTTAAAAATGTAGTTACACCAGCAAGAACTTCTGTTCGAAACGTGGTTTTATTGTCGCTTAACTTAAATAAACGCTCTAACCAGCCTGCCGAAGAATTGGGCGCCGCCATAAGTAGCCTCTATGCAAAATCTGAGCTGTGGAATATGTACTTCTATGTAGGTATCTGAGCAATCTTGTTTTTCTGTTCAGATCTCTAGACAAAAATCTTAAATAGACGAAGCAACAAATATGCCACTCATTTGATGTCTGTTTTCATACACAGAAAATAGCCACAGCCCCTCTTGAAACACAAAAAAGCTGCATAACCCCTATGCAGCTTTTTTACTATACGTTCAATAAGTTTAACAGATTCAACAGCAACATGATCAAAATTTATGAAAAGATATGACCAATGGCACACTTTTTAAAGCAAATTACAATAACCATTCTGCTTAGAAAAAAACTTTTTTATCACTAATATATTTTTGCAAATTGTATGAAGCTAAATTGCTATGACTCACACGATTTGGATTTCGCTCAATCGTCTGCAAATTTTTTTCAGCTTCCTGAATAATCCTCATGAGCTCCTGATGTCTTTTATTTTGGGTATCTAAATATGCCCAATACCCTAATACAAACACGATACTCACACACAACACTATTAATACTTTATTGATCATTATTATTATCTCTATGTTTTTAATGTTAATGATCTTAACAAAAAACAACCAGTTTGTGAATATTTTCACATTTATTTACAATAATTATTAATTACTCAAGCTATTGATATAAAAAATGTTTTCCAATTTACAATTTAAAAAAAGATTAAAAATAATACTTTTCACTTAAAAATTCATTTTTAAAAATAACTATATTTTTTTAACAGAAAGTTATATAGGCTATTTCCCCACTTTTATTTTAAAGTATATTTAAATCTACTTTTCACTTTAACTTCATTATATTATTCATTGAATATTAATTTATTTGTTAAATCATTAGATAATAAAAAGCCCATTTCAATAAATCAAAATGGGCTTTTACGAAATCATTAACCCGCAACTTCTTCCACTTTTGGTTTTGCTTTTACCAAATCAGCTTCATAAATCACATCATATTCTTCTAACTTTAAATGATGTAACCGCTCTCTAAGTTTTTTCAAAGACCACGGCCATGCAGCAAAGTTACGTCCATTGGCATCAAGGTAGTAACTTTTACATCCCCCACTATTGAATACAGTGGTTTGCAGATGTTTTTGTACAAGCTCATTATGCTTTTTAATTACTGCTGATTTCACTGAAAGCTTAGCAATACCTTTTGCCTTCATTTGTAGCAAACCATCTACAATATATTGCAGTTGTGCTTCAGCAAGGCCAATAAATGAGTCATAAACCAAAACATTTGGCCCTAGCATAAGAAATGCATTCGGTACATTTTCAATGTTGGTTCCTAAGTAGGCTTCTGGTGATGAGTCTTTCCAAAGCTCAGCTAGGCATTCCCCTTTTTCGTTATGTACCCGTTTACCGATTGGTGGGTGAGATACTTCAAATCCAGTACCCCAAATAATCACATCTACTTCGTGGCGTTCACCGTTAGCAGCAACCACGGTGTTGCCTTCCACTTTAACTAGACCATGTGGAATAAGCGTGGTATTCGGTGCTTGTAATGCTGGATAATAGTTATTGGCAAATAAAATACGTTTACAGCCAATATCAAAGTTAGGTGTTACGTTTTTACGTAAAACTGGATCTTTAATTTGTAACTTTAATAGTTGTTTCGCAGCAAAATTGACAGGCTTTAAAGCTTTTGGGTTGCGTAAACCAAAATTGATGACATTTAAGGTGCCTGCTACAGTCTGGCGCCAAGTGGCTTGAATTTTTGGATATTTTGCAATGATTGATTTACTCAACTCACCTAAGTCGGTATCTGGTTTTGGCAGCACCCAAGGGGCTGTACGTTGGAATACAAACAGTTCTTTGGCTTTAGGTTGAATTTGGGGCACAAACTGGATGGCAGATGCACCAGTACCAATCACAGCAATACGTTTTCCAGTTAAGTCATAATCATGGTTCCACTTCGCTGAATGGAACATTTCACCTGTAAAGGTATCTAAGCCCTCAAGGCGTGGTATCTGCGCTTCAGTAATTGGGCCAGTAGCAAATAGAACTGTTTTAGCAATATATAAACCAGAGCTCGTCTCTAGTTTCCATACATTTTTGAGATTGTCCCATTCTGCTTTTAATAATTCGGTATTGAACTCAATTAAGGACTCAATATCAAACTCACGGCTTACATCTTCTAAGTAACTTAAAATTTCCGGTTGGCGTGCAAATAAGTGACTCCATTTTGCACTTGGGGCAAAGGAGTAAGAATACAGAGCTGAAGGTACATCACACCCACAGCCCGGATAGGTGTTTTCACGCCAAGTACCACCGACGCGGCTCGCTTTTTCAATAATTTTAAAATTGGTTAAACCTGCTTCATTGAGCTTGATTGCAGCAGCTAAGCCAGAAATACCTGCACCGACAATAAAAGTGTCATAAATATGTGCAACTTCTTGGGCTTTACGTGTACGTGTATTTGTCCTAGATTTAGTGACCATAATTTTTCTGCCTATACAAAATTTTATTTAAATAACTGATACGAAAGCCCAAGGAACTTTGCATATAAAGTCGGTGATGTTCTTTTCATAAGCCAGAATAATTTGGCGTCGATCTGTGGCGTGGTATAGAGCTGCCCTCGATCTAATCGATTCAATGTTAAAGTCGCAACTGCGTCACTGGTGGTCATGGCGTAGTTCATGAGTGCATGGTCTGCAAGCTTGGAATAACGGCCCGGAATCCGACCATTTTTAATGATATTGGTAGGTACCAAAGTTGGGCACAGCACATTCACTTTAATATTGAATTTGCGAAGCTCAGCTGAAAGCGTTTCTGATAATGCCAATACACCGGCTTTCGTTACGTTATAGACACTCATTTCAGGTGCTGCGGTATAAGACGCCGCAGAAGCGACATTAATAATTGCACCGTAACCTAGTTTTTTAAGCTTTGGCACAAATGCATGACAACCATGAATAACACCCCATAGGTTTACATGCATACACCACTTCCAGTCCTCCAAACTCATTTCATCAAATTTACCGCCTAAACCTACGCCCGCATTATTAATGATGAGTGTTACCGGATGCTCTAATAACTGTTCTGCTTGATCAGCCAAAGCCTGTACTTGTTCTGCTTGTCCAACATCGCACTGGACAGCAAATGCTTTTTGTCCAAGCTGTTCAATTAACTTTACAGTTTCTTCAGCAGCTTCTAAATTAATATCCGCACATACCACGTTGCCACCGCGTTTTGCCAGTTCAAGTGCAAAGCTACGACCAATTCCACTGCCTGCCCCAGTCACAACAGCATATGCATTTCGACTCGGCTGGCCTTTCTTACCAAATAGAATCATAGTAAATCCTAAAAAATTTTAGGGAGACGGCAGTAATTTGGGTATTACTGCCGTGACCAATAGCTTTATGAAACTGCACGAACTGGTGGAGTAAATTCCTTCACAAAGTAAGGTGCAATCGCACCGCCCTCGTTCAGTAATTTGTTTTTGTAGTACTCAAGGTATTGAGTCGTATCATGGTCATTTGGATGGAAGTTAGGACGTAAATAATCAAAAATCTGCCCAATGGTGCTGCCAAATACGCCATCTTTTGGACTAAAAATTAAGTTGACGCCACGACGTGCGTCTTTCCAGAATTTTCTGGTTAACAGTTCTTTTGGCTTACGCAGTACGGGTACCAATAAAGTTGCGGTTGGAATAAGCCCTAAAATGGTGATGAAAGCCATTAAAAAGCCGGTTGCACGCAATGGATAGTTACCGTTCAAAATCTGATAGACATCATAGGCAATGTCTTTATGCTCAGACTCTTCAAGCATATGCCACATCCATAACGCACGGCTTTTCGCATCATCGGTATAATAAAAATTCTTTTCATGCTTCATCATGTATTCGGCAAGTACTGCCGTAAAGTGCTCAATACCCGCCATGAGTGAAAGCTTTAATGGCTGCGGGAATTTTAAAAACACATATTTAAAGAAGTTTTCGCCCAAGAAACGATACAAATCGACCGGATATTCCAGCTCTTTAATTGCATCATTGAACTCATTATGCAATTTTGAATGAATGGCTTCTTGACCGATGAGGGAAGTAACACGCTGTTTTAAAATCGGATCTTGAATAAATTCACGGTGGTGACGAGCTGTTTCAATCACCAGATCTTCACCATAGGTCAAGAAAACCGAAAGCGTGGCAAAGAACAAAGTTGCAAACTGGTTATTGACGTAAAACTCGATATCAATTTCTTTGCCATCAAACCCGATATTTAGATGACGTATTGGGATAGATCCTTTATTTGAAAAGTCTATCTTTTGATACTGCGCTATAACTGATTTAGGAGAAATAACATTTCGGATAGCTTGAGCGACCATTTTCGACACCCTATAAAATTTGTTAAATACAAGGCAGCGTCGAATCAAGCAGATAAAGTTGTCTTTAGATTATTTCTTGCAATCTTTAACTGCTCTAGAACAAGAATTTGCTCGAATACATCTGCCTTGCCATGTTTTATGAACTTAAGCATTGTTAAGTTCACCAAATCAGATTAAATAGTGCGCTTGATATAACTCTCGAACAAGGACAAAAAAAGCCAACCCACATTGAAACTTTTTGCCAACTTAAATATTTTTGATAATTTCAAATAACTTATATAACCCACTATTATTCATAATTATTCAAATAAAAGACATTTGTCCTAAAAGGATAAAAATATGGCTTTAAAAGATAACAAATGAAACATTATGCCTACTTCGATAGAAATCTTATTTCAATATTTCAGCGTTCCAAAAATCACACCAAGCTTTCTATTTTCAGAGCTTTATTGCACAAATGAAAACGATAAACTGCATTCAGAGAAAAAAATTGAATGAGGATAATAAATCATGTTTGATATGCGTTTATCTCATGAGCGTGGTGCAGCACATCATGGCTGGTTACAGTCAAAACACACGTTTTCATTTGCAAATTATTGGGACCCGAAACAAGTAGGCTTTTCAGATTTGCTTGTGATTAATGACGATACCGTTGCACCATCGAAAGGCTTTGGTACTCACCCTCACCGCAACATGGAAATCATTTCTTATGTGCTTGAAGGTGCATTAGAACATAAAGATTCAATGGGTACTGGTTCGGTGATTGTGCCTGGTGATATTCAATTAATGAGCGCAGGTCGTGGTGTTGCTCATAGTGAATTTAACCACTCTGCACAAGAAAACGTGCACTTCTTGCAAATTTGGGTAGTTCCAAATGAAGTGAACACCACACCAGGTTATCAACAATTGCATATTTCCGAGGAAGATAAACGCGGTAAATTGCACTTGATGATTTCACCAAAAGGTAGCGAAAAAACTTTATCAATCAAACAAGACATTAATATTTATTCAGGTCTATTTGACGGCGAAGAAACAGCAGAGTTTGCAATTCCAGAAGGACGCTATGTTTACCTTCATGTGGCAAAAGGCCGTATTGATATAAACGGTAAAATCTTTAACACAGGTGATGCTGCGCGTATTCGTGATGGAGGCAAGTTATCATTTACGAATGGTGACAACGCTGAGATTCTGATTTTTGATATGCGTCCGGAAGAAGTTCCAACCATGCCATAATCAACAAAACACCTGCGTAGAGATATACACAGGTGTTTTTTTATGTACATTAATCATCAAAAACTTACGACTGGTCTTCGGATTTTGCCATTTCAGTATTGATATAGCTCATGATCATAGTAGTTAGCCCTTGCACCATTTCATCAAAACTAATAAATGGGTTGGGTAAAATCAGATGCCTTGCTACGTTAAAAATACCGCTATTAATACAAATATAGGTAATAACAGGTAAATTATTAATTTTTAAATATTTAGGATTATGCATCATATATTTCATGATGACTTCCATTAATGCCTGTTCAATTTTTGGAATATATTTGTCGTATTGCAACTCACCTGCATAACGTAAAACGGTTAAGTAACGGTCATTATTTTTCTTTAATAAATCACTGAACGTATAAAAAATCATTTCAATGACAGGCTCTAACTCCAACTCTAAAATTGTGGGAGTGAGTTCTTTAATCATGTCGAGAATTTCACTCACAAAGTAGTGATTCATCGCATCATAAATTTCTTCTTTGTTTTTAAAATACTCATAAAGTGACCCAACACTCACCCCTGCAATTTCTGCAATATGACGTGTAGTGGTACCACTTGGTCCATGCAATGCTACGGCAATAAAACCTGCTTCAATAATGGTATCGACAGTAACTTTGGCTCGTGCCTGACGGGGTTTTCGCGTAGACATATTTTCTTATAAATAATCCGAACATAAGCTCAGATTAGCATGTAATTTAGCCCTACTCTAATAAAAAAACAAAATCCGAATACTTGTCAAATTTCATGACGCAATTTCTTTAGAGGTATGGCTAAACATAGTTATGAGTTCTTTTATTAGTAGGCACTTATTTTTAAACCAAATAAAATATATAAATAAAAATCAATATATTAATAAATTATAAAACTAGTTTTTTATTTTATTCGTACATTGGCGTTGAGCTTAAATAACTTGCAAAGTTACCCGAATTGAATCCGAACATAAACTCAGATTAACATGAAAAAATCTAAAAAGAGGTTGATTCATTTTACCAAGTTCGCCTCTTTTTCCGTTATTCAGTCAAATAATCAAACAAATAACGGAGCAACATCACCGTACGCAGTAAGCAGAGAAAACTGCTTTTTGAAAATGGAATTTACAGTGCCCTGTTGAAAGTCAAAGCTTTTTGGTTTTCGACAACCTCGCACTATCACTGATTGATCTGAAGGTGTCGCCATGATCTCGACCACAGTTAAAAAATCCCTAAACAAAATTAAATTTTACCGTGAAATCGAGTTACCGGATTTTGCCAGCAAAAAGTCTATTCCAATCCGCCATTTAAATATCGGATTTGAAGGTAAAGAGATTGATGTCGAATTCTATATGAACAATCAATTTGCCACGATGTTTTTTGCTACGCTTTCAGTATTTCTAACCTATGGGGAAGATTTGGTAATTGAAACTGCTCGTCATCACCGTGAATTTATTCAAGACCCAGTGCTAAAGCAACGCGTCACTTCATTGATTGGACAAGAAGCAATTCACTCTAAACTGCACAATGAATATAACGATGCGCTTAAAGATGTTGAATATCCTGTCGATTTATACCGTTTCTTGGGCGAGAACTTCTTTAAATATGTGTTCTTAAAATTCCCACAACCGCTTAAATTATCGATGATGGCTGGTATTGAGCATTTTACAGCGGTACTTGCTGAATACATGATGAAACACGAAAAGAATTTCTATTATTCAGATGATGCAAAAAGCCGTGCGTTATGGATGTGGCATATGCTTGAAGAATCTGAGCATAAAGATATTGCCTATGATGTTTATCAACTACTTAATGGTAGCTATCCATTACGAGCTTCTGGTTTCTTCTTAGCTTTGTTCACTATTTTAGGTCTAATCCCTGCGACTACCTTGTTTATTCCTGTTTTAAGAAAACCACAGGAAATGTTGACTAGAAAATTCTGGAAAGATGCTCGCCGTGGTGTAGGACTTATTTTTGGTCCAAAAGATGGTGTATTCGGTAGCACCATTGGCCAGATTTTTGATTACTTACGTCCTGACTTTCATCCAAATGATCATGATACGACCGAATATCTAGAGTACTACAAAGACAAATTACTGAAAGAAGGCGGCGCGATTGCACCTTACTTTGTGAAGGAATTTACCCCACCTGTACGCTTGTCTTAACTGGCTTGCAACCAGTCATTACTTAATGGCTGGTGTTCCTTAAATCTATTTCGGGATGAATCATGATTTTATTTGGCAAAAAGAAAGTTAAACCAAGCCAAAAAGCTTATGCCGTCGTGACGGGTGCAGGCAGTGGGATTGGTCGAAGTTTTGCAATTGAACTGGCAAAACGTGGTGGCAGCGTAGTCTGTGCAGATATTAATTTGGAAGCTGCTGAAGAAACTGTAAAACTTCTTGAACAAGAAGGTGCAAAAGCTTTTGCTATGCGTTGTGATGTGGGTAATGCCGAACAAGTTAATCATCTGGCTGAAACTGCTGAAATCTTACTTGGGCATCCTGTGACTCTTATCATTAATAACGCTGGTGTGGGTTTGGGTGGCAAGTTCGATGAACTCACCCTAGAAGACTGGAACTGGGTCATGAATATTAACCTTTGGGGTGTTATTCATGGTTGTCATGCATTTGTGCCAAAGTTCAAAAAACTAGGTTACGGCGCAATTATTAATGTAGCTTCTGCGGCATCTTATACCGCAGCACCAGAAATGACTGCTTATAACGTAACGAAAGCGGGTGTTCGTGCGTTGTCTGAAACACTTTCGGCTGAACTGCGTAAGTTTAACATTAAAGTGAATGTGCTCTGCCCGACTTTGGTGCCAACCAATATCATTAAAAATGGTCGTATTCCGGGTCGTTATTCAAAACTTGCAGACCATGCGCTCATGAACTACGCACTCACCACAAGTGATGATGTCGCCAAACTCACACTTAACCGTCTTGATCAGGATGAACTTTATACCATCCCTCAAATCGATGCGAAGTTGTTCTGGCTGATGAAACGTGCATCTCCAAGTTTGTATACCAAGTTCCTTGGTACCTCTTACAAATTATTTAAATAAGAAATTTTATAGGTAGTACCCATATGACTGCTCAAATGAAAACAAATGCATCAGCAAAAAAAGCTGTCAATTCACCTCACCATATTTACGATACCTTTATTGTCGGTGCCGGAATTTCCGGTATCGCCGCAGCGATTCGTCTCGACCAAGTTGGCTATACCAACTATAAAATTATTGAAAAAGCAGGTCGTGTGGGTGGCACTTGGCGTGAAAACACCTATCCGGGCTGTGGCTGCGATGTACCGTCAGCTTTGTATTCTTATTCGTTTGCACCTAGTGCAAAATGGAGTCACTTATTTGCACGTCAGCCGGAAATCTTAAGTTACTTAGAAGATGTAAGTAACGAGTTTAATATCACGTCTAAAATTGAGTTTAACAACGAACTACTCAATGCTGCTTGGGATGAATCACGCCATTTGTGGGTACTTGATACAACTACTGGTCAATATCTATCTCGAACTGTTATTTTTGCAACAGGCCCAATTACCGAAGCCCAGATTCCACGTCTTGAAGGTTTGGATACCTTTACAGGTGAAATGTTCCATTCAGCGAAATGGAACCATAATTATGACTTAACTGGAAAACGCATTGCTGTAATTGGTACAGGTGCATCTGCCATCCAATTTGTGCCACAAATTCAACCTAAAGCAAAAGAGCTGTTTGTGTTCCAACGTACAGCTCCTTGGGTGTTGCCAAAACCAGATACCGACTTGGGCGAGTTGAGTAAATCCGTCATTGCGAAATATCCATCTATTCAGGCGAGTTGGCGTAAAAGTGTAGCGCTAACCCTCAATGCGATTAATTTTGGTTTACGTAACCCACTTGCGCTCAAACCAGTCAATGTATTAGGTAAGCAATTACTTAAATTGCAAATTAATGACCCTGTGCTACGTAAAAACGTAACGCCAAACTTTGACATTGGTTGTAAACGTATTTTATTCGCTAACAACTACTACCCTGCACTACAAGCACCAAACACGACCCTAATCCCTCATGGTTTAGTGAATGTTGAAGGCAATACGGTGGTTGCAGCGAATGGTGAACGCCACGAAGTTGATGTGATTATTTGGGGTACAGGCTTTGAAGTATCTCACCCACCCATTGGTAAACGTGTCCACAATGAAAAAGGCCAATGTTTACAAGATATATGGAAAGATAGTTCACCAGAGGCTTACTTAGGAACCAACATTGAAAATGTACCAAATGCATTTTTAATTTTAGGACCTAACGTACTGGTTTATGATTCTTTCATTGGTTTAGCAGAGGCACAGCTCGACTATATCGTAGATGGCTTATTGAAAATTAAAAACAAAGGAATTAGCAAGTTAAATGTTAAGGCTGATGTGATTAAAAAGCACAATGACTTGGTGCAAAAGCACTTACAAACAACTGTATTCAATAGTGGTGGCTGTAAGAGTTACTACCTTGATGCCAACGGGCGTAACTTTGCTGCATGGCCTTGGTCATTGAAAAAACTTAAACAACGTTTGAAAAAAGTAGATTTGAAAGATTATGAAGTAACGTATCAAACGACAAAAACTCACTAATTTGTAATTTCGATCAGATCAAGTGTAAGAAAGAGGCAGTGTATTTTTGATTTTCATGAAATACACTGCCTTCTTCGTTGAATATCTTCAAGAAATAAAAGAACAGGATAAAGATGAAAGAAGGTCAATCAAGTCGTACCGCCGAAGCTGCTGCTGCATTACGGGCCAATCATTTTCAAAACACGAAGAACCCTGTATTTTCAGACCCTTATGCTTTTGAGCTGACCAGTAAAGGCTGGAAAAAACTGCTCTCTAACCCACTGATTGTTAAAGTCATGAATTCTTCGGTTTTAAACCGCACTTTAGGTTTACTTACTGGACAAGTAGTCGGGCGCTCCCGTTATGCCGAAGATTTACTTGATCAGGCAGTTCAACAAAATACTCAACAATATGTGTTAGTCGGTGCTGGCCTAGACTCTTTTGTACTACGTGAATCACACCATTACCCTACTTTGAAAATTTTTGAAGTCGATCATCCTGATACTCAAGCTGCTAAACAGACTAAGCTAAAAAAGTTAGGAAATATTCCTGCTACCGTTGAGTTTGTCGCGATTAACTTTGAAAAAGAGTCTATTTCGGAAGCCCTGACCAGAAGTGTCTATGATTCATCTGCTCCTGCATTTTTTTCATGGTTAGGCACAACGCACTATTTAAACCCGCAAACGACCTTGGAAACTTTAAAAAGTATTGCCAACTTTGCTGCAAACGGTAGTGAAGTAGTACTCGACTATTCGACCGATTTTCAGGAATTAAACGGTATTGAGCGACTTGGAAGTATGGGCGTTGCACAATTTACCCATTTGCTGAAAGAGCCTTTATTGGGCCAATTTAAACCAAGAGATTTACATCAGGCCGTGGAGCAGATGGGATTTGAAGTGATCGAAGATCTTTCAGGTAAAGCTATTACTGAACGATATTTTAATGCACGAATCGATGAAATTCGCCACACCTCAGCAACACGATTATTGCATTTACGTTTAAATAGAAAATAATGTTGAAAGCCAACTTAGACCTTAAGTTGGCTTTTTTAATTGAGGTTAATGCCATCATTACCAGCTTGAACGCGGCTCTGGTCCATCGACATGCTGATTTAAAAATTGGCGTAAATGATCTAAAAAGTGCGCGACTTTAGGCGACAGATTCAGTCTCTCTAAATACACTGCATAGACATCTGCTGGTGGTGTTTCATAGTCCGCTAGCACTTGAACTAATCTACCACTTCTTAAATATTTTGCTACGTCCCACTCTGCCCGCATCAAAATACCATAGCCTTCTAAGGCCCAATTTAATGCAACTGCACCATCATTCGTACTCAGTTGCCCATGAACTTTAACGGTTTCAACTTGTTTGCCATGACTTAACCGCCAATTACCATAAGCAGAATCATTTTGCCGAATCACAATACACTGATGCTGTGTTAAATCATGAGGTGTGAGTGGTTGCCCTGCCGTTTTTAAATAGCTAGGTGATGCACATAATAAACGGCGGTTGGCTGCCAATTTTTTTGCAATTAGACGTGAATCAGGTATTTCGCCAAAGCGGATTGAGACATCAATGGCTTCATCTGGCAGATTAATCGGGCGGTCTGTTAAATGCAGTTGGACATCGACATCAGGATAGATTTTGGCAAATGTAGAAATCGCTGGCGCAATATAAGAACGACCAAAGCCTAAAGGAGCATTCACACGCAATACCCCTTTGGGTGCTGCCCGACTACTTGAAACCAAACGCTCCATTTCATCAATCTCTTTTAAAATACGAACCGCATTTTCAAAGTAGACCTCACCTTCACTGGTTAAACTAATTCGGCGTGTTGTTCTATTTAAAAGCCTTACACCTAAACGCTCTTCAAGCTGAGTTAAACGTCTAGAAACCGCAGGTGGGGTCAAGTTTAACTCTCGTGCCGTCGCGACAAGACTTCCTTGTTTAACCAATAAACAAAAGAAAGCTAATTCCGTATCTGCATTCATGATTGTTAAGTTTTTTGCAATAGTGATTTAACTTTATATCGATTCATCAGTTTTTTAAAGGGTTTAACATCCATTTCAATGTTTCCCGACATAAGCCATCTCTTATTTAAGAGCATAACAATGTCCGCAGAAGGAATGCTGTGGATCAACGGGAAAAAGCCATCTAGCCGAATCAATAGCGGTAAAGAAAGCGAAAACTACCAATCAGGATTGGTAGTCATGAATATGGAGTCATGACATGGAAATGGATATTGAAAAGCGAACGTTACGTCGAATTACTTGGAGAATCGTACCGTTTATTATGTTGTTATACCTTATAGCCTATATCGACCGCGTCAATATTGGTTTTGCCGCACTCACCATGAAAGAAGACTTAGGCTTTACCGCCTCGGTTCTCGGTTTTGGTGCAGGAATTTTCTTTTTGGGCTATTTCTTATTTGAAGTCCCATCCAACATTATTTTGCATAAAGTCGGTGCCCGTATCTGGATTGCTCGAGTCATGGTGACATGGGGTTTGATTGCAGCCGGTATGGCGTTTGTAGAAAGCTCAACTAGCTTTTACGTTATGCGATTTTTACTCGGTGTTGCCGAGGCTGGCTTCTTTCCCGGCATTATTCTGTACTTAACTTATTGGTTTCCTGCACGACATCGCGCTGGTGTGATTGCTTTATTTATGGCAGCCGCCCCAATTGCCACAGCAGTTGGTTCACCAATCTCTGCCGCGTTACTTGAAATGCATGGAATTTGGGGTCTCGCTGGCTGGCAGTGGATGTTCATTATTGAAGCTATACCAGCACTCATCTTAGGCGTTGTGGTTTTTAAATATATGACTGACCGCCCTGAACAAGCTACTTGGTTAAAACAGGATGAACGCGAATGGCTTGTAAAAACCATGAAGGAAGAAGATGTAGGAAAAAATGCACCTCAGCATCACAGCATTCTTCGCGGTCTTGCCAACCCACGAGTACTTGCTCTTGCATTGATTTATTTCGGAACGTCGGCTGGGCTTTATACACTCGGCATCTGGGCGCCACAAATTATTAAACAGCTTGGCGTGACGTCTATGACTGTGGGGCTTTTAAATGCTATTCCTCCAATCATTTCTGTCATTGCCATGGTTTTATGGTCTCGACACTCTGACCGCACCAATGAACGTACATGGCATGTTGCTCTCGCGTGTTTAACCGCAGCGGTTGGTCTCGCAATTGCAGCAGGCACACACAATGTCATTGGATTAATTGCAGCACTTACCATTGTGAATGTCGGTATTAGCTGTGCCAAGCCACCGCTATGGAGCATGCCAACCATGTTCTTGTCAGGATCAGCCGCAGCAGCAGGCATTGCCACGATTAACTCAATCGGAAATTTAGGTGGGTTTGCAGGCCCTGCCATGATCGGCTGGGTTAAAGATCAAACTGGAGATTTCACAGGTGGACTCTATTTTGTTGCCGGACTACTCATTATCTCGACCTTACTGACACTAGTGCTGAGCTTCTCCCAAAAAGTGAAAGTAAACACTGCCAAAGCAACCCACTAACCCTATTTACATCAATTAGATCTGAACAAGTTTCTTCAAGGAGCACAACATGGACAAAGATATTGCAGTCCAGTCCCTTACGGACACCATGGCCAAATTTACGGCTTATATTGGAAAACGCCTACCTAAAGATGTGAAAAGCAAGTTAATTGAACTGCGTACTTTAGAAACCAATCCATTGGCTAAATCAGTTTATGACTCGATGGAAGAAAATCAGCAAGCTGCGGATAAACTCAACCGCCCAAGCTGCCAAGACACGGGTGTTATTCAATATTTTGTTGAAGCAGGTGCTAACTTCCCTTTGCTTGGTGAACTTCAAGATATTTTGAGCGAAGCAACTGCTAAGGCAACTCGCATAGGTCCTTTACGTCACAACGCTGTGGAAACCTTCGATGAAAAAAATACGGGCACAAATACAGGTACTCAAATTCCATGGTTAGACTGGCGTATTGTGCCTGAACTCGACACTTGTACCATTGATGTCTATATGGCGGGTGGCGGTTGTACCCTACCGGGTGCGGCAAAAGTTTTAATGCCAGGTCAAGGCTACGAAGGCGTTGCTGAATTTGTGATGGATGTTATTACCGAACGCGGTGTAAATGCCTGCCCACCGTTACTGGTTGGTGTAGGCGTATCAACTTCGGTTGAAACCGCAGCTCGTCTTTCTAAACTCGCGATTATGCGTCCGGTTGACTCAACAAGTGAGAACCCACGCGCTGCCTTAATGGAACAACTGTTAGAACAAGGTCTTAATGAAATTGGTATTGGTCCTCAGGGGCTCACAGGGAATAACAGCGTAATGGGAGTCAATATTGAATCTTCTGCACGCCACCCATCAACTATTGGGGTTGCCGTAAATACAGGTTGCTGGGCACATCGCCGTGGCAAAATTAAGATTAACCCAGATATGTCGTATGAAATCTTGTCTCATGAAGGAGTTGTCCTATGAAAAAAATTCTGACAACGCCAATCAAAGATGAAGATCTTTTAGACCTTAAAGTCGGTGATGTGGTTTATTTGACTGGCCGTTTAGTGACTTGTCGTGACGTTGCCCATCGCCGACTGATCGAACAAGGTCGAGAACTACCAGTTAACCTTGAAGGCGGAGCGATTTTTCATGCTGGTCCTATTGTGCGCAAAAAAGGTGAAAACGACTTCGAAATGGTTTCAATTGGTCCAACAACCAGTATGCGAATGGAGAAATTCGAACGGGAATTTATCAAACAAACTGGCGTTAAGCTTATTGTAGGTAAAGGTGGCATGGGACCAGAAACAGCTGCTGGATGTCAGGAAAATATTGCCGTTCATGCGATTTTCCCAGGTGGTTGCGCGGTGCTCGCAGCAACCTTAGTTGAAGAGATTGAAGGCGCTGAATGGCAGGATTTAGGTATGCCAGAAACCCTTTGGATAAATCGAGTGAGAGAATTTGGCCCGCTCATTATTTCTATCGATACTAAAGGCAATAACCTGATTCAACAAAACAAAGTTGAATTTCAAGCCAAGAAAGCCCCGATTTTAGAAAAAATCAGCAAGCAACTGAGCTTTATTAAATAAACCACTCTTTAGATGAAGGGAAAGCAAAAGCCCCTTCATCTTTTTTTTATTTTTGTATTAAACGCATCGCATGAGGTGTTTTCCCATGCCATCTTTTATAGGCATGAATAAAACTGGCAGGTTCTGCATAGCCTAGCCACTCAGCAATCTGCTCGATAGATACTTTAGGCAAAGCTAGATATTGCTCAGCTAAAACTTGCCTCACTTCTTCACGTATTTGAATAAAAGTCATTCCTTCAGATGCCAAGTGACGGCGTAAAGTACGGACATTTAAATGCAATCGTTCAGCGACTATTTCCATAGAAGGCATTTCCCCTCGCACATTCATAAGTTGCTGTTGCACCAAGGTTGTAAATTTATTTTGTGATTGGCGTTTCTCCAATATTTGACGGCACTGTTCTTCGGCTGTATGTAGCACCAAATCATTTGCCATAAGTAGCTTTTGATCTACTTTTTGTGGATCAAGAATTACAAAACTTTTAGCTGAGCCAAATGCTGGTATTACGCCAAATAAGTCTTGATAAGGCTGAACATCACCTTTGGGTTGAAAAGAAAAAGCCAAATACTGGCAAAAATTGTCCTGCACCAAATCTCGTTGTACCGTAATGAGCGCAGCGGCGTCTCGTTCAATAATGAATTGACGAACTGATAAGGGAATATCTTGCTCATCAATTTCAATGCGGACGCCCTGTGGTGTATCGGATACATCAAAGCGGGTAAACGCAAAAGTTAAAGTAAAATAGGTTAAAGCCAAATCTAGTGCTTCACGAATGCTAGCACTACTCATCAGAGCCATACCTAATGGCCCAAATGTGGTGAAATGATAGCGTGTACCTACTTCTAAGCCTAATGTGGGCCTGTCTCCTAGTTGCTCAACCAAGTTTTGAATGAGCTGTAATTCCTGATGGCCTGTCACCACCATATTTGGGTCGAGTAATTGTTGTTGGCTAAGCCCAGTCCCTTTTAAAATCGTCTGATAAGAAATACCTGATTCCACCGCAAAATCAGCCATTAACCGAACACTATGTACACTGCGTTCAAAAGCCCATGCATACTTCACTGTATTGCTCAGAATGTCCTCGAATCACAATATTTTGTCCTCATCCATCCTCTAAATCAAGCAAATAAACGTCTATTCTGCATACAGGAAATTGCGATTTTTCGCTCACTGTTTTTAAGGATTTAGAGCAGCCCATGTTTAATTCGTCTACTAATTCAAATAAAAATGTACGCATCGCCATTATTGGCACTGGCTTTGGTGGTCTAGGCCTTGCCATTCGTCTCAAACAAGCAGGTTTTGAACAATTTACGCTCTTTGAAAAAGCTAGCGATGTTGGTGGCGTATGGCGTGACAATACGTATCCGGGCGCTGCTTGTGATGTGCCTTCTCATCTGTATTCTTTTTCTTTTGAGCAAGAGCTAGGCTGGAAAAATCGCTATGGGACATCTCAAGAGATTTATCAATATTTACGCCACTGTGCGGAAAAATATGACATTCGTCCACATGTTCAATTTAATACTGAAATAGCCAGTGCCGAATTTGATGCGCTGCAAGGTGTATGGCACATTCAAAGTACTTCTGGTGAACAGTTCGAAGCTGAATTCTTAGTGGGCGCGGTAGGCCAACTTAACCGCCCTGCCTATCCAAAACTTAAAGGGATTGAAAACTTTAAAGGTAAGGCATTTCACTCAGCGCGTTGGGATCATGACTATGACTTAACTGGCAAACGTGTTGCTGTGATTGGTACAGGTGCAAGCGCAATTCAGTTCGTACCTGAAATTGCCAAACAGGTAGCACATCTAGACGTTTATCAACGCTCGGCACCGTATGTTATTCCTAAACCAGATCGGGTTTACCAACCTTTAGAGAAAAAAGCTTTCCGTAAATTGCCGATTTTGCAAAGTCTAGACCGTGCTTTGCAATATGGTCATCATGAAATCCGCCTACTTGCTTTTACAACTTCACTTAATGAAATGCCTTTGGTGGAATATTTATTCCAGCGCCACATTCGTAGAGTCGTTAAAGATGGGAAGTTGCGCCATCGCTTAATGCCGGATTATCCAATTGGTTGTAAACGTATTTTAATCTCTAACCATTGGTATGAAACGCTGACTCAGCCTCATGTCGATGTGATTAATACTGGCATTCAAGAAATTACCGAAAACGGCATTTTAGATACGGAAGGAAATCTGCGTGAAGTCGATACCATTATTTATGGGACAGGCTTTGCCGCAACGGAATTTATGGCGCCCATGCAGATTACAGGTCTCGATGGTCGCACCTTAAAAGACACATGGAAAGATGGTGCAGAAGCTTATCTCGGTTTAACTGTGAGCGGCTTTCCAAACTTCTTTATGCTTTATGGTCCAAATACCAATCTTGGGCATAACTCAATTGTTTATATGATTGAAAGCCAAGTGAATTATATTTTAGATGCTATCCAGACAACCTTACAAAACAAACTTTTGTTCACCAATGTTCGTGCAGAAGTTCAACATGAGTTTAATCAAAGCATTCAAGAAAAAATGAAAAAAACTGTCTGGGCGCAAGGTTGTACCAGTTGGTATCAAACTGCTGATGGCAAAAATACCAATAACTGGCCAGGTTTTACTCTTGAATATCGACAACGTACTCGTCGCTTCGATGTTGAAAACTACACTCAGGTTTCGGCTATTTCTTAAACAAGCTTCACCATAGGAAATGAGAAAAATAAACGGAGAATTTTATGAAGTCTTTTAAAAATAAAGTCGCAGCTGTGACAGGTGCAGGCTCTGGTATTGGACAAGCACTTGCAATAGAACTCGCAAAACAAGGTTGCCATCTGGCACTTTCTGATATTAGTGAAGCCGGGTTAGCCGAAACAGTCGAGCTGTTAACACCTTATTCAATCAAAGTCACCACTCAAAAAGTTGATGTGGCTAAACGTGATGAGGTTGCAACTTGGGCAAAGGCAGTGGTAGATGAGCATGGCCAAGTTAACCTGATTTTTAATAATGCTGGTGTCGCAATAGGGAGTACGGCTGAAGGTGTGAGCTATGAAGACCTTGAATGGCTGATTGGTATTAATTTTTGGGGTGTAGTTTATGGGACCAAAGAGTTTTTACCTTACTTAAAGCAAAGTGGTGACGGGCATATTATTAATATTTCCAGTATGTTTGGCTTAACAGCTCAACCAACTCAAAGTGCTTATAACGCCAGTAAATTTGCCGTTCGTGGCTTTACTGAATCATTGCGCCAAGAACTCGATCTACAAAATGCTGGAGTGAGTGCAACCTGTGTGCATCCGGGTGGTATTCGTACCAATATTGCCAAAGCTGCCCGCATGAATAATAGCGTCCAGTCTTTAGGAATGGATCCTTTAAAAAGTCAGGATGCTTTCGATAAATTACTTCGCACCCCTGCTGACGATGCCGCTCAACAAATTTTAGAAGCTGTTCGTAAAGACCGTCGCCGCTTACTCATTGGAGCCGATGCGAAAGCCGTTGATGTGATTCAGCGTATTCTTCCACAGGGTTACCAAAAGATTTTTGCAACTGCGACTGCCTTGCAAACTCGCCTACTCAACAAATCAGCAAAATAAAAATAGTGGTCAGCATACTCTTTATTTTAAGGGATGCTGACTGACATTAAATGCTTAGTATGAGTCCTTATTATGAAGCAGCTTCTTGCATGGACTATTCGTACCACGCTACGTCCAGCTTTATCCCCTAAAACGCCACTAAAGCTACAACGTTTTTGTAGTGATGCAGCCAGTGCAATTGTGCTTGGGCCACCTGGCTATCAAACAAAAAAGCAAACAATTGCTCAAGTACCGACAGTTCATATTCAGCCCAAAACGACTCAATCAGGCCTCGGCATCTTGTATTTACATGGCGGTGGCTATGTGGTGGGGAGCTCAAAAAGTCACACTAAGCTTGCTGCTCAAATTGGACATGCAGCTCAAGCACAAGTCTGGTTACCTGAATATCGCCTAGCCCCAGAGCACACAAACCCTGCTGCTATTGAAGACGCCGTTGCTGTCTATAAAGCTCTACTTGCTCAAGGGCAGGACCCGAAAAAACTCGTGATCGCTGGCGATTCTGCTGGCGGTGGACTGAGTTTAAGTATCGTAATTGCTTTACGAGATGCGGGTTTACCTTTACCAGCGGCTTTAGTTTTACTTTCGCCTTGGGTTGACTTAAGTCTTTCAGGAAGCACGATGAAAACTCATGCTGCTCAAGATGCGATGCTGTCAGAAAACTGGTTAGCTTGGTGTGCAAAAAACTATTGCGGACAAAAATCGGCAACTGATCCAACCTGTTCTCCACTCTATGCCGACTTAACTGGATTACCGTCTATTTTGATTCACGTCGGTACCGAAGAAGTCTTATTGGACGATGCAAACCGTCTCGCTGAACAAACCGAAAAGTATGGTATTCCGACGAACTTAAGGGTTTATGACCGAGTCGGACATGTTTTTCAATTCCACGCAGGTATACTAAACGAATCTAATGACTCGATTGAGCGCATTGGGCAATTCATTGATAAACATACACAGTCAATATAAAAATATCGCCAGAGAGGAGTCCTCGGCATGACAACAAACAATTATGACTATGATTACCTCATTATTGGTTCAGGCTTTGGTGGTAGTGTTTCTGCTTGCCGTCTAACCGAAAAAGGCTACTCTGTTGCTGTAATGGAAATGGGGCGACGCTGGGAAGCTAAAGATTTTGCTAAAAATAACTGGAATACCCGTCGCTGGATTTGGCGCCCAGGCATGAAACTTTTCGGTTATTTCAACATGCGTTTTTTTCGCCATGTCACCATTATTTGCGGTAATGCTGTAGGCGGCGGCTCAATCACCTATGCCAATACCTTACTGGTTCCACCTGAACATATTTGGGATGAAGGTACATGGGCAGATGCAGCGGACTGGAAAAATGAAATGCCACAGCACTATGCTGAAGCCGAACGCATGCTTGGTGTGACGGATAATAAAATTTTCGGTCCTGCCGACCACATGCTCAAAAAAATGGGCGATGCAGTTGGGGTTGGACATACGTTTAAACCGACGCGCGTTGCAACTTTCTTTCCACCCGAAGGTGAACAAGGCGGCAAGACCTACCCTGACCCATATTTTAACGGCGAAGGTCCAGACCGCGGAACCTGTACCGCATGTGGCGGTTGTATGACAGGTTGTAAACACAACGCAAAAAATACCTTAGATAAAAACTATTTGTACTTTGCCGAAAAAAATGGCGCCAAGGTTTACGAAGAAACCAAAGTCGTTGACGTTAAACCACTCAATGGTAAAGCCGATGGCAGCGATGGCTATGAAGTTACGACTGAATGTTCGAGCTCATGGTTCAATAAACAACGCCGTACATGGCGTGTTCGTAACGCGATTTTCTCTGCATCTTCTTTGGGTACGCAAGAGATGTTATTCCGTTTAAAACAGTCTGGTTCACTGCCAAATATCTCTGATGATTTGGGTAATCGGGTTCGTACTAATGCCGAGTCGATTTTAGGCGTTCGCTTTTTTGGTAAAGATGTCGACATGAGTAAAGGTGTTGCCATTGGTTCAAGTATTTACATTGACCATGACACTCACATTGAAGCGACGCGTTACCAAACTGGTTCAGATGCCATGGGCCTCATGTGTACTTACATGGCTAAAGGTAAACCGGGTTGGACGCGTATCTTCTTTTGGTTATGGGCACTTATTTGCCATCCATTTATTTTCCTTCGTATGAGTAATCCTGTCAGTTTTGCACGTCAAACTTTAATCTTCTTGGTGATGCAAACAGCTGATGCCTCCATTAATATGCGCTTGAAACGTAATTGGTTCTGGCCTTTTGGCAAAGTATTATCGAGCGAAGGTAAAAAGCTACCTGTGTATATTCCACAGGCCAATGCATTTACCGAAAAAGTTGCCAAAATGTTTAATGGTCATCCAATGACGACTATTACCGAAATTTTGTTTAATGTACCTTTTACAGCGCACTGTATGGGTGGCTGTGCAATTGCTTCAAGCCCAGAGCGCGGTGTGGTAGATGGACAAAACCGTGTCTTTAACTATAAAAACTTATACGTTGTAGATGGCTCAATGTTAGGTGCAAATTTGGGCGTTAACCCAAGTCTCACCATTACAGCTCTTGCAGAACGCGCAATGTCTTATATTCCGGCTAAACATACTTTGGATGAGCAACAAGGTTATAGAGCAGATGCAGAAACCATAGAGATTACTAAAGCTTCTGCTTAAACTAGCGAGTCGTTTTATAAAAAAAGCCTATTTAAAAATAGGCTTTTTTATTTCGCTTTTTAAATTACATCGCTACGGCTTTAGCGCGAGCTGCATGCAATTTTTTATAGCTCTCGATCAGACGTAAATGGCGATCAAGTCCTTCTAATTTCATACTTGTTGGTGTTAAGCCATAGAAACGAACACTACCATCGACAGAACCTAATACCGCATCCATTCGTGTATCACCAAACATACGGCGGAAATTAGTCAGGTAGTCTTCAAGCTCTAGTTCTTCATCTAACATCACTTCAAGCACCACGTTCATGCACTGATAGAACAAGCCACGCTCAACGGTGTTGGTGTTATATTGCAAGTAAGTTTCGACAAGCTCTTTTGCTTCTTCAAACTGTTGTAAAGCAACATAAATCAGCAATTTCAGTTCTAAAATGGTGAGCTGTCCCCACACTGTATTGTCATCAAACTCGATGCCAATAAGCGTAGTGATTTCAGTGTAATCATCTAGCTCGCATTCTTCTAAACGCTCAACCAATGCCTCAAGCTGTTCATCATCCAAACGATGCAGATTTAGAATATCTTCACGGAATGAAAGTGCTTTATTGGTATTGTCCCAAATCAAATCTTCAACGAGATAAATTTCAGAATAATCTGGTACTAAAATACGGCAAGCGGTCGCACCTAAATGCTCATAGACTGCCATATATACTTCTTTGCCCATCTCTTCGAGAATGCCGAACAATGTTGCAGCTTCTTCTGCATTCGACTCTTCGCCTTCGCCAGAAAAATCCCATTCAACAAAGTCATAGTCAGATTTAGAACTAAAGAAGCGCCAAGATACCAAACCGCTTGAGTCAATAAAGTGCTCAACAAAGTTGTTCGGCTCAGTGACTGCATTACTTTGGAAAGTCGGTTGAGGTAAATCATTTAAGCCTTCAAAACTACGACCTTGAAGTAATTCAGTCAAACTACGTTCCAATGCAACTTCAAAACTTGGATGCGCACCGAAAGATGCGAACACCCCACCCGTACGCGGGTTCATTAAAGTCACACACATTACAGGGAACTGACCGCCTAGCGATGCATCTTTAACTAATACAGGGAAACCTTGCTCTTCTAGACCTTTAATACCAGCAACAATACTTGGGTATTTTGCTAATACGTCTTCAGGAACGTCTGGAAGTGCAATTTCACCTTCTAAAATTTCACGTTTAACAGCACGTTCAAAAATTTCTGACAAGCATTGAACTTGGGCTTCTGCCAAAGTGTTGCCCGCACTCATACCATTACTTAAGTACAAGTTTTCAATTAAATTTGATGGGAAATAGACAACTTCACCGTCCGACTGGCGCACAAAAGGTAACGAGCAAATGCCGCGCTCTACGTTACCTGAGTTGGTGTCATATAAATGCGTGCCAAGTAACTCATCATCTGGGTTGTAAATCTCAAGACAGTATTCATCTAAGATTTCTTTAGGTAATTCACCATTTGGACCCGGTTTAAACCATTTTTCATCTGGATAATGCACAAATTCAGCATTCGCAATATCTTCACCCCAGAACTGGTCGTTATAGAAGAAGTTACAGTTTAAACGCTCAATAAACTCGCCCAATGCAGATGCCAAAGCACTTTCTTTAGTTGCACCTTTACCATTGGTAAAGCACATCGGTGACTGGGCATCACGAATATGTAGCGACCATACATTTGGAACAATATTACGCCAAGACGCAATTTCGATCTTCATGCCCAAATTTGCCAAAATGGCAGACATATTGGCAATGGTTTCTTCTAATGGCAGGTCTTTACCTTGAATATAGGTATGGTTTTCAGAAGTTAAGCTTGGCAATAACAATGCTTGTGCATCTGCATCAATGCTTTCCACTTCTTCAATAATAAATTCAGGACCCGTTTGAATCACTTTCTTAACAGTACAACGGTCAATCGAACGTAAAATCCCTTGGCGATCTTTCTCTGAAATATCGGCTGGTAATTCAATTTGAATTTTAAAGGTTTGTTTGTAGCGGTTTTCAGGATCAACAATATTATTTTGCGATAAACGAATATTATCAGTTGGGATATCTCGAGCGGCACAATACACTTTAACAAAGTACGCTGCACACAATGCTGACGATGCTAAAAAGTAGTCAAATGGGCCCGGTGCCGAACCGTCACCCTTATAGCGAATTGGTTGATCGGCAATTACCGTAAAGTCATCGAACTTAGCTTCCTGTCGAAGATTGTCGAGATAATTAACCTTGATTTCCATGCTGGCACCTAAATATTTTTATGTGTCAGCACAGACACATAAAATTCTAAATATTGAAAAATAAGCCGAATCACAGCGAAGAAATTGACTTAAAAAAATGAGAGATTAAAGCCATGTGTTTAATGAGAGACTCAAGTGGCTTTAATAAGATTGGCGGTATTATAGAGGGATTTTGTGCAGTTGATAACTAAAGTTAAAACATTGCTGCTCACAATGTTTTAACTTGTCTTGAATTTAGTTAAATATTGAACGTTAAAATTTAAAGGTGTAATCGACATTTAACCGCGTTTCATTTGCCGAATGAAATGTCATATTAGTAGGCATATCGTTGCGATAGTGAGAAAAACGGGCTCGCATTCCCAAACCTTTTAACTTACCTTCAGGAATTTTATAACCCAAATCAAACTCTAGCGAATCCTCTTTAAATCGCTGATCGCCATATTGCAACAAATCAATGTCTTCACCTTTTGCGTAGCGAGTCATAAAACGCAGTCCGTTTAATGAAACATCACCTACCCGCGCATTTTTAAAGTCATATTCATAACGAATCGAATAGACTTTTTCGTCTTTATTTGAATAGTCCGAACTCATAAAATCAAGTACGACTGGACTTTCAGTTCCCGACAAAAATGGTAAACCGGTCGAGCCAAATGACTGCATGTAGCCCAAAGAAACTGTATGGTTTTGATAGTTCAAGCCAAATAAGCCACTAATATGTCGGTTATCGACCTCTCCTATTTTTTTGCTTCCAGTTTCTTCACTATTAAAAAAACGCACGTCACTTAAAAAATTAAGTTGATCATTTAAAGGTTGTTTGCCGTTAAAACCTAAAAATTGTTGCTGGTAAATGTCTTTGAGTTCAGCATGGTAAGCCCGTAGACGATAATCCTTTAACTGATAGCTTCCACCTAATGTATAAAAAGAATCGGTAGTTGCCGCTTTGTCAAAACGATGGTTGATATTGTCTGTTCCAACATCGGTATAACGGATTGAGTCGCGCTGACGTACTTCGTCGACATAAAAGCCTTCGAGTTGAAGATTTGGAATTTCATTTGAAACAAAGCGGATACCACGATAAGTCTGAGGGAACAAACGCGCTGGCGATGAAAATATGGTTGGTAATTGTGGAACTAAATCTCCCACAAAAAGCTCATTTTTTCTAAATTTAGCCTTTCCTGTAATACCTATTTTTCCATAATAATCATCACGCGAATTATCGGTATTCACTGGTAATAAGCCACTACGCGCATAGTCATCAGCACGGCTTCCCATCAGGTTAAAACCTGCCATTGCCAGTACATCTACACCAAACCCAACTGTCCCTTCGGTATAACCAGACTGTCCTTTAAAAATTAGACCCTGCGCCCAATCTCTGGCTGCCGTATAGGGATATGGGTCTTTTTTATAGTCTCGGTCAAAGTAAAAATTACGTAGTGTCAGCTCAGCTTTACTGTCTGCAATAAACTCGGCATGCACGACTTGACTAAATAATGGGCACAAGCATACCCCCACCCACAATGGTGTCTTTTTCATTTTTTATCTCAACTTTTTAATTTTTAATGGATTAAGGTGCTGTTTTAAGAGAGTAGTTTTGCTCTTTTTGACTGCGGTAAAAAGCACTACCTAAACTTAAAATCAGGAAAATAGCCAAAATAAACACCACACCGTAATAGGCATACAGTGTTGCGGGTGCTATACCTTTATCCAGAAAAATGCCTGCGACCGTTGGCGATAAAATTGCCCCAATTCGTCCAAAACCAATTGCATAGCCCACGCCGCGACTACGAATTTCAGCATCATAAATTGTTGGAGAAATCGAATATAAACCTGCTACACAGCCATTAATGAGTGTACCGAGTAATAACCCCACCATGAGTGCAATACTGACTTGAGCAGAGACTGCGACAAATAGGAAAACACATGTCGAGGTTAGCCCTAAAAACAGGCTTAAGGCATAAAAAATTTTCATGCGTGATGCCAATAAACCAATAATAGCAGCCCCGAAAATCCCGCCAATACTAATTAAAATGCCGGTACTTACACCTTGGTGTGGCGACATCCCCATTGAAATAAGAATTTTTGGTGTCCAGCTCATCACGAAGTAAAAGCCAAACATCACTAAAAAGAATGCAAACCACAAACAAAGTGTTTGAAATCCAAGTTGTCCAGCAAATAATTTGCCCAGTTCACTACCATTTTGCGTGCTGATTTTTTCATAACGAGGCATAACTGGTAATTCGTTTAGCCCCATACGATTTACAGTTGCATTAATTCGTTCTAGTGCCTGTTTTGGTCGTTTCGCGAGTAAGTAATCTAAAGATTCTGGTAATAACCATGCGCTGATCAGTAGCATTGCAATGGTAGTCACCCCACCTGCTAAAAAGATTGAGCGCCAACCTAAGTGCTCAATCAATGCCAGTGATAACACTCCGCCAAGTGTCGCGCCAATTCCATAACCAGTAGACATTAAGCTCACTGCGAGACTGCGCCAACGAGCATTGGCATATTCACTTGCCAGTACATTACTACTCGCAAGAATGCCGCCCACCCCAATTCCGGTAATAAATCGAAGTGCTGCTAACATGCCGTGGCTTTGTACAAAAGCACAGCCCAACATGCTCAGACCTGCAATGACAAGACAAACTAAGATGAGTAAACGGCGACCGATTTTATCGGCTAAAGGAGCAAGAAAAATTGAACCGGCAGCCATCCCAAAAAGACCTGAACTGAGTAACAAACCAATTTGTGCGCCTGAAAGTGACCATTCTGCTGACACGGATGGAGCGGTAAATGCCATTACCATCACGTCAAAGCCATCAATAATATTGAGACAAATACAGATCAAAATGACGAACCATTGGTAACGGCTCATGTTGTTTTGATTGATCTCACTTAGAACGTCTCTTTCCATTTGTGTATCTCCCTTGGATAAGACATACACACGACATTGCTAATATGAGCGATTGGGTGGTTATGCATATCCGTATCCATAATGACCTAGAGGAATATTTGTTTTTTGAGCATCCTGCTCTTTTTCTATACTGAATATTTGGATCCAAAAAATCAACAATATTTTTAAAATTTAATCAACAACGGATTAAATAATTGAAAAATATATTTATAATTTATTTTAACTTTATGAAATAAAAAATATGGATCCATAAATTATTTATCCATTTTTAAATTTGTAACTTCAAGAGCTATCCAAATCCAGAATGGGATTGAAGAATTATGGATCCAAATTAAGATGAATAAAAATTTAGCCTCTAAAATTCAAAGTAAATACAAAAGTCTTTAATAGCAATTAAAAATCTACAAAACAACCTAACCTAAAGATCAATATTTTTAAAAAATATACTGCCTATCAATTGACCAATATTTTTATTTATTATAAATTGGATCCAATAAGTGATAAGGAGTCGTCACAATGTTTATTAAAAATGCTTGGTATGTTGCCTGCCGTCCAGAAGAAATCCAAGACAAACCATTAGGTCGCACCATCTGTGGTGAAAAAATTGTTTTTTATCGCGGTAAAGAAAACCAAGTTGCAGCCGTTGAAGATTTTTGTCCCCATCGTGGTGCCCCACTTTCACTTGGCTATGTAGAAGATGGTAACCTTGTATGTGGTTATCATGGTTTAGTCATGGGCTGTGACGGAAAGACCGTTTCAATGCCAGCCCAACGTGTAAATGGCTTTCCTTGTAACAAAGCATATGCGGTTGTCGAAAAGTTCGGTTTTATTTGGATATGGCCAGGCGAGAAAGCTTTAGCAGATGAAACAAAACTGCCAACTTTAGAATGGGCAGATCATCCTGAATGGAGCTATGGCGGAGGCCTATTTCACATCCAGTGTGACTATCGCTTGATGGTCGATAACCTGATGGATTTAACCCACGAGACCTATGTTCACTCAAGCAGCATCGGACAAAAAGAAATTGATGAATCATTACCTGTCACTAAAGTTGATGGTGATCATGTCATTACCGAACGCTACATGGAAAATGTGATCGCACCTCCATTTTGGCAAATGGCTCTTCGTGGTAACCACTTAGCAGATGATGTACCTGTTGACCGTTGGCAACGTTGTCACTTCTTTGCTCCAAGTAATGTCCATATTGAAGTAGGTGTAGCGCATGCTGGACATGGTGGTTATCACGCGCCAAATGACAAAAAAGTTTCCTCAATTGTGGTCGATTTTATTACGCCAGAGACTGAAACTTCACATTGGTATTTCTGGGGAATGGCACGCAACTTCCAGCCTAATAATGCTGAACTCACCGATCAAATTCGTGAAGGCCAAGGCAAAATCTTTACTGAAGATTTAGAAATGCTGGAGCAACAACAACAAAATATTTTAAACAACCCACATCGCAAATTACTGATGCTCAATATCGACGCAGGCGGTGTACAGTCTCGTAAGGTGATTGAGCGACTGCTTACTGAAGAAAATAAAACACCTCCTGAAACGTCCGCACAAAAGTTTCCAAACATTCGGATTATTTAAAGGAGTATGAACATGGACGTTATTATTCAAAAAATTCACCAGCTCACCCCGACCATTCGTGCATTTGAATTGGTTGCAGCAAATGGTATGGAGCTACCGAATTTTGAGGCAGGTGCACATATTGATGTGCACCTAAAAAACGGCCTGACCCGTCAATATTCACTTTCAAACTGCTGCTCTGAAAAGCATCGCTATGTCATTGGTGTTTTACATGATGCCAATTCACGCGGTGGCTCACGTTGCATCCACACTGAATATCGTGAAGGCGACCTCTTAAAAATTGGTGAACCGCGTAATTTATTTCAGATTCACCCACAAACCAAACAGGCAGTTTTATTTGCTGGTGGTATTGGTATTACCCCTATTTTGTCGATGGCATATTGGCTTAAGTCGGCCAATATTCCTTTTGAATTGCACTACTTCGTTCGTAGTCATGAAATGATTGCCTTCTATGGCAACTTAACCGAGCACTTTGGTAAGCAAGTCCATTTTCATATTCAAGATCAACCAGACACTGAATGTAATATGGCAGAGGTTTTAGCCCAAACTTCACCACATAGACACTTATATGTATGTGGACCAACAGGGTTTATGCAGTTTGTTATGAGCTCAGCCGAACAAGCAGGTTGGCATAGTGATCAGTTACATCAAGAGCATTTTGTCGCTCAGAAAGTAGATACGTCTAACGATGAAGCTTTTACCATTGAAGTAAAAGGTACAGGCCGCAGAATTGAAGTATTACCAGAGCAGACTGCGACTGAGGCATTAATTGCAAATGGTTTTGATATTCCTGTTTCGTGTGAACAAGGCATTTGTGGGACCTGTATTACCCGCGTAGTAGAAGGCACGCCTGATCATCGAGATATGTTTATGACCGATGAGGAACACGCATTGAATGACCAATTTACGCCTTGCTGTTCTCGTGCAAAAACTAAAAATCTTGTGATTGAGCTTTAATTCTTGAGTTCCTTTATTCAAATATAAAGGAACTTATTTCAGCTTAAGCGCTGAGAACATTTCTTAGCGTTTCACCTAAAATCACCACACTACTGTGCTCACGCATTAAAGTTTCAGCACGCCCTGCCTGACGATGTACCAACGCATCAAAAATCGAACAATGCTGTAAATGTGCATAGTGCAAACGGCGATATTCTGACAAAGCCTGATTCTGATCATAGGTAATGGCTTGAGCAGAAGCCATCGGCAATTGGTTGTTTTTTGCTAAGGCTTGGATGAGTGCGACGTTTTGCGCGCCTTCAATAATGGTGTCATGAAAAATGACGTTAAAATGATGATAACGTTCGAGTTCAGCATCGCCAAACTCGTCTGTTTCATTAAAGAGTTTTTCAGTTTCTTGAATGCAATGTTGTAGCGTCTTTTTCTGCTCTTCGCTTAAGCCTTGTTCTGCCAAAGTTTTCGCAGCCAACCCTTCGAGCACACCGCGCACTTCAAGCGCATCATGAACAAGTTGTTCTGAAATTTCACGAACTGTGTAACCACGAGTTGGGTTTTTAATGAGGAGGCCTTCTTGCTCGAGCAAGCGAAAGGCAATACGAACAGGCTGCCTTGAAACACCAAGTAACTCGGCAGTCGGAATTTCGGCAATTCTGGCACCGCCTTCAAGTTCCCCTGAAATAATCATTTTTCTTAGTTTAAGTAAAACTTGTTGTCCTGAAGACATTCGCTGCCACACATCACCAAAAACGTCACTTCGATGCTAGCAAGTTCATTTGTAAAATGAAATAAATTTTCTGTGTGAATCAGTGCTTAAGTATTTCTGTAGATTTTAAAAAAATTAAATTGCAACCTACTTTTCATCAAAGGTTTTTAAGATTATTGACCATAATATCGAGATTATTACGGATTAAATAAGCCAAGTTAATATCAATACCTTCAAGCATTTTTTCTTCGACTTTTAAAACCACTTCATTACATTTATTTAGCTTTTCAACACCGCTTTCAGTCAGGGTAATTAAAATACGGCGGCCATGTGTTGGATCTGGTTTTTTCTCAATCCAGCCATTGACCAGTAAATCTTGCAAAATTTTGTTAGCCGATTGCGGCTTAATAAAAGAGCGCTCAGCAAGTTTGGCATTGGATACATTACTTTTTGAAGCTAAAACAGAAAGCGCAGTAAATTGCGGCAAGGTAATCTCAAGCTCTTTTAAGTGTTCTGTTAAATGTTTACTAATAATTCGGTCAACACGAGCAATCATGTAACTTAACCTAGGCTCATCTTCTACTTTTTTTTGAACTGAATTCGAACGTACCATAACCTTTCAATCATCATAAGAAAATCTGTAATGAAAGTATGAGGCACCAACCCCATACTTTCGTTAAAACTTAGCGAGCACCTGAGCTTTGTACTAAATGTACAGGCTGTTTAGGTTTTTTGACAAGAAGTAATGCAGAGATCGCTGCAATTAAAATCACTGGAATGCTTGAACCAATCACAATGGTTGAGCTTTGTCCAAGTGAGAGTAAAAAACCAGCCATTAAAGGTCCTGCAAAAGAACCAATACGCCCAATGGCAACTGCCGCACCTACTCCAGTTCCACGCATTTCGGTTGGATAATACATGGCAGCCAAACCGTATAATGCCGATTGTCCACCTACAATGAATAAGCCACAGCCCACTGCCGAAAGTGCAAGTAAAGCAACGGTTGGGGATATTGCTAAACAACAAAGCGAAAATAAAATGCCGAGATAAATCAGCTTAATCACAAAACTCATACGTAATTTATCAAGTAATACACCCATGAGAATTGAACCTAAAATTCCACCCACGTTGTAGCCCATCTGTACATAGTTTGCCTGAAGTTTCGATAAGCCTTGCGCGCCCATCAGTAACGGCAACCAGTTCAACAAGAAATACAGTACAACGAGCGTACAGAAAAAACTGACCCAAAGTTGAATTGTCGACATACGACGTTCCTTCGCAAATAAAACTTCCAAAAATGGCGTCGTTTTTTGCGCTTGACCTTTACGTTGTAGATAATCATTTGACTCAGGTAAAAAGCGCATAATCAGCGGAATGAGTAAAATTGGCGCAATCCCACCAATATAGAAAATATGACGCCACTCTGCGTCGCCAGCCAACGACATGGCAACTACAGAAGTAAGTAATCCACCAAAAGGAATACCGCTATACATAATACTTACCGCGGTACCTTTATATTTATCAGGTACAGCTTCAGATGCCAGTGTAATCATCATTGGAAGTGCCCCACCCATTCCTAAACCAGTACAAAAACGAATGAGTAACAGCAAACTAAAGTTAGCAGCATAAGCCGTTAGCAAAGACATAATTCCAAAAAGTAAAATACTAAAAATCAGAATTTTCTTACGCCCGACAATATCGGCAAATCTACCGCCTAATATTGCACCTGGTAACGTCCCTAAAATTGCAGCACTAAACGCCCACGCCATCTGGGCATTGTCTAACATGAACTCAGCCCGCATTCGTGGAGCGGCTACCCCCATTGATTGAAGATCAAACCCTTCAAAAATTGCTATGGCAAAGCACAGTAGCAACGTGATTTTTGCCCTTGAAGGCTGTCCTGATATTTTTTCCATTGTGTTGTCCTTTATTGACTAGTCGTTCCATTTAGCCCTTTGTGTATTGTTGTTTAAACACACCAAAAATATCAGTTAAACTTACTAAAAAATCAACATATTTTTATATTAAATCAATAATAAAATTAATTAATATTTAAAATACAATGAATTATAAAATATTTATGAAATTTTATAAAAAAGACTTGAATGTAAGTTTAACTGATATTAGATTAAATCCCAGAACAGCTAAAAATCATTCAAGGAGTATGAAGATGAGTTATGAAAACCGCTGGGAAACAGTAGATGTCAAAGTTGAAGATGGAATTGCATGGGTAACACTAAACCGCCCAGAAAAGAAAAATGCCATGAGCCCAACCCTCAATCGTGAAATGATTGATGTGCTTGAAACCCTTGAGCTTGATCAAGATGCACGTGTTTTAGTGTTAACGGGTGCAGGCGACTCTTGGACAGCGGGTATGGATTTGAAGGAATATTTCCGTGAAGTCGATACTCAACCAGAGATTTTCCAAGAGCGTATTCGTCGTGACTCATGTCGCTGGCAGTGGCAACTTCTTCGTATGTATTCAAAACCAACCATTGCTATGGTTAACGGCTGGTGCTTTGGAGGCGGTTTCTCACCTTTAGTGGCTTGTGACCTCGCAATTGCAGCAGATGAAGCAACTTTCGGTTTATCTGAAATTAACTGGGGGATCCCACCAGGTAACCTTGTAAGCAAAGCAATGGCAGATACCGTAGGTCATCGTGCATCTTTGTATTACATCATGACGGGTAAAACCTTTAGTGGTAAAGAAGCTGAAAACATGGGCCTTGTGAATAGAAGCGTACCGCTTGCCCAATTAAAAGCAGAAGTGACTGAACTTGCAAATTGCTTACTTGAGAAAAACCCTGTGGTTCTTCGTACCGCTAAAAATGGCTTTAAGCGTTGCCGTGAACTGACATGGGATCAAAACGAAGACTACTTATATGCCAAACTTGATCAATGTATCCACCGAGATACTGAAAATGGCCGCCAAGAAGGTTTGAAACAATTTTTAGATGAAAAATCAATTAAACCGGGTTTACAGAGCTATAAACGTACTGGTTAACTTTTGATTCTTTAATGGCAATGTAAGGACACAACCCATGCAAAATGTACAGTTACTTATTCACGGTCAATCTGTTGATGCATCAAATCAGGCAACTTTTGAGCGTATCAGTCCAATTGATGGATCGGTGGCAACTAAAGCTGCTGCTGCAACGTTGGAAGATGTTGATCGTGCAATCGATTCGGCACAACAAGCTTTTAAAGTATGGTCGAAACTCTCGCCTACCGAACGTCGCTTACGCTTATTAAAAGCAGCCGATTTAATGGACCAAAAAACCGAGCAATTCATTCAAACTGGAATGCAAGAAACAGGTTCAACTGCGACATGGTATGGGTTTAACGTTCACCTTGCTGCCAACATGTTACGTGAAGCAGCAGCAATGACTACACAAATTGACGGAAGCCTGATTCCGTCAGATGTGCCGGGCAATCTTGCAATGGGTGTACGGGTTCCTTGTGGTGTGATTGTAGGGATTGCTCCTTGGAACGCTCCTGTGATTTTGGCAACACGTGCGCTTGCCATGCCTTTGGCTTGTGGTAACACGGTAGTGTTAAAAGCCTCAGAAGCCTGCCCAGCAACACACCGTCTCATTGGTGAAGTGTTACATGAAGCGGGTCTGGGTGAAGGTGTCGTGAATGTGATTACGCATGCCGCCGAAGATGCACCACAAATCGTGGAGCGCTTAGTGTCTCATTCAGCCGTGAAACGCATTAATTTTACCGGCTCAACCAACGTAGGAAAAATTATTGCCGAGACTGCTGCTAAATATTTAAAACCAGTTTTACTCGAACTCGGTGGGAAAGCCCCTGTTGTGGTTTTAAATGAAGCTGACATTAATGAAGCCGTAAATGCAGTTGCTTTTGGAGCATTCTTTAATCAAGGGCAAATCTGTATGTCGACCGAACGTGTTTTGGTTCAAGACAATATTGCCGACCAATTTATTGAAAAACTGATTGAAAAAACCCGCTCTATTCAGGCAGGTAATCCAACTTCAAAAGACAATGTACTCGGTGTTTTAGAAAGTCGCCGTGCTGCAAACCGTATTCAGCATTTGCTAGAAGATGCTCAAAACAAAGGTGCTGACTTACCTTTAGGTATCCATATTGAAGACACCACCATGCAACCGACACTGGTGCTCAATATTAAACCTGACATGCTGCTTTACCGCGAAGAATCATTTGGACCTGTATGCACAGTTCAACGTTTTTCAAGCATTGAAGAAGGCGTAGCACTGGCAAATGACAGCGAGTTTGGTCTGTCTTCGGCAGTGTTTAGCCAAAATATTTCGCTGGCATTAGAAGTCGCTAAACAGATTGATTCGGGTATTTGTCATATTAACGGAGCAACCGTACATGACGAAGCTCAAATGCCATTTGGCGGAACAAAATCGAGTGGTTACGGACGTTTTGGTAGTAAAGTCTCTGTTGCCGAATTTACTGAACTACGCTGGATTACTATTCAAACTCAAACACGTCATTACCCGATTTAGTCAGACTAATGCGGACAACAACATATTAAATAAAAATTGCATGATGCAAAAAATAAAGCGCAGTGATGCGCTTTCCATGGAGTGAAAGAAATGCAAATGAATGCCACTCAATCACAAGACCGCGAACGGTTCGTAAAATTAGGGCAACATGATATTCATTATCACCATAAAGATGACACGCTCTATATCAGCCCAAAAGAGCAATTAAAACCGTATCCACAAAAACTGACAGATCGTTTAATTCATTTTGCACAAACTAAACCAGACCATATTTTTGCAGCAAAACGCAATGCTCAAGGTGAATGGGTCAAACTGAGTTATGCAGAAGTTTTACAGCGTGCATGGCACATTGCTCAAGCCTTACATGAACGTAATTTGAGCCAAGAAAGACCTCTGGTCATTTTAAGTGGTAATGATCTCGAACATTTAACACTGTCTATGGCTGCCATGCTGGCGGGTGTGCCTTTCTCGGCTATTTCCCCTGCCTACTCTCTTATTTCTCAAGACTTCGGCAAACTCAAACATGTGTTTGAAGTGCTTACACCTGGTATGGTCTATGCCAGCGATGGACAAGCTTTTGCCAAAGCGATTCAGGCATGTATTACATCCGATATTGAAGTAGTAACCAATAAAGGGATTGTGGGTGATCAGATCTGCACATCTTTTCAATCGCTATTAGATACACCTGTTTCAAATGTTCAAGAGTTTTATCAAACCCTTGATGAAAACCAGATTGCCAAATTCTTATTTACCTCAGGTTCAACCAAGCTTCCTAAAGCTGTACCGACCACGCATTTAATGTTGTGTGTTAATCAGCAAATGTTATTACAGACTTTCCCTGAGTTTGAAGAAACACCACCTGTCCTACTCGACTGGCTATCTTGGCACCATACTTTTGGCGGCAGTCATAATGTCGGCATTGCACTCTATAACGGAGGTACCATTTACATTGATGATGGGAAACCCGTTGCAGGAAAATTTGACGAAACCATTCGTAACCTCAAAGAAATTTCTCCAACCGTTTATTTAAATGTGCCAAAAGGTTGGGAAGAGCTCACCGAGGCTTTAGAAAAAGATGAAGAATTAAGAGACCGCTTTTTTGCCAAAGTTAAAATTTTATTCTTTGCAGGTGCAGCGCTTTCAGAAGCGGGTTGGAATAGACTCGATAAAATTGCTCAGCAACATTGCGGAGAAAAAATTCGCATTATGAGCGGATTGGGCATGACCGAAACTGCTCCCTCTTGCGCTTTTACAACCGGCCCACGTGTGATGGCTGGCTTTATTGGTTACCCTGCTCCGGGATGCGAAATTAAGTTAGTGCCATGTGGTGACAAACTAGAATTTTGTGTTCGTGGCAAACATGTCATGAAAGGCTATTGGCGTTTAAAGGCAGACCAGCAAAGCACTGTTTTTGACGACGAAGGCTTTTTCCATACGGGTGATGCTGTTCGTTTGGTCGATGTGAATGATCCGACCAAAGGCTTGATGTACGACGGACGAATTGCTGAAGACTTTAAACTCAATACGGGTACTTTTGTGAATGTGGGCACACTACGCAATAAAGTGCTCATTCAAGGTAATTTACTGGTCCAAGATGTCTGCATTACAGGCTCAAACCTGAATGCGGTTGGCTTTTTGATTTTTCCAAAATTAGAAGCGTGTGCTCAACAAGCTGATCTTAAGCTGGGCGAACATTCTCCAGCAGAGATACTACAGCACCCTAAAGTCCAACAATGGTTCCGCCAATTTTTAACCACCTTTAATAAAGATGCGACTGGCAGTTCAAATACAGTCTCAATGCTTTATTTAATGACCGAACCGCCTCAACTCGATGCAGGCGAAGTGACCGATAAAGGCAACCTCAATCAAAGCAGTATTACCAAGCGTCGAGCCGCTTTAATTGATGAACTTTATCAAAAGCAGGCCGAAAACCCACTGATTATTCGGGTGCCCACCTTAAAGCAATAAGCAATTGAAATAAAAAAGGAAGCTCAAACTTCGGTTTGGGCCTTAGCCTCACTTTTGCCTAAAAAAAGGTTCAACATGCCACACGATACAGAATTTGAACTATTTCGAGACAGCTACCGCAGGTTCTTAAAAGAACAGGTTGCTCCGTATTATGAACAGTGGGAACACGATGGCCTCATCCCGCGTGATCTGTGGCTTCGTCTTGGGGAAAATGGCTTTTTGTGCGTCGATGTGCCCGAGGAATATGGAGGGTACGGCGCTCCTGTGCACTACTCACTCATGCTGGTTCAAGAAACGGCTCAAGCTGGCTTCGCATCTTTAGCAGTTGCCATTGGCGGGCAAAATGAGTTGGTCTCTCCTTATCTGCAAAATATTGGAACTGAAGAGCAAAAAAGCTATTGGTTACCGAAAATGGTGACAGGCGAAGTCGTTACTGCAATTGCCATGACCGAAGCCAATGCTGGTTCAGACTTACAGGCCATACGCACTCAAGCCACTTTAGAAAATGACCACTACCGTATTAATGGTTCAAAAACATTTATATCAAATGGCTTACATGCTGACCTGATCGTTCTAGTAGCAAAAACCAATCCTCAAGCTAAAGCAAAAGGTATTTCAATTTTATTAGTTGATGCCACTTTAGACGGCGTTAAAAAAGGTCGCTCTTTACAAAAAATCGGGCTGCATGCCCAAGATACAGCCGAACTATTTTTTGATGATGTTTATGTGCCTACAACTCAGCGTTTAGGTGAAGAAGGACAAGGCTTTGCTTATTTAATGCAAGAGTTACCTCGTGAACGTTTAAGCATTTCAATGATGGCGTTGGGGTCAATTTTAGGCGCCATTGAAATTACTAAAGACTATGTTTTGGAACGCAAAGCTTTCGGACAACCTTTAAGTCAAATGCAAAACACACGCTTTGTGCTTGCAAACGCGCAAATCAAAGCCAAAGCCGCACAAGCCTTTGTAGATCAATGTGCGGCGCTTTATCAACAACACCAGTTAAGCGTCACTCAAGTTGCCGCACTGAAGTGCTTTATTACCGATGTTCAATGTGAAGTGATTGATCAATTACTTCAGCTTTTTGGTGGCTACGGTTACATGCAGGAATATCCGATTTCACGCTTTTTTGTGGATGCACGAGTACAAAAAATTTATGGGGGAACCAATGAAATTATGAAAGAAATCGTGGCCCGAGAACTGCTCGGAAAATAATTCGATTTAAAAACCAAACAAGGCTGACACAACAACTAAGCCTTATTGAAAACAAAAAAATGTTATTTCAGGAAGAAATGCTATGTCGAAATTATGGATGTACTCTACCCTTATGCTCTCTGGTTCAGTGTGGGCTGGCAATTTTATTGACAACAGCTCAGTAGAACTCACCACACGAAATTTTTATTTTGACCGCGACTACCAAGAGCAATCTGCTTACCCTGCTGCCAAGGACTGGACACAAGGTTTTATTCTTAAAGCCAATTCAGGTTATACCGAGGGGACTGTCGGTTTTGGGCTGGATGTGCTTGCAACAGCGGGTTTTAAACTCGATGCCGACGCAGAACATGGAGGTACAGGAAACTTACCTAGAGACACACGTACCAATGAACCTGCTGACTCTTATGGCGAAATTGGGGTCACAGCAAAAGCAAAAATGAGCCAGACCGAGCTGCGCATTGGTACGCTAATGCCGATGAACCCAGTTTTAGTGGCTTCACCTGCTCGTTTGCTTCCTCAAACCTATCGAGGAATTTCACTGACCAGTAAAGATATTAAAGACTTCGACTTACAAGCGGCCTACCTCGATAAAGTGAATCATCGTGATTCGACCAACTATGAAAAAATTAAAATTTCAGGCGTAAATGGACGCTTTAAAAGTGCCGAAACTGATGGGCTTTATTACTTAGGTGGAAACTATCAGTTTAATCCTGCATTCAAACTCACAGCTTTTTACATGGATGTTGATGATCTTTATAACCAAACCATGGTCGGTGCTTTACATCAACACAAAATTAATGACACCACTAATTTTAGCTCGCAATTACGTTACTACCGCAGCCGAGATGACGGACAAGCCAAAGCAGGTTTAGTCGATAATGACCTGTATCATGCGCATTTCGAACTCAAACATCAAAACCATAAATTTATTTTTGGAACTTTCCAGCATCACGGCGACACCGCCTTTCCGTATTTGACTGGCGGTGAAACGGGTCTACTCATTGATACATGGCCGGGTGAGTTTTTAAACCCAAAAGAAAAGGCCTATAGCTTCCGTTATGAATATGACTTTAAAGATTATGTACCGGGTTTACGTTTTATGACCCGTTACACCACAGGTCATAATATTTATGCACCCAACTTAGGCGGAACCAATTTAAAAGAACGCGAAACAGACTTTGATTTAGGCTACACCGTTCAAAGTGGCTGGTTAAAAAATCTAGGGCTACGCGCGCGCTATGCAATCTATGACAACAACATGCTCTCTACAGCCAACATCAAACCTGTCAACGAAACCCGTATCAACATTGACTACACATGGAAATTTAAATAATTCAAAACAAGAGGTTCTGTCGCACATAGAACCTCTTTTTATTTCGGGAAATTCATCATGAAGAAAGTTGTAGCGCTACTCTGCGGAATTTGTCTCATTAGCCTGACTCATGCCGAAACACAATATAGCCCGCCACCTATTCAGCTTGAACCTTTAGCAAAATTTAGTGTTGATTTAAATGCGCCTGTTTGGGAATTAGGCACAACCAGTGACGCAGGTAAACGCCGAATTATTCCCATTACAGGTGGGACATTTGAAGGGAAATCACTTAAGGGCCGCATTTTAAATAATGGTGCAGATTGGCAAATTGTCGACAGTAAAGGGCTGGCCATTATTGATACGCGATATTTGTTAGAAACCGATGACGGTGCACTCATTTACCTTCAAACCAAAGGTTACCGACATGGCTCGGCAGAAACACTAAAACAGCTTGCTCAAGGCAAAGATGTCGACCCGAAAAATTACTATTTCAAAATTACCATGCAGTTTGAAACCAGCTCACCTAAATACTCATGGCTTAACCAGACCGTTGCGGTAGGTAGTGCAATGCGTTTGGGCAAAGCGGTTATTTATGATGCCTACACCCTGAAATAATAATTTTTATAACACTTACCAAAAGGATGGAGCCTTCATTATGGATCAAAAAACTTTAGAACACTTACCGCCAATCCATCACCATTTGGGTGGACATAATATCCATTGGAATGACAAAAACACTGAACTCACCATCCACTACACGGCGCTAAAAAGCTTTACCAATCCACGCGGCACAGTTGAAGGCGGCATGATCTGCGCCATGCTTGACGACGTGATGGGACTTTTTGCATATCTCGCCAATGACCGTAAACCCGCTACCACCATCAACTTAACAATGGATTTTTTAAGACCCTGTGCTGTTGGTGAAGTCATTACAAAATGCCGATTCATTAAACAAGGCAAAACTGTACTGAATCTTGAAAGTGAAGCTTGGCAAAACAACAAAATGATTGCACGAAGCACAGCTAATTTTTTGGTTTTAGATTAATTACAACCATTCATTCAATAAGGATATGAATAAATGAATTACACCAACAATAAACGAATTTTGACCCGCTCCGCTTTGGTGCTTGCCATGCTTGGTTCTTTGGCAGGCTGTGGAAGTGATAATGATGAAACAACGGTTCCCTCAACAACCAAACCACCACAGTTGTCTGCTGCTGTGGGCGTAAAAATGACAGGAAGCTGTACGGACTTACTCGGATTTCAATACAACAATACAGTCATTAGCTCAGCTACCCTTCAAGAAGCAGGCACATTGACTGTCGCCAACAAACCGATTGGCGCTCATTGTTTGGTTAAAGGTTATATGGATCAGCGTATCAGCCCTGTCGATGGACAAACCTATCAAATTGGTTTTGAAATGCGCCTACCTGTTGACTGGAATGGTCGTTTTCTCTATCAAGGTAATGGCGGAACCGATGGTAATTTAGTCCCTGCAACAGGTCAGGTTGGTAGCGGTGGACCACTCACCAATGCTCTACATGATGGTTTTGCTGTTATTTCCTCCGATGCTGGACATAACGCTTCACAAAATCCAATGTTTGGTTTAGACCCTCAAGCCAGAATCAACTATGGCTATGGTGCAATTACCAAACTCACGCCTATGGCAAAAAACCTAATTAAAGCCGCATATGGTAAATTGCCAGACCGCTCCTATGCAGGCGGCACATCTAACGGTGGGCGTCATGCCATGATTGCCGCAACCCGTTTGGGTGACCAATATGATGGAATTTTAGCAAGCACACCAGGTTTTCATTTACCTCGTGCGGCCGCGGCTCAACTCTACACCGCTCAGCAGCTCCGTCGTGTCGCAACAGATGAAAATGATCTAAGTACTGCTCTTACCCTTTCAGAGCGCAAAGTATTAGCAAAAGCGATTTTAGATCGATGCGATGCTTTAGACGGCGTTGCAGATGGCTTGGTTCAAGATGTCGAATCTTGCCGTAAGGCTTTTGATATTCACAAAGATGTACCCGTTTGCTCAAGCACAAGAGATGGTACTTGTTTAAGCACCGAACAAATTGATGTATTAGCCAACATTTACCGTGGTCCTGTAAATTCGGCTGGACAAGCACTCTATGCAACCCAACCTTTCGACCCCGGTTTAGTCGGCAGTAACTGGGCAAGCTGGAAATTCGAATCTTCGGTGGGAACAGCACGTGACCCCGTTGCAGTCGGCATTCTTTTTCAGGTTCCACCAGACCCAACTGTGACTCAAAACACTAGACAATTTGCCTTTAATTTTAACTTCGATACCGACTATCCAAAACTCTCGGCAACCAATGATGTCTATACCGAAAGTTCGATGTCATTCATGATGCCACCTGATGAATTGAATCTAGATAAACTCCGTAATCACGGTGGAAAAATGATTGTGGTACAAGGCACAGCTGACGGCGTCTTCTCTGTAGATGACACCCAAAATTGGTACGATCAACTACTCCAACACTATAAAAATGATGCAAAAGGTAAAGCACCTGAATTTGCACGTTTCTTTAGAGTTCCAGGCATGAACCATACCCGTGATGGCATTGCGACCGATCAATTTGATGCATTGACTGCTTTAGTCAGCTGGGTTGAATACGGGCAAGCACCTGACAAAATCATTGCGACCGCACGCGGCGCAGGTAACCCAAGTGGTCAAGTGAATACTGAGCTTCCTCAAGACTGGGCACCAGACCGTACCCGCCCACTTTGCCCTTATCCACTGATTGCCCGTTACAATGGTCAAGGCGATAGTGAAAAAGCTGAAAACTTTAGCTGTAAATAACACCCTATAAAATTAGAAGAGAGCTGACCTATGCTCTCTTTTTTTATTCTAATAAGTATCACTATTAAATCATTATCAAATGATATTTCATCCAATGCCTGCATCACTGCTAAGATAACACCGAAAACCAAAAACTCATTTCGATATGCAAAATCAGACTGCTCCAAATCTCCCCTCAACTCAACTAGGAAAAGCACTGCTTTGTCTTATGACATCGGCATTATTATTTTCCATTATGGGGGTGTGCATTCGTTTTGCTTCGCAAACAGTGGACAACGCGACCGTCGTGTTTTTTAGAAATGCAGTAGGTTTATTTATTTTTATTCCGATGCTGTTTAAACAGGGTTTAGACTTTATTAAAACCGATAAACTCTGGATGCACACGTGGCGAAGTCTAGTCGGTCTTGCTGCAATGTACGGTTTTTTCTATGCCATAGCGAACTTAAAACTATCAAATGCCATGGTTTTTAGTTATTCATCTCCTATCTTTATTCCACTGATTGCATGGCTTTTCTTAAAAGAAAAAATTACCAAATCGATGATTTTTGCCGCTGTGATTGGACTTATTGGGGTTTTATTTGTCGCTAAACCCGATCAGGGTCTATTTAACGCATTATCTTTTATTGGCTTGGGTGCATGCTTTTTATCAGCAATGGCTTTTGTGACTGTAAGAGCTTTAACCAGTACAGAGCCGCCTGAGCGTATCGTTTTTTATTTCTGTATTTTTGGTAGTTTAATTTCCTCTATTCCCATGTTCTGGCATTGGCGCATTTTTACTTGGCACGAATTAGGCCTACTCATTGCCGCAGGACTTTTAGCTAATATTAGTCAACTATTTATGTCTTATGCCTATAGCTTAGCGCCAGCAGGACAAATTGGCCCCATGAATTACATTGCCATTATTTTTGCAGGAATTTGGGGATTTGTTTTTTGGCATGAATTACCGGATCTGTTTAGCATTATCGGTATATTTATTATTTTATTTGCCATTTTGCTCTGTAATCCATTTTTGCAGAAAAAGTTACTTTCTCGATTTAAGTAGCAGCCAAACTTGATTTTAATTTTGGTACTGTATTCGATACTCATTCGGTGAAACGCCTGTCCAGTGACGATAGGCTTTTCTAAAATTAGAGGTATCTGAAAAGCCAATTCTTTCAGCAATTTCATCTACGGTTAAAGTTGTTTCTCGCAAATATTCATCCGCAAGACGGCGCCGAGTTTCATCTAATAACTCTTGATAAGTCAGACTAAAACTTGCCAAACGCCGATGTAAGGTACGCTTTGACATATGTAACCGTTCAGCCATTTCTTGAGCTGATGGGAAAAGTTCTGTTCCATCCAATAATATTAAACGGATTGTTTTCACCAACTCAGGCTCTTCAAGTTCAGCTGCACCAAGCATCCGCTCACAAAATGACTTACACATGTCCGCAGTAATCGGGTTGGCATTTGGGCAAGGTAGATCGAGCCATTTTAAATCAAAGTGCCATTGCATCACCCCAGCATTAAACTGAACAGGACAATGAAACACTTTTTCATATTCTTCCGCATAGTCAGGTGCTGGGTATGGCAATAAAAGCTTCTTCGCTTGAAATGGTCCTTCAAGCACACGTTCAATTAAGGTTTGCATGGAGCTAAACCAAAACTCGCACACTAAAGGTAGAAGCTTACCCAGTGCAATAATGTCCTGCCCTTCAAAAATGGCAACATCATCTCGAATATAAAAAGACTTCTTTAAAATAGGTCCTGCAAGCTTAATGTGTCGGATGCCAAGCTCAACCGCTTGTCTAAAATTACGCGAAGAATAAAGCGCATAACCATACACCCCAAAATCTGACAGCCGCTGCTTTTGTCCTGCGCGTAGTCCAATTAAAGGATCGTGAGATAGTTTTTGTATATTTTGAAATAACTGAATTTTTTGGACTTGAGAAATATATAAAGAGGATTGATTCATCGTATCTGGCGAAATATTTGTGCCAGATAGAACATTTGATATTGAATGGCCTTGCAACCCCATTTCATCAAATAAACTGGTCAAACCCAGCAAATATGTATTCGAACCTAAGGATGTATTATCATAATTTCCTTCAATAACACTATTTGCATTTTTATAAAGATTTTTAGGCATTTAACTCACACCATCCCTAGAGTGACGTGCATAATGGCACTAAACTACCTCTTGTTGTCTCAATTTAACATCGACCATACAACGCTTCAAGCATAAAGTATGATAAGCAAAAGTATGGAAGGAACAATAATGGAAAGCTCCACTTTAAAAGAATATAGCGGCTCTGCCACAGAACATATGGAACTTATTTTTTCCAAACAACGTGCCAATTTTGAGGCAGATCCCTATCCAAGTCTTGAGGCACGCCGCACCAAACTGCATCAACTCAAAAAACAAATTATTCGTTATCAAGATGCTTTGGCTGCCGCGATTAATGCTGACTTTAGTTCAAGATCACTTGATGAATCTAAACTACTAGATTTGCTTGGCTCTGTGTTAGAAGCCGATCATGCGATTCATCATTTACGACGCTGGATGCGTCCAAGTAAACGCCGTACCGAGCTTTTATTTTTATCAAATCGTTTAAGTGTGCAATACCAACCTAAAGGTGTGGTTGGTGTGATTGTACCTTGGAATTTCCCGGTTTATTTAGCACTTGGCCCGCTCATTGCCGCATTAGCTGCAGGCAACCGAGTCATGATTAAGCTGCCTGAAATTACCCCGAATACCAATGCGATGCTTCGACGCATGCTTGCGGAAGTCTTTAATGAAGATGAAGTGGCTGTGTTTGGTGAAGAAATTACAGACCCAGCAAGATTTACCTCGTTGCCATTTAACCATATTGTCTTTACTGGCTCTCCTGCGATTGGCAAAGTCGTCATGCGAGCAGCAGCTGAAAATCTAACGCCTGTTACACTTGAGTTAGGCGGTAAATCACCTGCGATTGTAAGCCGCAACTACCCGCTTGCTGACGCTGCAAAACGCATTACCCATGGCAAAGCAACCAATAGTGGGCAAATCTGTGTAGCGCCTGACTATGCGTTGGTTCCGAAAGAAAGTATTGATGAATTTGTGAATGCAGCAAAATCAAGCTTTATAAAAATGTTTGGTGAAAACATCACAAATAATGAGAATTACACATCTATTGTGAACGACCGTCATTTAAAACGTATTCAAGATATTTTGACCGATGCACAAGCAAAAGGTGCACGTATTATTCCTTGCGATACGTATAGCTTTGACCAACAAGGCCGTAGAATGCCCGTACAGATTGTGCTGAATTGCACACCAGACATGCGGATTATGAAAGAAGAACTCTTTGGCCCTATTTTACCTGTAGTGGCTTATGATTCTTTAGATGACGCAATTACCTATGTAAAATCGGACGAGCGACCTTTAGCACTTTATTGCTTTACCCATAGCTCGGTAGAACGTGATCGTATTTTACGTGAAACACATTCAGGTGGCGTGACCATTAATGACTGGGGCTGGCATGTAGTCAACCACGATGCTCCTTTCGGTGGTATCGGAAACTCAGGCATGGGGTCATATCATGGTGAAGAAGGTTTCCGTGAACTTTCTCATGCAAAAACTGTTTTTATTCGCCATCGGTTTTTCCCGACTCAGCTATTCCACCCTCCTTATGGGACATTCTTACAAAAGTTAGCAATTCGCTTTTTCTTGAAAAAAGGCGATCCAAATATTAAGTAACCCTTATAGAAAAAGCCTCGTAATGAGGCTTTTTTATTGGGTTTAAAATAATAAAATTTCTAATAAAACCACTAAAATTTATTTAAATATAATCAACCTTTTGTGCTTTTAAAATATCAAGCTGCAACATCTTTTTCTTTTTATATTTATAAGCAATAAATAAACCAATAAACCATACTGGTGAAAACTCTAAAGCAATCAGCGTATCATGATCTAAAGCTAAAATGACGATCGTAAAAACTAAAAATAGCATCGTCAGCCATGCCATAAATAAGCCACCCGGCATTTTATATTTTGACTGGATATGTAATTCAGGGCTTTTCTTACGATAATAAATATATGACATCACAATCAGCATAAATGTAAAAATACATAAAATTGAAGTCAGTGCTGAAATAATCGTAAATGCAGTCATAACATTTGGAACAATAAATAAAATAGAAGTTCCAAGCGTTACACAAGCCATTGAAAAGACGAGTCCTCTAATTGGAACCTTTCTTTTAGATAACTTACTAAAGCTTTTCGGTGCATCATTGTCTAATGCTAAACCGTATAACATACGGCTGGTTGCAAAGATTCCACTATTTGCTGAAGAAAGAGCTGAGGTTGCCACAACGAAGTTAATTAAACCTGCCGCAATTGGTAAGCCAACTAACGTAAACATTTCCACAAATGGGCTTTTTTCTGGTGAAATTTTTGCCCAAGAGGTAACTGCAATAATACAAACCAATGCGCCCACATAAAACAATAAAATACGTAAAGGAATAGAGTTAATGGCTTTTGGAAGTGAGGTGTGCGGGTCTTTGGTTTCGGCAGCAGTTGTACCAACAAGCTCAATACCCACAAATGCAAAGATGGCAATTTGGAAACCAGCCAAGAAACCTGTTACACCATAAGGAAACATAGATTGTGTTTCAAACAAATGGCTCACCGAAGCTTTGACTCCATTCGGAGAAGTAAATCCGGTACTAATTAAATAAATACCCGCCAATATAAATAGAATAATTGCGGTAATTTTGATAAGTGAGAACCAAAACTCGAGTTCACCAAACAGCCGAACTGCTACAAAGTTGAGTATGGTTAATATGGCTAATGAAGTAAATGCGGGGATCCAGACCGGTAAATCGGGATACCAAAACTGCATGTACCCTCCAATCACAATCACATCGGCAATCGCTGTAATAATCCAGTTACACCAATACGACCAACCCAGAAAAAAACCTGCCCATGGACCTAAATAAGCGGTTGCAAAATCGGCAAATGTTTTAAAATTGGTATTCGCAAGCAATAACTCACCCATTGCTCGCATCACGAAGAAAAAGAAAAAGCCAATAATTAAATAGGTTAAAATAATTGAAGTCCCAGAAACACTTAATGTTTTTCCAGAACCCATAAATAATCCGGTACCAATTGCACCGCCAATCGCAATCATTTGAATATGACGATTGGTCAATGAGCGTTGCAACTTTTCCTCCTCTTGCTCAGTCATATGCTGACTGCCTAGGAGGTCTCCTTCCAGGAACTGCTTTCCTTTATTATTACTCATGTAATATTAACTCCAATTTATAGCAACCGTTATAAATATGTTTTAATAATATGAGTGACATGAGCTTCGATTAAGCCGAATAAATCATCTTACCAATATTATTAAAACCACTTATAATTTAGTAAATTCCATTTTTAAATCTTAAAATAGTTATTTAAAACAATAAAATATAAACCATAGAATTATCCCGTTATGCCTCATCATCTTAATACCTAAAATGAAATAACAAGTTCCATTCATTCAATTAAGATGATGTATATCCATATCAATTTTTTGACTCAGGGATAATATAATATTCCTCATGAAATTTGGTGTGTTGTAAAAACTCACTGCCTAATTAACCACCATTTGCAAATGCTGATTATTTTCCAGCCTATTTACAGCTTTTGATTTTGAAGCCTGTTGAACATTAATACTCAATATTCGAACTTCTTCCCCATTTTGAACATTTAACTGTTTAGCCTGCTCTAAACTTAGCTGTATTCGATTTTGATAACGTGCGCTATACACCACAATTGCCCGATAATTTTCATAATCATCATTGGCAACAATATAAGGTTCATCGCCTAAACTTAGGTGATTAGACTCTACAACCTTTACAGTTAAAATCTGACTTTCTTTGATAGCCCTTAAATTTTCAATATCGGCCTGTAGTGTTGCTCCGCCATCAAAAATATCGACATAGCCTTTATAGCGAAGCCCTTCTTCTAGCAAAAGATTATAAGCAGGCCGTGTATTTGGATGAACCATTCCAATTGCCGCTTTAGCATCGTCTGGCAACATATCGACATAGAGCGGATGTCTCGGCATCAGCTCGGCAATAAAGGCCTTTTGCCCTATTCCACTTAAATAGTCCGCTTTGGTAAATTCAATATTAAAAAATTTATGGCCTACCGCATTCCAAAATGGAGACTGCCCATTTACATCAGAATAGCCACGCATTTCAGCCACAATGGTTTCTTCAAAGTATTGGCGAAATGCAGACAAGAACAAGAAACGAACTTTAGATAAAAATTTACCATTTTTATTTAAACGGTAGTCTGGATCTAAAAATAACGTACAAAGCTCGCTACAGTTAGTGTGGTCATTACTCAAATACAAAGTTGGTAAAGCATTATAGACACTTAAAGGTTCCGAGGCATGCACTTGGGTGCCTACATGGAAATTGTACCAAGGCTCTTTTAAACCAAGCGCAACTTCAATACCGCAAACACCTACCACTTTATTGAGCTCGGTATCTTCTAAAACAAATAAATAAACCTGATCTGCTTTTGGTAATTCACCCGCAACCGTTTTACAGGCGCGTTCAATACGTGCAGCCAACTTTTCCATATTTGACTGTAAAGATGTCAAACCAAAACCCGCTTTTTGAGCCAAAAGGTAAAGATCATTAACATCCTTAGGTTCAATGTAGCGAATAATCATCATGCGGCTTGTTCATCCTTTTGAATTTCTACAAAGCGAGCAAGTGCACGTTCGAAGCGTTTTAAACCTTCATCAATATCAGCAAACGGAATAATTAAAGACGGCGTAAAACGTACAACATTTGGTCCAGCAATCAGGCTCAGTAAACCTTCCTCACCCGCAAGGTTATTAATATCTTTTGCCTTACCAGCAAACTTATCTTTTAAGGCACAACCTATTAGCAAACCTTCACCGCGAATTGTTTCAAAAACTTCATATTCTTCATTTAATTGATTTAAAGCGTTTTTATAGTAGTCATGACGTTCTTTTACGCCGTTAAGCACTTCTGGTGTATTAATAAACTCAAAGACTGTGCCCGCAACCGCACTTGCTAACGGGTTACCACCGTAAGTTGTACCATGTGTACCCACTGAAAAATGCGGCGCAAATTTATCAGTTGTTAACATTGCACCAACTGGGAAACCACCGCCCAATGCTTTTGCAGTAGTGAGTACATCTGGTGTAACACCAGAGTTCATATAGGCATAAAGTGTACCTGTACGGCCGACACCTGTTTGCACTTCATCAAAAATAAGTAAGGCACCAAACTCATCACACAGCGCACGTAAACCTTTTAAAAATTCGATGTCAGCAGGAATAACACCGCCTTCACCTTGGATCGGTTCAACAATAACTGCACAGGTTTGTTCATTAATGACTGCTTTGGCAGCTTCTAAATCATTAAAGGCAACGTGGTTAATGCCATTTGGAAGTGGTGCAAAGTCTTGTGAATATTTAGGTTGACCACCCGCCGAAACGGTAAATAAAGTACGGCCGTGGAAAGCATTGTTAAATGCCACAATGCCACTTTTACCTGCAACACCGCTGTCGAGTCCAACTTTACGAGCCAGTTTTAATGCGGCTTCATTCGCTTCTGCACCTGAGTTACAGAAGAATACTTTATCTGCAAATGTATTTTCGGTGAGTTGTTTAGCAAGGCGTAGAACAGGTTCATTGGTATAACCGTTACCGACATGCCAAAGTTTTGTTGCTTGTTCTGTTAATGCATTTACTGCCACTGGATGCGCATGACCTAATGCGTTTACTGCAATCCCGCCTGCAAAATCGATATATTCTTTATTTTCTTGATCCCAGATACGTGAACCTTCACCACGTACCGGAATGAAATTTGCCGGTGCAAATACTGGAACCATCCACTCGTTAAAGTCGCTACGAGAAACTGCAAAATTATTCATTTTATCTAGTCCATTAAATTGAATTATTCGGGTGAGCTAATGCCCCTATTATTCAAAATCAAATTGATTCACAAAATTTGTAATTCAGCAAAAAATGAATTATTTTTTACCAATTTGATAATTGACAATGACATTATGGACAATATTGATCAAATTATTTTAGGTTTACTTAAAGATAATGCACGGATGTCTGTGACCGAGTTAGCCGAAAAAGTTCACGTCTCAAGAGCAACCATTAAAAAGAGAATGGAGTATCTTGAGTCTTCAGGCATCATTACTGGCTATACGGTTCGTTTTAAACCGAATGCCGAACGCAATGTCATCCGTGCATGGATGAGCATTATGGTTGAAGGCACCAAAGCACAATCCGTAATTAAAGAACTACGCCTAGAAAGTGCGGTTGAATGTCTGCATAAAACCAACGGTAAATGGGATATTTTGGTTGAGCTACGTTCCGACACTTTAGAAAACTTCGACAAAGTTTTAGAACGAATCAGAAATATTTCAGGTATTTATAACAGTGAAACTAGCATTCTGCTTGCGAGTCATAAGACCTGATAAAGCACTTTAACTTCAAAGAATAAGAATTGATGAGCTAAGCATAAAGTTTGGCTCACCCTCCCATTCCTACAAAGAAATTTCCTTAATTACCCTTTATTAAAATTAAAAACCATCACAACCATAGTTCATTCTAAAAATCCTCAATAAATTTTTAATTTTTTTTAAATAATCAAATCAAAAACTTAAAATCTAATTTGATTTAAATTCTCACTTTTTTACTCATTCCCATCATCAAGGCATTTGACAGAAAAATTAAAACATAATACATATAGTATTATATGTTATATGTTAAAACCTAAGGACAAGGTATAAGAAAATGGCTAAAACTCAACTACAACACTTTATTAACGGCGAATATGTTGCTAGCAAAGGAAATGATTACTTCGACTTGGTGAGCCCAGTGACTGGTGAAGTTTATGCACAGTCACCCAATGCAACCGATGCAGAAGTTGACGCAGCATATGCCGCTGCAAAAGAAGCATTTAAAATTTGGGGACGCAGTACACCATCAATGCGTCAAAAAGCATTACTTAAGTTAGCAGATGCTATCGAAGCAAATGCTGACCGTTTAATTGAAGCTCAAAGCCGCAATACAGGTCAGTTAAAACACTTAATTGCATCTGAAGAAGTAGGTGTATCGGCAGATCAAGTTCGTTTCTTCGCAGGTGCAGCACGTTTACTCGATGGCTCAGCAACTGGTGAATATTTAGAAGGTTTAACCTCTTCTATCCGCCGCGAACCCATCGGTGTGGTTGGTCAAGTTACGCCTTGGAACTATCCACTTATGATGGCAATTTGGAAAATTGCTCCAGCGTTGGCAGCGGGTAACACTGTAGTGCTTAAACCAAGTGATACCACTCCTGAAAGTACCCTCTTACTTGCAGAAATTGCTGCACCATTTTTTCCGAAAGGTGCATTTAATGTAGTGCTAGGCCAAGCGCAAGTTGGTTCAAAAGTTGTATCACATAAAACCCCTGCTCTCGTTTCGATTACAGGTTCGGTTCGTGCCGGATTACAAGTTGCAGCTTCTGCTGCGGCAAATTTAGCAAAAGCCCATCTTGAACTTGGCGGTAAAGCTCCTGTACTGGTTTTTGAAGATGCGGATCTTGATAAAGCAGTTGAAATGATTGCATTAACTGGCTATTTCAACGCAGGCCAAGACTGTACTGCGGCGACGCGTGTCATTGTGGCTGAAGCTGTTCACGATGAGTTTTTAGCTAAACTCGTTGAAGCAGCCAAAAATACTCGTTTTGGCGATCCAGATGATCAAAATGCTCTATATGGTCCACTCAACAATGCCAATCAATTAAAGAATGTTAAAGCCTTTATAGATAACTTACCTGCTCATGCAAAAGTTGAAACAGGCGGAAAACAAGCAGACCGCCCAGGTTTCTATTTTGAACCAACTGTTATTAGTGGTTTAAAACAACACGATGAAGCCATTCAAAAAGAAATTTTTGGACCAGTCATTACCGTTCAAAAATTTACCGATGAAAATGATGCAATTGAAAAAGCCAACGATGTTGAATATGGCCTAGCTTCAAGTGTTTGGACCAAAGACCATGCTCGTGCAACACGTCTGTCACGTGAACTTGATTTCGGTACAGTTTGGATTAATACCCATATTCCTTTAACCGCAGAAATGCCACACGGCGGCTTCAAAAAGTCAGGTTATGGTAAAGATTTATCTGGCTACGGTTTTGAAGAATATACCCGCGTTAAACATGTGATGAGTTCAAACGAATAATAACAATGCGTTTTGAAAGGAGATCAAAATGAATAAGCAAGAAATGAAAGACTTGGTGACTAAAGCCCATCATGAGCTCTTTAATTTACATGACACCACTGCTCTAGACCGTTATTTTTCTGAAGACTTTATAGAGCACTCACCACTGGTTGCAAATGGTATTTCAGGTCTTCGCCAATTAGTAGAAGATTGTCCCGATATGCAACACGAAGCTGTACGTGTGCTCGCAGATGGTGATTTGGTTGCAATTCATGGCCGCTTTCAAGGCTTAGATGAAAACCCTTTAGTTGGTTTTGACATTTACCGAGTAAAAGACGGCAAAATTGTGGAGCATTGGGATGGTCTTGTAGCAGAAGCTGCACCGAATGTAAGCGGTAGAACTCAACTAGATGGCCCGACTGAAATCGTAACTCACCATGACCCAGAGAAAAACCGTGAGATTGTGACGTCTTTCTTTAAGGAGTCATTAATTGATGGAAATTACGATGCCTTTAAAGAATACACCCACGGCGATCAGTTCATTCAGCATAGTCCAGATATTGGAGATGGTGTTAAAGCCGTCATTGATTTTTTGAACAATATCCGTAATGAAGGACAAGGTTTGGTATACTCAAAAACGCATCGCTCCATTGCTGATGGTCAATTTGTATTGACTCATTCCGAAGGCAGTATTGCCGGTAACCGACATGCCTATTTTGAATTATGGCGTGTAGATAATGGCAAAATTGTTGAACTTTGGGATGCAATACCAGCTGTGCCTGAAGATGAACAGGCTGTCCATGGTTATGGCGTGTTTTAATAATTATTTATCCGCTTCATTAAGCTAAGTCTTTTGACTTAGCTTTTAGAGAATTCGCCATGTCAGCATATACGATAATTTTTGCACCTATTGCTCAAGCAACTCGTTCGGAACAAGTTGTAGAACGCTTGGAAAATGCAATTATCTCTGGTTTGCTCAAAAGCAATGAACAACTTCCTAATGAGGCAGATTTAGCACGCTTAATGGGCGTTTCACCCATTACTGTTCGCGAAGCGTTAAACACTTTACGTGTAAAAGGTTTAATTGATACACGTCGCGGCAGAAATGGTGGAAGTTTTGTTTGTGAGCTACCTTCAGATTTACTGTTAAACCAACACCCATTGCGCCAAGCTTCAAATGAGTATCTTGCCGATTTAGGCGAGTTTCACAGTGCAATTTTAAGCCATGGTGCATATTTGGCAGCACAGAGAACCACTGAATATGAATTAGGCAAAATTAAAGAGCTTATTGATCAATTTGAACAGGCCGTTGAAGCAGACACACGTGCCCAACTTGATTTACGTTGCTTGTTAACACTCACCTCTTTTGCTCAATCAGCTCGACTGGCAAATCAAGAGTTAACCATACAAGCCGAATGGGCACCGCTCATTGCTGTGCTTTACCAAGATGATCAGTTTCATCAATCGGTCGTCGCTCAATACCATCAACTTTTATCATCTTTTGTTCAAGGCAATGAAGATGATGCTGTTATTCAAGCACGAAAAATCATTTCGATGCTAACAGACCAAATGCTTCGATATAAGTTATCTATCGAATAAAAACAATAAAGTAGAGCGCTTATAAAGTATCAAGTGAGAAATACGGAATTTTAGGAGTTATAGGAATGACCCAACATTTAGATATAGAAGAGCTTCAAAATTTGTTAAAAAGTGTTGTTGAGGAAACAACAACGATTACGGAAACACTGGCGGCTAAAGCAAGCAAAATTCTGTCAAAGCATGCATCTGAAAAAAATGCAGATATTAAGCTTTCAACTTCAGAACGCTCTGCTTTGCAGAAGGAAATTAAAAATGCGCTAAATCAGAGCCATTATAGTCAAGGAACTGGTTTTGCAAGTTATAGTCCAGCAACGCAAGATGAACAAGACTATTGGACACTCGAATGGTGGTATAAAAAAGAAGACCAATTACAACAAGCGAAACTTGAAAACTACCAAAATGCGCAGCGCTTTTTAGATTTCCGCTCATTTGAGTGGTTCCATAAACCTGCTCAAGATAAAAGCCCGTGCATACATGGCCCTTATGTTGATTATATTTGCAACGGCGCCTACACCATCACCATTGCTCACCCTGTCATGATTCATGATCAGTTTATTGGTGTCATTGCTACCGATATTTTAGTTTCGGCGCTTGAAAAACTACTTATGCCAAAACTCAAAAATATCAAGCAAAAAGCAGTCATTATGAATGATTCATCTCGGGTCATTACTTCAAACGACATTAGCATCAGAACTGGAACATTATTTAAAGAAAAGACTGCTCAACAGTTTTTCTCGCGACCGTGTCAGTCTTTCCAGTTGGTCGTGATTTAAAAAGCAAAGAATATTGGTTCTTTATTCTCGCTTTAGTGTACCACCAAGGTGAAATAGCACTTTAAGCCTCTAGCTACTGTTCAAACTTTCTTCAATCAGACTTGTTTATTCAGGTCACAGGGAAGTTTTGGCCTAAAAATAGCATCGCCTTTCTGGATGAAAAGCAAAAACAACGAAATTTGAGGTTGAAAAGACATGGAAAATAAAGCGTCTTCCTTAAAAAAACTAACACTATGGCAAGTCACGATTATTGGTATTGCCTATATGACCCCCATGACGGTTTTTGATACTTTCGGCATTGTTTCCGGAATTACTCAAGGGCATGTTCCTCTCGCATATTTACTTGCTTTAGGCGCGATGCTGCTCACCGCCTGGAGCTATGCGAGGTTTAGTAAAAATTCTGAAAGATCAGGTTCGGCCTATAGTTATACTGCTGAAAGTTTAGGGCCTAAAAGTGGATTTTTCGTTGGCTGGTGTTCTCTACTCGACTATCTGTTATTACCCCTTATTAATGTGTTACTGGCTGCAATTTATCTCACCGCACTCATTCCTAGTATGCCTTATTGGTTTTGGGTATTGGTATCGGCGGGCCTTGTGACTTTAGTCAACAGTTTCCGTATTCGGTTACTTGCCAACCTAAGTCTCGTGTTTGTGTTTGCTCCGATTATCCTCATGGTCATTTTTGTATATTTAGTGGTTCGTGGTATTGGCTCAACTCAAGGTTATGAACACGTGCTGACCTTGGCTCCGCTATGGCACGGTCAGCAGTCACTATTACCGCTCGTTGCTGGCGCTTCGGTTTTATGTTTTTCATTCTTAGGTTTTGATGCAGTTACTACCCTTTCAAATGAAACCAAACAACCCACCAAAAATATTCCTCGTGCAGTCATGTTAACAACACTTACTGGCGGACTTATTTTCTTCACAGCTGCTTGGTTTATTCAACTTTATTTTCCAAACAATGTTCGTTTTCACCACCCTTCAGAAGCACTTCCTGAAATTGTGCTTTATGTCGGCGGTGCTTTGTTCCAGTCGATATTTTTATGCGGCCAAATTATGAACACGGTCGCCTCTGGTCTTGCCTCACATGCCAGTGCTTCGCGTTTACTGTATATAATGGGATCCGACAATATTTTTCCTAAAAAGTATTTTGGAACCATCCATAGCTCTTTAGGTACGCCATTTTTCTCGGTTTTATTTGTCGGGCTTATTTCAATGTCGGCTATTTTTTTAGATTTAGCTCAAGTCGTAAGCCTGATCAGTTTTGGTGCGCTCGTTGCTTTTACGGCCGTCAACTTCTCAGTTTTTATGAAATTTTATATTAAAGATAAACAGCGCTTAGGTTTTAAAAATAAATTTCTAAACCTGTTTTTACCGCTTCTATCGGTCATTAGCATTATTTGCTTATGGCTCAATCTTGACTCATCTTCACTGATTTTTGGATGCTTCTGGCTATCTTTAGGCATTCTTCTATTCATTTATAAAACGATTAAAAAACAAAGTATTGCCATTAGTAATGCTTATTAATTTTTTAAGGAACTTCTCTATGAAAATTATTTCTAAACCTCAACTTTTAAAAGACGTGGAATACAAACCAAGTAAATCTCTACAAGTGGGCAAAGAGTGGAGTTGGTTAAATCCAAAACATGCGAAATTTGATACAGCCGCGGTTGATGATGCATCGGTAGATAACCCAGCCAACTACTATGAAAGTTCACTGTCTGATTGGCATACCTTCAATAGTTTAAATGCTGACATTGAATGTGATGTCGTGGTTATTGGTGGTGGTTTATTAGGTTCATCGACTGCCCTACACTTAGCTGAACAAGGTGTAGATACGGTTTTATTAGAAAAAAACCGCATTGGTAGTGCAGCCTCAGGCCGAAATGGCGGACAGCTGACTCCCGGTTTAGCACGCTGGGAAGCTCAAGAAATGGCCGATCGACTCAGCTATGAAGATGCTAAAAAACTGTGGCATTTTACCTCTACGGAGGCCATGCAACTGATTGATGACATCTCGGGAAAATACCAACTTAACTTTGACCGAAAATACGGCCATATTACTGCCGCCGTTCATGAAGGACATTTGGTTGGCTTAACCCAAGGCGCCGATGCTCGAAAATATTTAGGTGAAGACCATACCCGCATTGTGGGTAAGCACGAACTCATGGACTTTATTAAGTCGGACTACTATACAGGTGGTTTAATTGATGAGTTAGGTGGACAAATTCATCCTTTAGCTTTAAACCGTGGCTTAATTTATGGCTTTTGCCAAAATGGCGGTACTGTTTATGAACAAACAGAAGTCATTTCAATAGAAGAAAAAGCAGATGGTATTTATGTTCAAACAGCAAATGCTGTCGTAAAAGCTAAAAAGTCTGTGGTGTTAGCGGTACACCATGCTTCATTTAAACTTTTATCTGAACAAAATAATACTACTATCCCGTTTTATACCTATGTCGCGACCACCGCTCCTTTAGAGCTTGATACCAAAGAGCTTTTGCCATTTGGACATCCGGTTTATGACACTCAGTTCCAGATTGATTATTACCGCCCTGTCTTTAATAACCGTTTACTGTTTGGTGGACAAGGTACTGGAACATGTTGGGGACCAGAGAAAACTCTAAATTATCTAGAGCATCGAATTCATACCGTGTTCCCGCAAATTAAAAATCTAGAGATGGATTTTGTTTGGAGTGGAACCACTGATTTAACGGTAAATGGTGCTGTCGACAGCCGTAAGTTTGGCAATAAATTTCCGATTTATGCTGTTCACGGTTGGAGCGGTCACGGCGTTGCACAGACGGTACGTATTGGTAAAGCCATTGCAAATGACTTTGTTGGTCAATCGAATGACTTTGAAATGTTATCTAAAATTGACCATCAAAATATTATTTTTGGCCGTACCCTTGCCCCTGTCGTTATTCCACTCGCGAAAAGTATGTATGGTATCGGTGCAATGATTAACCCAGGCAAAATGGTATCTTTCTAATTTATAAAAACGTCATTTTCTAAAAAGGATTCGTACAGATTTGTGCGAATCTTTTTATATAAGCCCAATATTACTTTTCAAACTAGGTTATCCCTATCCAATCCATTACAATAGCATCGGCTTTTTTAGACAGCGCATAGTATTTTGAGTAACTCAACTTCCCAATTAAAACGTGGACTTAAAAATCGTCACATCCAGTTAATCGCTATGGGTGGTGCTGTGGGCACAGGACTGTTTTTAGGCTCTGCACAAGTCATTCAATCTGCTGGTCCTTCAATCATTTTAGGTTATGCCATTGTCGGTTTGGTTGCATTTTTAATTATGCGCCAAATGGGTGAAATGATTGTAGAAGAACCTGTGGTTGGCTCTTTTAGCTACTTTGCACAAAAGTATTGGGGAAGATTTCCCGGTTTTTTATCGGGCTGGAACTATTGGGTAGTGTACATTTTAGTGGCTATGACTGAGCTTACCGCCGTAGCTAAATATGTGCATTATTGGTGGCCTCATATACCTGCGTGGGTTTCGGTTTTATTTTTCTTTGTACTGGTCACTTGTTTGAACTTGGGCAACGTTAAATTTTATGGCGAATCTGAATTTTGGTTAGCTATTATTAAGGTTGCTGCGGTCATTTCAATGATTGTATTTGGCTTATATTTACTGCTTACCGCAGGTAATGACTCTATCGCTAGCTTTTCAAACCTATGGCAGCATGGCGGATTTTTCCCTCATGGGTTCTCGGGCCTGTTTTATATGCTCGCCTTTTTAATGTTTGCCTTTGGTGGTATTGAACTCATTGGAATGACAGCAGCTGAAGCTGAAAATCCTGAAAAAAGTATTCCACAAGCCATTAACCAAGTTATTTTCCGAATTTTGGTTTTTTACGTGGCTTCGCTGGCAATTATTATGTCGCTTATTCCATGGAATCAACTGGACCTCGGCGGTTTAGATAAGAGTCCATTTGTCATGATTTTTAGCCAACTGGGCATTGGTTGGGCGGCACATTTACTTAACTTTATTATTTTAACTGCTGCCCTTTCTGTTTATAACAGTGGGATGTATGCCAATAGCCGTATGTTGTACGGGCTAGCAGTTCAAGGCAACGCACCTAAAGTTTTTGCAAAAGTAAGCAAACAAGGTGTACCTACATCAGCGGTTATCTTTTCTTCTATTCTAATTTTTGGGTGTGTATTACTTAACTATTTCATACCAGAAGAAGCTTTAAGCTATCTTATGTACATGGCTGTAGCAGCTTTGGTTTTAAACTGGGCAATTATTAGTTTTACCCATTTAAAATTTAAACGTTCGATGAAGCTTGAAAATAAAGTTGCCAAATTTCCTGCCCTATTTTCACCTTTGAGTAACTATATCGTTTTGACTTTTATTGGCATGATTTTATATATCATGTGGACTCAAGGCTTTGAAAAGTCGGTGATTCTCATTCCAATCTGGATCGCCTTTATGTTTGGGCTATATACAATTTTGAGTTGGAAAAAATCACTCTAATCTTCAAATAAGGCTTATTCAAACAGGATAAGCCTTTATTATTTTGGGGTTTACAAACAATTTGCCTTCAGAACAAACCAATTATGCCATATGCCTATTTCTAATTTAATTCACAATAATTAATTCTGAGATATTTTATGTAGTCTTTATTCATTCTAAAACAAGCAATTAAGCCATACTCAACAGATCATGAGTAAAATACAAGTGTTTACATGATCTATAATTATTTGTGCTTATGTTCAGCTAAAATCGAGGCTGACAAAGTATATTGTTGCGATGCCCTTCTAGGAAAAAGACACTTCATCTAACCCAGTGCTTTACCCACTTATAGATTTCGCGCTATTTACTGCGTCGCTCAATGATGAAAGACAGGAAAATTTTATGGAAAAAACACTGCAATGTCCGAAATGTGGTTCTACAGAAATTGAAACACGTGATCATGACAAATTACTTAAAACCACTGGCGGTGTTTTATTAACAGCTGCAGGTACTACGGCAGGTACTGTAGGCGGCGCCGCAACTGGTGCTACTGTAGGGGCAGCGATTGGTACTGTTGCCGGACCATTAGGTGTAATTGTTGGTGGAACTGTAGGAACATTTGTCGGTGCAATCAGTGCAGGTATCACTGGCGGTGTGGTAGGTAATATTTTTGGTAAAAAAGCAGGCGTAATGATTGATAAAAATATATTTCAGGACTATCGCTGCTTGAAATGTAAATACCGTTTTAAACAGAAGAAATAACCCTATTTCATTAAGCTTATTTTTAAAGCACGTTCATGACTTTAAAAGATAGGAAAGCCACTATTTAGGTTGCTTTCCTCCCTCTCTTATCTCATCTTATTCAAAGAAAAAAATAATCTAATAACTAACTATTACCGATACTATATTTTATGAGTAGACTATAAAAATCAGTCATTTACTTTACGCTATTCATAAGATATGAAAGAATTGTGGCCTCATATAACTTTTGAAATTTAAAATGAAAAAATTATTACTTTTAAGCTTAATTAGCATTTTCAGCTCATATAGTTTTGCAGAGGACAATAGCTCGATTTATCGGGGACTTGGTACTGGTCCTGAAGATTTTTTAAATTTTCAAATTCTTAAACAAAAAGGTTTCCTAGCCAAAAAACCTAATATTTCAAGAGCAGACTATAACGATATATACAAACTCAAAAAACCTTATGAATTTATGGGACAAAACGTTGTGCTTATTTCAGATGAATATATGTCTGAATATGTGGGCTGTTGTGTGAGTGAAGGTTGGGGAGCTGTATTTAAGCAAACCACCAATTTAAAATTAATTGAAAAATTTGCAAAAAAGAATCAATGTAATATCGCTCCGATAGAAACCAATAGCACTTACTATGGGTTTAAAATTAGTTCTCTGCCAAAAGGTAATTATTATGAATTATCATGCCGCGAACGTGATTTAGATGAGTCTCAATAGATAGGAATTAAATTCTGAAAATAAGAGCCAAACAAGTTGTTTGGCTCAAAATAATAAAGGAATATATAGTTAACTCAGCAATAAGAATCTATAATTCAATTACTTATCAAGTCTTTATTGTTGATGAAAGTCTTACAAAATTAGCACCATCAATCATAATTAAAATACTATGTATTACTATATTTTTAATAGGATACTTTAAAGTTTTCTATAAAAGCGCGCATAATATCTTCAAATAAAACTATCAATATTCCTATTTTCTCTTACTAAAATAATTTGTGTATATTTCCATTAAGGATATAAGAATACTGAAAAATTAAGATTCCTTTAACTTTTCTCTTAATAAACTATATGCCTTTTCCACTCTAAACTTTAAAGTATTTTCATCATTAATATCTTGATTATTTACTCTCTGAAGATGGTACAAATAGCCTCTCAATCCTATTATAGAATCCGATTCAGTTGGCAACCGACTTGGACTAATATAATCACTTTCGCTCCATTGATCCATCTCTAATCTAGGATCAAAACTTAAAGCAAACTGAACAAAACTATTCCATTTGTAGTTCATAGGTATATCTTCAAGATTCAATTGATTCGTTGCAATTTTTTTCATTTCAACTTCCCTTTATAACTCCTATCACTACTTCTCTAACGTTTCTTAATATATAAAATCATTTCTTATCAATATAGTTAAAAAAAGCCTCTACCGCGAACAGAAAAATACTTACGGCCAAGCCAATTATCAGGCTGAATATTAAAGCAAACCCAATCGAAAAATCCCAACCTTCTAGGATTGAAGAAAATAATGCTATAAAAGAGCCGATTACTGCCACCAAAAGGCCACGTACTATTATATTTATAATAGGGTGTTCTGATACTTTAAAATTAGCAATAAAAACAGCCATAATTACTTCTACCAATATCGTTAGCATTATTTCACCTTACTATTTCTTACTTGATTTATCTTTCTCAGTCGCAGCTTTAACACCTCTCGAACCAGCTTGTCCAATCATTTGTTTATTTGTAAATATCACCATTCCTGAAGCATTATTTTTAAGGAACTGTCCCATATTTGGCGCATTTAATACTATACTTTTTCAACCAACTTGACCAAATCAAGTCATAGTATTTAAAAATAAGAAACCTATACCTAATCCTAATTTTTTCCGTCTACTAGCTGCTGCCCTATAGGGTCGACCCAATGGGTTAAGTTACTTAAAAGCAAAAGTCTTACTAATTTGGAGTACAATTACTACAGCAAATTATATGATTAATTTATAATTTAATTTTATTATAATTTAAAAAGTATAAAATAGGCTAATTAACTAATAAAATTTATTATCCACATATCATCCTGAGCTTAGATAATATTTATGTAACCCAGAAAAATTTAATATATTCTTTATTAATTATTCATTTTTTTAAATAAACATCAGCTTCTTGATTACCAGATAATTTTGCTTTCTTAAACCATTCTTTTGCAGTTTCTATATTTCTTTCAACTCCCTCTCCATTTAAGTACCTAATTCCTAATTGAAGTTGACTATCAGCATCTCCTTGTAAAGCAGATTTACGATAATATTCTACAGATTTTGATAAGTCCTTTTTTACACCATAACCATTAAGGTACATTATTGCTAAATTATATTGAGACTTTGCATCACTCTGATCAGCAGCTTTTTGATACCAATTAATAGCCTGTTTATAATCAACATTTAAATCATACTCACCGAATAGATATGCATCACCCATTTGTGACTGAGCACGAATATCTCCCTGTTCTGCTGCACTTTTTAAATTTTCGAATTCAGAATTTGCTGAACTATCAGGGATATTACACCCTACTAATATACTGAATATAAAGATATTTAAATATTTACTCATAATAGACTCAAATTTTAAAAAATACTATTAAAAAACTCATTTTCAAAAGTAAATCTAGCACTCCTTAATACCAACAACAATTTCAATAAAAATATTATATCTAATTAACTATATATTATTCTTAGTTTATATAAAATTTATCTAAATTTAGAACAATTTAATAAATATTTATTAGCAGCTACATTCTTTTTTTATAATTTCTATATTTTTGGCCGCCTCTTGATCTCCTTGATCAGCAGCAATTTGAAGTAATTCAATTGATTTACTAATGTTTTTTTCTACCCCTCTCCCTTCATAGTACATTCCAGCAAGTATTTTAGCGGCATCTCCATCTTTTCCATTTATAATAGCCTTGTTATACCAATAGGTAGCCTTTTCATAGTCTAAAGGGGTCCCTTCACCATTAAAATACATATTGCCCAAATTAAACTGTGCACTTAAGTCACCCAAAAGAGCAGCTCTATTAAAAAGATTAAAGGCCTTATTACTATCCTGATCTACACCAACTCCATCCTTATACATTCTTCCTAAAAAATTAATAGCTACTCTATTATCTTTTTTCGAAAGTTCAGAAAAAGTATCTAATGCCTTGGGAATATTAGTATATTTAGTTCCCTCTGTATAATAAATTATACCAAATTAGCTTTGGCTTCCTCTTCACCTTGTTCGGCAGCTTTTTCAAACCAATACACCGCTTTATCTAAGTTAACCTTATTACCATTTAATCCTTGTTGATATATAACACCTATATTATATTGAGCAACTGGGTCACCATTTTCTGCATCTTTTTCATATTTACTTAACTCACTATTGGAGCTTTTGACTTTTATATTAGAAGAATCACATCCTACCAAAGTTAATGTACTAAATATAAATATTGATAAGAAAATTTTCATATTATCTCTCATTTAAAACATGCCTTGGTTTGGAAATCAAGTGGATGATAGCCCATTTTGGAAGGAGCCTCAGGAATTCTTGGAGCTGCTGGTAATTTATGATCAACAGTTGACTGTTGGTCTTGTGAAGCTTTGAAATTATATTCTCAATCTTTAGTAGTATGTACATGATCATAAAATTATTCTTATTATTAAAATCAGTAATTAGATAGATTATAATTTTCTATAGATATAGGCATATCTTTTCTTAAATTGATCTATGAAAATCCTTCTTTTTGAAACGTTATTTTTTCGTTTATGTTATTTTACGTTGCAAATTGAGCAAGTAGAATTCCTATATAGTAAATTAACACCCATTAATCTATCCGAGATAAAAGATGTTATCAAAAAAAATTTTTCTAACTGTTTGTCTTTTAAGTATCTTAAATTCAGGTTGTGCAAAATCTGTCAATCAAGCTAATGACAATAATGAACAACAGCACTCTAATCAGAATAATATAGATAATATTAATGTAAATGATATCCGATCAAAAGCTGAAAAGGGAGATCCGGAAGCACAGTACAATTTAGGTGTAATGTATGCAGAAGGATATAAAGATATTCAACCCAATATTCTAAAAGCTATTGAATGGTACACTTTATCTGCAAATCAAGGTTATGTTAATGCTCAATATAATTTAGGTTTATTATACATGGGAAATAAGCATATTAAACCAGATTACATCAAAGCAAAATATTGGTATGAGAAAGCTGCAGTACAAGGTGATATTCCATCCTTAAACGAACTTGGAAATTTCTACAGTAAAGGCTTAGGTATTAAGCAGGACTATCAAAAGGCTATAAAATACTACTTAGATGCTGCAAATGCAGGTGATTCAGATGCTCAAACAAATCTTGCCACTATGTTTTTACATGGTAGAGGAGTAACTCAAAACAAGTTAGAAGCTTCTCAATGGTATTTAAAAGCTGCCGTCCAAGGAGATATTGATGCCCAATATAATTTAGGGCTTATGTACTTACTCGGAGATGGTATAAAACAAGATTATCTTCAAGCACAAAAATGGTTTTTGGCAGCTGCAAATCAAGGCGAAAGCAATGCACAATACCATCTCGGGAAAATATATAAAGACGGGCTAGGAGTAGATAAGAACTTATCCTTAGCCCGTACTTGGTTTGAAAAGTCTGCTGAAGCAGGAAACTCTTATGCAGCTCAAGAATTATCCAAGATGAACTAATATCTTTATATTTAGACAGGTTTCTCTTTAATATGTTGAAGGGAAGCCATGTGCTCCCAAATCCCAACTATGACCGGGACCATGAATAATAGATGGGCCATTTGGATTACCAACCATTTCTTTACCTTGACTAATAGTAATACCTCTTGCTTTACTTTTTGACTTATACTCATCTTTATAAATATAAGGGCTTATTTTATCAGTATGTGAGCCCGCACAGTATTTAGATTCTCCTGTTGCCGCACACCCTTCTATATAACCTCTATTAACTTGTCTTTCTCCATAATGGTAATTACGTTCAAAAACCCCATACTCATAACCTAAACCTACTTTTCGTTCCATTGTTAATGTACTTTCACCATTACCTTTATAATTAGCGTAAATCCCAACACCAACTCCTGCTGTCGCTGAGCCGCCTACAGATTTCCCTGCCGCATATCTTTCAGCTACATCTTTTAAACTTTTACTTGTTGCATACTTTTCATATGTATCTGATGCTGATTTTACACTTCCATATGATCCAATTGAATTTGATGCAAGCCCCCGCGGATCTACCCATTGAGTTGGATCACTTACATAAGCAGAGGTATTAATTCCGCCACTCAAACCAATCGGATCTTTACTCACATATCTTGCACTATGAGGTTCATAATAACGATAACGGTTATAGTGCAGTTCTGTTTCCAGATCGTAATATTGACCTTGAAAGCGTAAATTATTTTGTTCAAATGGATTATCTTGATTTACTGCTTTAATTTCTAATGCTGTTCCCCACGTGTCTTGGAGAATTTCCCATACACATTCACCGCGAGTATTAGTCATGGTTTGTGGTGTTCCGACCTGATCACAGTGGTAAAATGTGATTTGCTCTAAATCAGCACGCTTTTTCCGAGTAGTACTATTCCATACCGGGTCTTTATAAATAGAATATGGTTTTGTTTGATATTCCTGATAATCAGGAGTTTCTATCAGTTGAATGAAATCCTTATAACCTGTTTGTAATAGTGGAACAAAGCTATCAGGTTCATAAATATAGTGCTTTGTATAACTAGTCTGTGCCGATTTAAATGATTCCCATATCATTAAATCGCCATCCCAACCAAATAACGTTAATGCTCTGGCTGTTTTTTTGTAGAGTCGACGACCAAAGACATCGTAACCATATTCTGTAACTAGACCATTATTATCACTTCGAATAAGTCTGTTTTGATTATCCCAAGTCAGTTTAAGGTTTTTGCCCGCTTGAATAATCTCTGTCACATTACCTTGTGCATCGTATTGGTAGTGTTTACCTTTATAACCTTTAATAAGGTTATTTTTAATTTGTGCAGGACTTACTACCGAGTCAGAATCAATTAAGTTACCTGCTGGGTCAAAGCTAAAGCTTTCTGTTTTATGTAAACTTTGAGCTGCAATTAAACGCCCAATTGGGTCATATTGATAATTGAGCTTACCCAAACGGCTATCTTCGACTTGACTAAGCAAATAGTTTTGATCGTATTGATAGTGTCTATATACTTGATATTGTAAATAGTCTTGAGTTTCTTGCTCAGGTTGAATTAGCTGTGAACTCAGTAATCCCACATCATTATATTGTTTAGTTTGAATAAGCCCATTTGCTAGTAATCTTGTTGTTTCTCTATGCAAATCATCACGCTGAAATGAAGCAACTTCTTGGTTATTTAAACCAATTGCATAAATATGTCCTGAACCATAAACAAGATGATTCAGTGTATGTCCATCAGGTCGAATTGTTTTAATTAAATTTCCAAGCTCATCATACTCATAATGTAATACTGCTGTGAGCGGTTTCAGTTCTAGAATTTTATAATGCTGGTGCTCTCTAACCAACTGCCCAAGTGCATTGCGATAGAAATCAATTTGGCTAACCTCATTACTGGCTCGGCTCAGCTGGTTATTCAGGTTATAGTCAAATTGCTCTGTTTGTTTCTGGCCTGTATGTAAATGGGTAAAGCTTTTCGAAGCAATTTGCCCATCTGCATAATAGTCAAATTCGGTCAGTATATTTGGTTGACGGATTTGAAATAACCTTCCGTTCTCATTGTAACTATAGTGCTTTTCCTCTCCATCAAAGGCCTGTTCACGTATCAAATATCCATACGGATTGTATCCAAACAAATATTCGGCTTGATTCTGGTTAATCAGCTTTTGAATGCGGCCTTGTTTGTCCCATTGATAAGTTACGCTATGTCGATTGGCATCAATACGCTGCTCTAATAAGCCAACTTGATTGTACTTATATTCCGTTACTAAACCTTTAGTGTCTATATGCTTAAGTAAGCGTCCTTCTTCATCATGCTCAAAGTATTCTTTTAACCCATCAGGATAAATAATACTTTGCAGCTGTCCTTTATCTCGGCCTTTGGTACTATAAAAATACTGTACAACTTTATTATTTGCAGTTTGTTGAGCTGTCAGTGCACCATCTTCATCATATTCCCATGTACTACTCTTACCTGAGCAATCGGTATATGAAATCATCTGCCCCAATTCATTATATTGAATTTTCTTAACCCCACCTTTTGCATCAATGACTTCAACCAGTTGATTATCATTGTTATATTTGTACTGTGTGATATGCCCTAATGGATTGATTTCCTTACTAAGATTACCATTTTCATCATATTCCCGTTTCCAAATACTGCCTTCTGGGTCTTTAATTTCAACTAAATTACCTTGTTCATTATATGCAAAACGAATTATCCCACCGTTTGGCTGGACAATTTTAACAAGTTGATCTTGATCATTATATTCCTGTTGAGTCTCTCGTCCTTCAAAATCAATTTGACGAGTAATCCGCTTTTGCCCATCACGGCTATACCATGACTCACGCCCATCCGCTAAACGTGTGCGGTAAGTAAACCCATTGAGGTCAAAGTAATAGTAGGTTGGTACATCATAGGCGTCATAAACCGCCACTTGACGTAAGCGCGGGTGCCATTTTAGTTTGGTATGGAAACTACCATCATCCGCCCATTCTTCTACTGCTTTAGCTTTGGCTTCAGTTGATTCATAACGAATATTTTGTCCACGCCCTGTACGGTCTGTATAGCGCGTTAGTTGATGAAAGTGGTTATATTCATAAGTTCTTGTATGGCCATTCTGATCAATAGCTTTAATTAAGTTCCCTTGGGTATCGTATTCATAACGTGCTAATGGTTCGGCTTTATCATCTAAAAACACCGCAATCATTTTAACTTGCTCATTAAAAGCAAATTTTAATTGGTGTTTAGCATGCTCTAATTGAAAATCAACACATTGAAGATAAGCAACCTTTTCAAAAATAAGGTAACTTAAATCAATTTTTTCTTGTGTTTTTTCATTGAATTGTTGAATCAATTGATAAGGCTGTCCGACTGAAAACTGATGAAATTGAAAAGTCCAGTCTCCCCCAAAGTTTAGAACCAGATCTCCATTTTTAAGAGGTTGTACTATTATTCCCTCATAAGGAACTTCATAAGTTTCAAGTGTAATGGAAGCTGGCAGTTGATGCTTTCGCCCTTTACTATCAATAAATAAATAGCCTTGAGCAGTTCGTTGAATCATATTGGAAAATGGCATCATCCAACGTGCACCGACCATGCTTTGATCAAACTCATCCATTTGTGAGTTATATTGCCGTATAAAAGAAAAACCTATTTTTGGTAAATAGAAGTCTGTATGTTGAACCCGTTCAGCACCAATTGAATAGCTAATACTTTTTCTAGATTGGGAATCAGGGCCTTCACATGGAGGAGCATTTAAAGCATCTGCTTGTAAACTTACAAACTCTAAAGTGTCTCCTTTCGTATGCCGTTCATATTCACCCGTCTGGTTGATTGGCACACTTGCATTACCTTTGTTTTCTAATGCTTGTATAGCTTTCAGTGTTTCTTGTAATAGCCATGCCAACGTATATTTTTGACTAGCATTTGCTTGTTGCTGTAAAGCTTGACCTAAAGCCGCAATAGCCTGAGTTGCTTCGTGTTGCAAACGACTTGTTATATTTGGTTGTATTTTTGGGGTTAAATTTGCTTGGCTCGGCTTCCCTAATAAATCAATGAGTGGAACAGCCCAGTTGGTAAATTTGAGTTTCGGATCTCGTTTCTCTGCACTTGCACCTGCCGCAGTGGTTATTCCTACATTTATATTTGTTGCTGGGGTCGCCATGCTTTGTAATATAGTTACACCCAACGCCGTAGCACTGGCAAGTAGAGTGCTTAACTTCGCTTGAGTCTCTTTTAAAAAGTTCTCTAAATCTCCAGCGATCATCGCATTGAGATGTAAACCTAACCGCTTAATATCAGTTTCTGTAATTTTTCCATTTTCTCGATATAAGCACTGTGCCATTAAACCAAACATCGGACGTAAAGCCATGCGCGCATGAGCTTCATTACTCGGTTCTGAAAATAAGCCTATTAAATTTGCCGCAAGTAATGCCCCACGTTGTACAGCAGCATCACCAGTTTTCTTATCTGTGGCAAAGAGCATAAGGTCTAGTACACTACCCGTCAATGCAAAGATATTAGCAACCGTGATTATATTGGCTTTACTTTTTATTTGTTCTAGTGTTGTGTTTCCACACACTTGTAAATAACGCTGAACCTGACTTGCGATCATTTGCAAATCCGCTACATCCCTCACGCTATTTAAGTTAAAAACAGCAAGTTCAACAGCAGGTTGTTTTTTAATTTCTTTCTGTTTTGTATTCTCTTTAGCCATTAATATAAAACCTTTAATTCATTCAATTACAGCAATATTTTTCTATGTTGGATCGCTCTATTCATCCAATCTACTTTTTTGTCCGAACAAAAGTATCTAAAGCCCCTTGCTGAATAGGTGAATCTTGATTTGTGGACTTAGATAATTTTGCGGTCATTTGATCACTCAAAAAACCTTGGCCTTGCTCTTTTAGCATTTCAAGAGACTGGCTTGGGTTTATCGCCATTTGACCAAGACTTTTCATTTGATCAGCAGATAAATTGAGATTAAGTTCTTTTGAAACAGTGTTGAGCGCAGTATTAGTGACCTGATTTTTAATCTGGCCTACTGCTTGCCCAGCTAAATTATCTAAAGTATTTTTACCCAAGTTTTTGAAACTATTTTTATCAGTTGAAAGAAGATTATTTTGCAACTGAGACATCGTATTTTGCCCCACTGTTCCTAGGGCATTTTTCATTAATCCTTGAACACTTTTGACTGGCTCAGCCCAAGTGTATTTACGATTAAAATCACTGCTTTGTAGCCAAGCACTGGTATTGTCCTTCTCAAAAACTACTCTAGCTGGTCCAGGTGCAATACCTTTTACTTGTGCAAAACCATTCCCATCAAGTTTGCCTGTAATTTGCTTACCTAATGAATCAATGACCTTATAACTATTTTGCTTAAAGAAGTTATCTCCACCATAACTCCGCAGTAGCTCCAATGCTCCTTGCATAGGTTTTGCTTTAGGTAACTCAGGAGCATTAGCACTTGCACTCGCTCCTCCCATAAACAAATGCTGTCCTGCATTGACTTGGAATTTTCCGCCAGTTTTCGGAAAGATTCCTGAGCCATTTAGAGTAATTTGCGATGAGCCACCCGTGATTTTGACTTCTTTCGGGCTACTAATGATGACTTTGTCATCGGTTGATGAAATTGTAATTCCAAGTTTGCTCAACACATCCAGCGCATCTGCCTGAGCTTGTATTTCTACTTTGCCTTGTGCTGCTACAGCTTTTAGTCCACTTTGCGCTGCAAAGAGGCTGATCTTATTTTGAGCATGGGCAATGACATTCTTTTGAGTACTTATATTGATACTGTCTCCAGCAACCTGATTGATTTGTGCATCAGCCGAGATGTGAATATCTTCAGACGTACTCAAAGCTATGCCATCTGGTGAACTTAAAAGCAGTAAAGCTTTTTCAAATTTAGCGATTTGCTGCTGAATTTGTGAAGCAAAATCTTTTAACTGTTCAATCGATTCTATTTCATCGGTTTTCTGGTTTTTAGCAATGTCACTCAGTGCTTTACTGTTAGTTTGACTACCCTCAAGTTGCTTTTTCGCAACTTCGGCATCGAGGTGTTCGCCTTTTGCATTATCCTGTTTATGGGTGGACACCAACAAACCTTGCCCCGCGCGCAAAGCTCCCCATTGGTCAGTACGCAGTTCAAATCCTTCTCCGCGATCTTCACTTTCCGCTTTATCTTTAGGATGGCTGAGTTTCCCCAGATTTAACTGACTTGCACCATGACTGCTTTGAAGTTGAGTACTAATTTGCCCCGGGGTATCATCAAATCTGAGTTGTCCAAAACCACCACCTGAGACTTCTTTGGAACGGATACCGCTCAGCTTTTTAGTATCGGGAAGCTTACCTTTGTTATCAAATTTGGTCGGTTGGCGCTGAGCCTCATGCACTCGTCCCATCACAAACGGTCGGTCTATATCGCCATTAAAAAAGTTAATAACAACAATTTCACCAATACGCGGTAAAAACCGTGCACCGTAACCTTCTCCAGCCCACGGCGTTAGAACGTCAATCCAAGCAGAATCGGTGTCATTGTTGTTGGTTCCTGCTCCACCATCATGGCTATGGTCATCACTACGGGTAAACAGGAAGCGGACTTTAATACGTCCCCATTCATCTACATAGATTTCTTCACCTTCAGGACCCACCACTTTCGCACGTTGTGGATGAGTGGCAGGACTATGGGTTTGTGGGTTATAGGCGGGTGTTGTTGGAATATGACGACGTTGTAAAATCAACTGATTCGCTTGACGCTCGTCGTTATTACTCGCTTGCCAATCACTTTGTTGAACTAAAGTCTGGATTTGCTGGTTTAAATCTTTGGGTAAATTATTTTGGTTATAGTAGTTCTTACCTACAATTAAAAACTCTTTATCTGAGCTTTCATGCTGATCTATTTCAGGATGCTCATTGAGTTCAAACCAATAGCCGACTTGGGTATCTCGTACTGTGGTTTTAGCAATAAACTGCTTAGACTGAGCATCATAATAAGCACTTAGGTTCTGATTGAACTTTTCTAGTTGTTGATTACTTGCTGAGGTTGCACCATCTTCGCTATTTAAATCTTGCATCCATGCCGGACTATAGTGCCATGCTTCTTCAAGGCTTAAGCTTTGATTGTCGTAGTTAGAGCTATGCAAATGTTTACTTTGGACACTGCCTACCCCATCAGTTTGCTCTAATACATCTGACTGCCAACGCTGCACAAAAACAGAGGTCGGCTGTAAACTACGATCAGCCATGAGGCTGGTCATGCTATCAGATTGTTCAGTTGCACTGCTGCGGTGGTAACGAATCGCTCTTCTTGTCAGTGCTTCATATTGGTTATTATCATCAATCAAACGTAATTTTTGTGGCTGAATATCATCTGTATTGCTCTCTACAGTAAGCTCAGCTTCGTCAATGAGCCAGCTAACGCCTTCACTACGCCATAAACGAGTTAAGAAGTCATAGTCACTTTCATTGAGCTGCATAACAAAAGGACGGACATCATAGGTCTGTTTCAATCCGCTCAAATCTAGAGTCAGACTAGAAGCAAATAATGGACTTTTCCCCTGCCATTCCTGAAATAGAATTTCACTAATTTCTTTCACACTCTTGTTCATAAACACACGACTATTTCTGCGTTTATGCCAGAGATAAGTTGGATCACTTACAGCCAGCTTATATAAAGTTAAAGCACCATCACTTTGTCCTTGCGATGCTCCAGTAATAATACCAGTTGTACGGAAAAAGCTTCCTCGGTCTGTTACTTGGTCAACAGCAACCTGCACCCCAATAAATTGCTTGAGTGGAATATGGGCATTTGTTGATAAACAAATCAGCTCTGCTGTCATGCCCTGATTAAGATAATGTTGCCCATCTATGCGTTGTAAAAAGACCTGACTATTCAGGGATGCATCTGAAAACTGGAGATACACCGAACGATGTTGTGAGAGAAAACCAACACTCTCTAAAATCTGGGTAATATTATTAAACATCACTTTATTTATAAATTTGAGTTACAATCGACTATACTTTATATAAAATAGACAGATTTGTCTATCTCGTTTATATTAACTTCAGTTTTAACCTTAGTTTTATAACTATTTTATAGAAAAAATATAAAGCTAAAACTTAAGTAAATATTAATAATTCAGTAGGACCTAGTCATAGAATTCAAACTATCATTATTAAAACAAATCATAATAAATCCCCCTCAGGCCATATACTGAATAATTAGTATGAGTTTTCCCGCTATCACACAGGCATAAAAAACCGCTCCACCACCGCATCCCTCTCTTCTAAACTGTTTGAGCTTAAAACCTGTAGCAGTAAACCATCGATTGGTACTGTAGATGAATCATTAGGTGTAATTATGGATGGTAATGTAAGAACATCTTTCGGTGCAATTAGTGCAGGAATTACTGGCGGTGTGGTTAGTAATATTTTTGGAAAAAAAGCAGAGGAATGATTGATAAAAATATTTTTCCAGAGTTATGGATGTCTAAAATATAAATATCACTTTAACAAAAAGAAGTAAGATTCATCTGAGTAAAGCCTAGATTTAATTTATTTAAGAAATAAGAAAAATAAGTAATTGGGACATATTTACTTACCTAACTAAAAAGTAATTGATATAAATTATTTTTTCAAAAATAAGACCTAAGACATTTTAAAAAGCACAAAAAAATAGAGCAGATAATATCAAAATTAGTCGTTAAATTTTATTAATTGGT
>NZ_JBIUCQ010000006.1:0-229563 GCF_044538495.1 Acinetobacter sp. ABJ_C4_1 | reverse complement strand
TCAATTACTGACTTAAATTTCGCTCAAATAAACTTCGAGTAATTTAAACCAATCAATCAATGAAAATTATTTCGATTAATCAATCAGTAAAAATCCACACAAGTTGTTCTTCAATTCTCTTAATGATCTTCTTCCTGGTTCGTCACCAGCAAGCTAGGTCGGCTATATTACTCTTAATCTCTTAAAAGTCAACAGGTAATTTCGATATTTTTAAAACTTATTCTCAAAACCAACTTATCATCAAATTCATCACTTAAAGCAATCAATTCAATCTCAAGTAACTGTTTTTCAACAAGTTTCTATCTGCATCACCGCCGATGGATGTGCATTATAGACTATAAACTTACCTTTGCAAGTCCTTTCTCAAACTTTATTATTCAACCGGTCAATTTTTAGGCTTTTTAGTCATTTTTCTATATTATTTGACCAATTTTACATTGATAATAGCTTATCGCTTCTGTATTAAAATATATCTCTATCCAACTGCATATTGAACAGAGCCTGGCTAGCGGTTAAGGAATTATATGAATTATTCTAATTTACTATTATCGAGCTTATTAACTGTGGGTCTTTATACCTCAGCACATGCTCAGGAAAATCTTACTGAAGAATCTGCCGCTAGTTCGGAAGATGCCACTTCAACAGAGGTTCAGCAGAGCCGCCCCCGCTCACAAATTATTAAAGATTTGAAAGGACTAAAAGCTAAAGATTTAAAAATCAATGCAAATGCCGCTCAACCGGATACAGTAAAAGACCCATTACAGTCATTAAACCGTCCGATTTATTCTTTTAATGACATGTTAGACCGCAATATTCTTCGCCCCGTTGCAGTTCAATATAATGAGAAAACTCCAGAAGATGTGCGTGGCTCTTATCGCCAGTTCCGCAAAAATCTTGGAGAGCCATGGAATGCTGTTAACCAGTTAATTCAAGGACGCCCTGGACGTGCAGCAAAGACACTTGGTCGATTTACTGTTAATACATTAACAACTTTAGGTTTAGCTGACCCTGCTAGTCGCTTAGGTCTTCCGCCTGAAGATGAAAGCTTTGGTGTCACTCTTGGTTACTATGGCGTTCCTTCTGGACCATTTTTGATGTTGCCTTTCTTTGGACCAAGCACATTACGTGATGGTATTGGCTTAGCTGTAGATTCTCAGGCTCGTCCACAAAAGTATATTATGGATAACCAAGATGGTCTTTACTGGTCAACCAATGTCTTACAAGCCATTGATACACGTGCTCAATATCTAGATTTGGATCAAACCATACAAGGTGATCAATATGCGATGATTCGCGATTTGTATCTCCAACGTAAGGCATTCCAGATTGCTGAGAAAAAAGGTAATTCAGCAGATGTTTCTTTTATTGATGACGACGAATCTGAAGATGTTCCAGACGATAGTCATAGCAAAACTAAAAAATAATTAAAGAAGAAATCAGGGTATTGTGCTGTTTATATAAAAAGGCAATACCTTGATTTTGATCATACATCCTCTATGATGGATAAAGTGATCTTGTAAAAGGACTACCATATCTTCTATGTATTTTATTAAACCGACCCGCTCTATCCCTTTATTAGAGCAAGCTCTGGATGCATTACCAGACTTACAAGTCATTCACATAGATGATCTCGATTTATATGACCCAACAATTATTGCAATTGCAGATGTACAAGATTTCCTGACTCATAAATGGCGTTTGCCTACAATTGTGATTGCTTTTGAGCATGAAGGTAGTGCTTTAGCTCAGGCATGGGAAGCAGGTGCTCTTGCTGGATGGGTATGGAACCAGTTACCACAAGATTTAAATAAAGCATTAACAAGAATTGATGCTCAATATAAACGTAATCAAGATAGCCGTGACTTACCTTCCGCAGCAGAATTACAAAAACGGTTATTACCAAATCCTATTGATTTATTAAATTATGAAGTTGAAACTTTTTTTCAACCTTCCGCCTATCTATCAGGTGACTGGTATGATTATTGGAAATTGAATGATAAAGAAGTTTTATTTTATCTTGCCGATGTATCGGGACACGGTGTCACAAGCAGTTTATTAACTTCATGGATGGCTGCATTTCATGGCCGCTCAAAAACCCCCCGACAGTTGATTAAAAAATTAAATGGAATGCTTGTTCAAGAGAATATCGAAAAACATATTACGATCGTGGTCGGTATTTTAAATCTTGAAACGCATAATCTTCGCTGGTCTAGTGCAGGTCACTACCCTCCCCCAATTATTTTTGAACCGAATCAACCCCCAAAAATTTTAACGACTAGTAGCTTTCCTCTGGGCTTAACTGACGAATTGGAAGTTGAAGAACATGTATGTACATTAAATCGTCATGCGCGTTTCATTGTTTGTTCAGATGGAGCACTAGAACCATTTGATGGTGGATTGAATGATCAATTTCAACAATTGGTCCAACATTTGCAAAATCAATCATTCCAAGCCCCTGATCATGTTGCTGATGACATTGCCATCTTTAGTCTTTGTCGAATGAATTAATTTAAAAATCAATCAATTAAAAAATATACGACTTAAGGACTCTTGAGTCTGAGATGGCACTATGTGATAATTTTTCTATCCTTCTCTGAAAATGGCATTTATATGTCAACAGGTCATGTTGAATATGCAAGCTTAAATGGAACGCATATTTTCAAACTTATTGGTGAAGTGCGAGCCCATTCTTGTATAAGTCTAGACAAACTTTTAAACAGAATTGAACAGCAAGAGAATGTTGTTGGTGCAATCGTTGATTTAACCCAAACAACATTTATTGATAGTACTGTACTAGGTATCCTAGCCAAGCTAGGTTTAAAACTGAAACAGACTCATCATATTCAAGCTGTGATGCTATCTACCAATCCAGATATCACAACCTTAGCCAACAGCATGGGGCTAGGGCAGGTTTTTGTTATTCTGAATTATTGTGGTGATCCTAGCGTATGCACTCTAACGCTAACGGATGAACACATTACTCATAATGCGATGCTAAGAACTGTTCTGGATGCACATAAGACATTGATGAAACTCAATGCAAATAATCAGAATATGTTTGAGCCACTTGTTAAGCAATTGCAGAAAGAACAAGACACGCTTGAACAAGTATCTGATAAGCAAAATGCCTAAATTTTATTGCTAATCTGGATTTGTATATGACTCTTGTTTCAGTTGTTCAAATGAATTCTCAAGATGACATTGAAAGCAACTTTCAAATAATCGAGTCATTGATTCAGCAAAGCAGTGCTCAAAATGCCAGCTTAATTGTTTTTCCCGAAAACTTTGTATGTTTCGCTGCTGGTAAACAGCGTGAAACAGCTGAGCAATTTGAATCGATCCAGCAAAGACTTGAGAAACTTGCGCATCAATATCAAATCTGGATTGTTGCCGGCACTTTACCATGTCCATTTCGTCCAGATGGCTCTATCATACAAGATGGTCGCGTGCGCACAGTAAGCTTATGTATCAGTCCTGAAGGTACAGAAGCACGCTACGACAAAATACATTTATTCGATGTGCAAGTTGGCGATGCAGTTGGTGGATATCAAGAATCTCGTTTCTTTGAACCTGGAACAGACGTTGTAGTCACATCTACCCCTTTTGGCAATATTGGGCTAATGGTATGTTATGACTTGCGTTTTCCTGAGTTAGCTTTAACTCTCAGACAACAAGGCGCTCATTTATTGACTGCTCCAGCAGCATTTACCTATACAACAGGACAAATGCACTGGCAGCTTTTGTTACAAGCACGTGCAATGGACAGTCAATGTTATGTTCTAGGAGCAGCGCAACAAGGTTGGCATGGGGAAAAACGTCAAACGTGGGGACATGCAGGAGCAACTGATAGCCGTGGACAAGTTTTAAGTATGATTGAATATGAAGGCAATGGTTTAATTACTGTACCTTTTGATTTATCTGCTCAAGAGCTTGTTCGTACATCAATGCCTTTAATGACGCATCGTAAACTAATTCACTATTAAAAGCTTAATTATTCATGTGGAAATACTTATTTAGCATTTTTTGCTTAGGGGCAAATATTCACTGTTATGCAGCTGAGTTTGGAGCAACGAATCATTTTGTTTCTCCAAATTTGCAGCTGAAACAAGATGTTCTTCCACCTACTCCAAAAAACATTCCTCTACCTGCTTTTGGTCAGCGGATTATTGGTTGGGGAACGGGTGCTGAAGGCGCAAGACAACGTTTAGAAAATATTCAACCTGCTGATGTTTCTATGATTAAAAAACAAGGAACAACTTTAGAAATGATTACAGCTTGGCAAGATTTCTATGAACAAGAACAGCAACGTAATGAAAATAACCCAACTGCAAAATACCGTGCTCGTTTAATGAAGAAAATTGCCGATCTCTGGTAACTGTTTCAAGTTCATATTTTAAAGTTATAGAGTAATCTTTCGATTACTCTTTTTTTGCGTTATCTCATTTTTATCGATAGCTCAGAATTATGAGCATTTAAGAAATCAGACATAAAGCGATATACTAGAAAAGCATCTTTTAGTTTTCTGAGGAATATATGGACCAAGACTGTCAAAATTTAAAGCTTGAGAATCAATTATGTTTCCTCATTTACTCAACAAATTTAGCACTTAATCAGCTTTATCGAAAACTTTTGACTCCACTAGGCATTACTTATCCTCAATATTTGGTGATGTTGGTTCTATGGGAAAAAGATGAGGTTACCGTTTCAGAAATTGGCAACAAACTATTTTTAGAATCTTCTACCTTAACTCCCATTTTAAAAAAATTAGAAGCAATTCAACTAGTGAATCGCACACGTTCAAAAGAAGATGAACGCCAAGTGATTATTACACTAAGTGAAAAAGGAAAAATACTTAAAGAACAAGCCGTAAATATTCCTGCTCATATTTTAGAAGCAAGTTCTTGTGACATGACCACCCTACTTGATCTGAAAGATCAGCTGACACAACTTCGTACAAATATAGCTAAATAATCACCCATTTTTTTACAATTTTGGCTTGTCAAAATAATTAAGTCGTGTACGATATATTTGCATTCAATTTAATTTAGGAATTATAAGATGTCTTTAGAAAAAGTTGTGTATCGTGCAAAAGCTAAAGCAACTGGTGGCCGTGATGGTCGTGCAACGTCATCAGACGGTGTATTAGACGTACAACTTGGTGTGCCTAAAGAAATGGGCGGCGCTGGTGGTGCTGTAACTAACCCAGAACAATTATTTGCAGCAGGTTATTCAGCGTGCTTTTTGGGTGCTTTAAAATTCGTTGCAAACCGCGATAAATTTAATATTAGCAAAGATGCTTATGTTGAAGGTGAAGTTGGTATTGGTCCAATTCCTACAGGTTTTAGTATTGAAGTAACATTAAATGTTTACTTAATTGGTATGGACCGTGACGAAGCTGAGAAGTTAGTTGCAGCAGCTCATATTGTTTGCCCATATTCAAATGCAACTCGCAACAATATTGATGTGACTTTTAATATTGTGACTGAATAAGTTTTTTTATTAAAAAAATGCCCGAGTTAAATCGGGCATTTTTAATTGTATTTTATAATTTATACTTCACTTGCTTCATTCGTTACTCGAAGCACCTCTTCAAGTGTAGTTTTACCTAAAATTACCTTACGCAAGCCATCATCACGAATAGAACCTGCATACTGACGAGCATGATTTTCTAATTCAAACTCAGCTGCATTGCCATGAATAAGACGGCGCATCGGTTCATCAATAGGTACAATTTCATAAATAGCCGTACGGCCATTAAACCCTAAGTGGGAACATTGCTCACACCCTTGAGCTTCCGGTAACTTTAAAGTTGGCTCATGTGAAATATGCTGAAAAACCTGTTTCTCAAAGGTATCTGCTTCACGCCATGTCATACAATGTGGACATAAGGTACGAACTAAACGCTGAGCAACGACTCCAATTAAAGAGCTTGATAACAAGAACGGTTCAATTCCCATATCTTTAAGACGAGTCACTGCACCAATAGCAGTGTTGGTATGTAGTGTCGATAAAACCAAATGACCTGTTAATGATGCTTGTACTGCAATTTCAGCAGTCTCTAAATCACGAATCTCGCCGACCATTACAACATCTGGATCTTGACGTAACATTGCTTTTAAAGCACGAGCAAATGTCATATCCACTTTGGTATTAACCTGTGTTTGCCCTATGCCCTCAAGTTGATATTCAATTGGATCTTCGGCAGTTAAGATATTTCGGGTATTGTCATTTAGATCAGATAAGGCCGCATATAAAGTCGTTGTTTTACCTGAACCAGTAGGACCTGTGACTAAAATAATGCCGTGTGGACGATGCACCAATTGAGTTAAACGTTCATAGTCACTTGCCATTAAACCCAAGTGAGTCATATTAAGACGACCCGCTTGTTTATCAAGCAAACGCATAACTACTCGCTCGCCATGAGACGAAGGCAAAGTTGAAACACGAACATCAACTTCACGGCCAGCAAGACGCAAAGAAATACGTCCATCTTGCGGTACACGCTTTTCGGCAATATCAAGTTTTGCCATAACTTTAATACGTGAAACAAGTAACGGAGCCAGTTCACGGCGAGGCTGTACAATCTCGCGTAATTGACCATCTACTCGTAAACGTACAGATAATTTCTTTTCAAAAGCTTCAATATGAATATCTGAAGCACCTACACGGATTGCCTCAGAGAGAAGTGCATTGATCAGACGCACAATAGGCGCGTCATCTTCCTGATCCATTAAATCTTCTGTTTCAGGAACCTGATCGGCCAAACTTAATAAATCCGGGTGGTCTTCTAAGCCAGCCGCAACTTGTTGAGATTCGCCTGTGTCCCCCGCATAACTCGTACTTAATAGGCCATTAAACTCTTGTTCAGTGCATAACTGATAATGTGCAGGCTTCCCCAAAATTCGTCTTGCTTCCTGCAATGCAATTTTTTCTGTATTTTGACGTCTAACAATAAAAACTTGATCACCGTCATAACGAAATAAAACACCATGACGCTTGGCAAAACTATATGGAACTTGTATTTGTTTCAATATTTGCATCACAATTTATAATGATGAGTAAGATGATTTTGAGTGTACTCTAAGCAGATTACAGCGTGAAGTCTGTTTAACAACTCGGTAGAGGAATTTTACGTCTTGTTTGAAAATAATGAATATCAGCCTCGTCCCCAGAATTCTTTAAAATGGTGGGGTGAGCAGCACTTTGAAATTAACCAGTCCAAAGCATGGCAATTCGGTTCAATGCTCTTTCGTTTAACGCGTGGCATAAAAGAATGGCGTATCGAATATTATCGTCCCACTCTTCAAGATGATAATGAACAAGATTGGCACATCATCCCGGATGCTAATTTCGGTTTCCCACATTCTGTTCAAGTCGAACGTTACATGTTTCGGAAAACTAATCCAAAGTTTCTACTCATGCCTCGTTTAGCAGACCGATCTGTTGTGATTAAACCTGTTGATCCTATTTATATTCCAGCAGGTCAGCGAGGGACTCTTTATATTAGTACTCCTCTCTGGATTGCTGGTTTAGTCGAAAGTCAGCATGAGCCTTTATTTGAGATTCCTGTAATTCAGCCTAAAGATACATGGTTCGGTCCAAATGCCCAGCAAGGTGAAATCTGTTATGCAACCTCTGTTGATGGACGTACCGACTTAAATCTATTAACACCACGCGCATTCCGTGCGGTTACACCGATTGATTTTCATAATACCAGTAATCATCAATTACGCTTTGATCGCATGAATGTACCAGTGACCGCCCTACCGCTATTTTATAGTGAAAGTACGGGACGCTTATGGACTTCTCAAATTAAAGTTTACTATGAAGGTTCTGATCGCCCTGCCCGTATTCGTATTGAAAACCGTACACCTCCTCTTGCAGGTGAAGTGACTTACGTACATCCCCCACGTTCACCTGGTGGTGCACTATTTAATATGTTTGATTCATTTTTCTAAGGGGGTTCTATGGCTGATTCAAATATTCCTAGAGATATCGCTGATAGCCTCAAAAGTATATTTACCAATATTAACACCGAACGTATTAGTGAAATTTTAGTCGGTGTTGTACTGTGCTTTATTGGTTTTGTTCTTGCTCGTATTATCTCAAATACATTTATTAGAACCATTGGCTCACGCTTTAATGCTCATCAACGCCTTGTATGGCGCCGTGGTATTTTCTATTTTATTTTCTTACTCTTCATTATGACGAGTTTAAAAGAGGCAGGATTTAAACTTAGTGTCTTCCTTGGCGCAGCAGGGATTTTAACAGTAGCACTGGGTTTTGCTTCGCAAACATCTGCCAGCAACCTGATTAGTGGTCTATTTTTGATTGGGGAAGGTTCATTTGAAGTCGGTGATACCATTCAAATTACCCTCATTCGTGGCAATACCATTGAAGGAGAAGTCATTTCAATTGATTTGCTTTCGGTAAAGTTACTTACGCTCGACAACGTCTATATTCGTTTACCAAACGAACAGCTCATTCGTGCGCCTGTACACAACTTATCTAAATACCCAATACGGCGTATTCCAATTACTTTGGCAATTAACTTTCACGAAGACATTATTAAAGTTCGTGAGGTTTTACTGAATGTCGCATCAAATTATCCACTCGTATTAGATGATCCAAAGCCTGCAGTTACGGTTACCGCATTTAGGGAATCATCGATTGAGCTTTTATTTACAATGTGGTGTCGACAAGAAAACTCTTTAAAAGTTCGAGATGAAATGCAAGAACGTATTCGTAATGGTTTTTTAGATAACCGAATCGAAATTCCTGTTCCTAAAATGGGCTTGATTGATCGACCATCTAATATTTTTGCTGACGATGATATCGATCAATACAGTAATCAAAAGGGATTAAAACAAGAGCCTAAAGCTTAGGCTCTTGATTCTTCTGCGCGGTAGACGACGGAGGTAATGGCGCAAGATAAGCAATAATTAACATTACTCCACCTGCTCCAATAAACGAAATGACTCGAGTTAATGTCGCACTTTGCGATAGATCAAGCAAAATCAGCTTTAATACAACAATCCCTAAAAGCGCAGCCCCTACAAACCAAAGTTGACGGATCATTTTTCGACTAGAGTAAGTCGTCAATACAAATGCCAAAATAACCCAGAGCAATGTCAAACTTAACTGGACTATTCCATTTGTCCAAATTGCAGCACCCCATAGCGGTGTCGCCCAGTAATGGTGCAAGCCCCGAACGACTACACTACTAAATACCAATAACCCCACTAGAATTGTTGTAATTTTAAAAGTCCACTCCAGTGATTTATCTTGATCAAAATCATGCTGATAAATAATAAAGAGTAGACCTGCAAATACCGCAATTGAAAGAAAATCAGTTAAGTTAATTAAAGGAACAAAATAAAGATACTCAGCAGAGTGGCTATCAACACTCACTACAAGCAACCACAGTAAGCTTAAACACCACACTGGAACTTGATGCAACAATGTCGTTTTATGAGCCTTATACGCCCAAAGCGAATAAACCACAGGAATAAAAGCCAAAGCCACAATTGGCATTTGTGGGAAAATAGCCACTCCAACAATCGCCAATGATAACCAGCTTAAACCAGCCCAGACTTTTAAGTATCCAGACTCACCCAAATGAGGTTGAGCCATAATAAATAAGCCACTAAGAATAATGGTAGCGACTAGGAAAGTAGTTTGCTGTAATAGATCGGTCCATTTAAACAGAATGAATACTTGACTGGTAAAAGCTTCCTCCAAAACTAACAACAGCAATAGGCCAATTAAAATTAACTGCAAACTCTGCCATTGCACACGTAATTTATAGTGTACGACTGCGCTAAATATTGCGATTAGGGCTACGGCGAACATCAAATATGGACTCAAAGCATGATGATGCCATGCCATTATTTCCACACCAGCTACAGCGCCCGCGTACATGCCTAAACATAAGAAAATGCCACTAAACATGCTTGCGCTAAAATAGCGTTGTTCTTTACTGTTGTATTGCAATAAATAAAAGGCCGAAATAAATTGGGCAATTGCATAAATGCTAGTGCTTAGCGTTGGAAACTCTTCATTTGCCCAAACCTGATAAAACAGTGCAAGTGAGCTGAGTAAAACTAAAACTACCCCAATATATCGGCTTAAACGGTAGCGCTCAGTTACGCCCCACACTATTAAAGCCGTACCTTGCGCAACCCAACCAATTGCCGTCCAATGTGCTCCTTTTGCAAGTGGAAAAATTAAGGCAAAAAATGCAACCGCGAGGATAAAAAAGCTTTTTGCAAGGACCGAAAGCTGAGGATGAGTTTTTTTAATCCAGAAAGTTAATACCGCATAAGTACCAGCTAAAACAGCAGCTCCAATCGTCAACGCTTGAGTAGACTCATGCACTAAATAGGCATGAAGCGTAAAACCTAATACAGGAACACTAAAAATAAGGCCCACATCTAAGAGTGGTGGTAAACGAATGCCCTCTTGTTTTTCATGTGCTGAAGTCCGAGATATATTTTGACTATAACGAACACTTAACCAAATAAACAAGGCAATATGACACCATAAGATCCAGTCTAATGTGTCAAACTTTGCGGGTTCTGCATAAAATGCGATTGCACTACCACCAATAAACATTGTGGCAAAAAAAGCAATTTGATTTAAAACTTTCCAAGGCTGAATAAAATTAACAGCAGCAACCGCAAGGTTAATTACAAAGTAATAGCTAAACAGGAAAATCACATCTGGGCGATATTGCGGAATAACCAAAGGAGCCGCATAAGCCATACCGAGTGCTAATATTGCTAAATAAATTGCTTGCTGTTTTAAGCTCAGGAATACCGTAATTGCTAATAAAATAGCAAATAAAATACTTGCTGTAGTGATATTGGCAATCACACCAAAATGATGTGAGAACACAAGCGTCAGGAACACAACCGCAAGCCCCACACCCTGCAATGCCACAGCAAAAAGCTGGTTTTTCTTTTGTAAGGTATATCCAAATGCCGTTAACACACCACCAGCAATGGCAATAAAACCAAGTTTTACACCTAAACTTAATTGCCAGTGTTCGCTTGCAAAACGCAGCAAGAGCACCACCCCAACCATAAGCACGGCAACAGCAACTCTTAAAATTGGATTGCCATGAACCATCCAATCGACTGCTGGTTGCCACCATGCGGTTTGTACATGAGCTGGTTGTTCTGTTTGATTTAAAGGTGCCGTTCCCGCTGGGACTAGCATGTCCGTATTATTGGAACTAACTTGTTCCATTACAGAATTTATAACTTCTGTATTTATGGTTTCATCCACATGAACATTTTGCTTTACTGACTCAAGGAACAATAGACGAGTATGAAATGCACTGATGGTTTGAATTAAACATAGCAATAAAACCAGTAAAGCCCCACCAGCAATCCACATCCAATGATTGATATAAGCAACTAATGCAACCAAGGCAGCTGCATAAATTACAGTTCTTTGCATATGAATAGAATAAAGTGGCGTTTTCTGCTGAGAAAACTGTTGTTCTAAATGAATTAAACGTTGGTGCAGATTTGATAAAAACTGAACCAGTATGACAGTCAGCGCAATAGATAAAGCAACAACGGCACTCTGAAATTTAAAACCAATTGAAATGGCTAAAAACAAAGTCAAAGCGATCAAAACGACGATCATTCCCTGTTTGTCTTTTTTATACATGGGCTTAGCAATATGACACCTTCATTACATGTCATCTTACTTCAAGCCAATACAAGCGTATATTTATACATACAAAATACTGCAAAAATCATAAACCTGCATTCATAGCCGTTTTCACGTAAAATACCCCTAATTCAAATTAAGGAATTGTTCAATGCCACCATTTGTCTTGGTTGATGGGTCCTATTTTTTATTTCGTGCATATCATGCATTACCACCATTGACGACCTCTACAGGGTTACATACCAATGCAATACGTGGAGCAATTTCTGCAATTCAAAAACTGATGCGCCGTATGCAGCCAACGCATATGGCTGTCATTTTTGATACGCCTGAGCCAACTTTCCGTCATAAGCTTTCACCTATTTATAAAGGTGATCGCCCAACCATGCCTGAAGAGTTATCTCAACAAATTCCATATTTGCATGCATTAATTAAAGCGCAAGGAATTCCTTTATATAGTCTTCCTGGTGCTGAAGCTGATGACATTATCGGCACACTTGCTAAACGTGCCGTACTCGAGGGCCATCATGTACTTATCTCAACTGGAGATAAAGACATGGCTCAGCTCGTCAATGACCATGTAAAACTTGAAGATAGCTTTAAAGATCGCGTCATGGATACCGACGGGGTATTTGAGAAGTTTGGTGTTTGGCCAAATCAGATTATCGATTACTTAACCCTTATGGGCGATGCGTCTGATGGCATCATGGGTGTGCCTGGCGTAGGTGCAAAAACAGCAGCTAAGTTACTGACTGAATACGGCACATTGGACAATATCATTGCCAATGTAGACCAACTTAAAGGCAAACTTAGCCAAAATATTAAAGATAACTTGGACAATATTAAGCTTGATCACCAGTTAGCCAGTATTGTGTGTGATCTTCCTTTAGAACTTGATTGGCATGAATTAAAGCTTACCGATCCAAATGTGGAAGCGCTGCGTAATCTTTATACTGAGCTTGAGTTTAGAAACCAATTACAGTCGCTTGATCATCCAAACAACCCAAATAGTTCAAGCTATAAGCAGCAAGCATCACAGACAGTGGTTCAAAACGAAGTTAAACCTGCTGAATCTATAGAAACCGAAGATCAAGCAAGCTTAACTAGTCAAGATGACCAGCTTGGGACTGCAAATTATCATACTGTTTTAACTCAAGAAGCATGGGATCAGCTCTGGCAACGCATACAAAATGCCGATCATTTTGCTATTGATACAGAGACTACAAGTCTTGATTACCGTATTGCCGAGATGGTTGGTTTTTCAATCGCGTTTGATGCACAAGATGCATACTATGTGCCTTTAGCACATAACTATGAAAATGCACCGCAGCAGCTGAACCGTGAACAAGTTCTGGCTCAAATTAAACCTGTGCTAGAAAATGAAGCAGTTAAAAAAATTGGTCATCACCTCAAGTATGATGCACACATTTTTGCAAACCACGGTATAGAACTTAAAGGCTGGTATTTCGATAGCATGCTGGCATCTTATGTACTAAATGCAGCGGCGACTCGTCACGGCATGGATGATGTCGCTCGTGTCTACTTAAGCCATTTAACCACCACTTTTGAACAAATTGCTGGTAAGGGGGCTAAACAAAAGACTTTCAATCAAATTGAGATTGAAGTTGCTGCTCACTATGCAGCAGAAGATGCACATGTGACTTACCGTTTATATGAAGTGCTTTCAAATAAGCTCAAAGCACACCCTGAATTAGAAAATATTTTATACAACATCGAAATGCCTGTTGCTCGCATTTTGTCAGGCATGGAAGAAGATGGTATTCGTTTAGATCATGCATTCTTAGATAAATTAAGTGTTGAATTTGCAAAAACCATGGAAGGCCTTGAAAATCAGGCTATGGAAATTGCAGATGAAACTTTTAATATTGCTTCACCTAAACAAGTCGGCGAAATCCTATTTGATAAATTGGGAATCAAAGGCGGTAAAAAAACTGCAACTGGACAATACAGCACCAGTGAAAGTGTTTTAGAAAAAATTGAACATCCTTTAGCGGAAATTATTCTAGAGCATCGTGGTTTAGCAAAACTAAAAAGTACCTATACAGACCGTTTAGTTGAGCAATCTCATAACGACACGCATCGTGTACATACGAGTTATCACCAAGCGCTCACAGCAACAGGTCGCCTCTCCTCATCTGATCCTAATTTACAAAATATTCCAATTCGTAGACAAATTGGCCGTCAAATTCGTAAAGCATTCATTGCACCAGAAGGACGAGTTTTACTAGCAGCCGATTACTCACAAATTGAACTTCGTTTAATGGCTCATTTCTCTCAAGATGATGCCTTGGTGCATGCATTCCAACATGGCCAAGACGTGCACCGCCGTACCGCAGCAGAAGTGTTAGGTATTGCTATTGAAGATGTAACGAATGATCAACGCCGTCAAGCAAAAGCCGTTAACTTTGGTCTACTTTATGGTATGTCTGAATTTGGCTTAATTCGTCAATTAGGCTTCACACGTCAAGAGTCGCAAAATTATATTAAGCAATATTTCCAACGCTATCCTGGCATCTATGAATATATGCAACGTACCCGCCAAGTAGCATCGGAACAAGGCTTTGTTGAAACTATTTTGGGCCGTCGACTTTATACACCAGATATTGATGCACGAAATGTGATGGTACGTAAGGCTGCTGAACGTGCTGCGATCAATGCGCCTTTACAAGGTAGTGCGGCTGATATTATTAAACTTGCAATGATTGCAGTTGATAAAATCTTGCCAAAAGATCAAGCAAAGCTACTACTTCAAGTACACGATGAATTAGTGTTTGAAGCCGATCAAAACATTGCCGAAGAACTTTCTAAGCAAATCGCAAGTGTCATGGAATCCGTTGTCGAAATTTCCGTGCCTTTAGTGGTTGAAGTTGGACAAGGACAAAACTGGGATGATGCACACTAAGTCATCAATAAACCAATAAAGAAAGGGCTGTGAAATACAGCCCTTTTTTATCGTCTCAACTTAAAGCCCAGTTAAAAGAACTTTAGCGACTTCATTCATTAAGATCTCGGCAATATAGAGTGCCAAGAAAGCCAAAATTGGTGATAAGTCAATCATTCCCATATTAGGTAGTAAACGACGGAACGGCGCTAATAATGGTTCTGCCAAATCTTGAATCACCTCAATGTAAGGTGAACGAGATTGAGTGAACATAACCACCCAGCTCAAAATGATTGTCGCGAAAATTAAATAACGGCAGAAACGAATCAAGTCTTGGATCATCGTCACAAATGTCAGAATCACTAAATGAATCGGACTATTTGGCATTGAACCTGAAAGATACATCACACCGAAAATTTTCAGTAAATATAAAATAATTAAAAGAACTAACGCAGCTAAATTGAACCGGCCTTTTGCGACTGTTGGAAAAATACGGCCAAAAATATCAACAATCTTCGTCGCCTTTACTGTCGATAAAACCACAGGATTATAAGGACTTACTGCCGCCAATTGCATTAAGAACCGGAAAAAGACCAATAAAATCGCAACGTTAATTAAAATTCCAAAAATTAGCGCAGAATTTGCACCCATAGTTGTCTTATCCTATTAAAGCTATTTTGCACTGTCACTCAGTTCTTGAGCCAATTCTTGGCTACGTTTCTGTGCAGCAGCTAATGCAGATTGAATATTTTGAGAGATTTGTGCACGATCAAAAACTTCAAGTGCAGCTTGTGTAGTACCATTCGGTGAAGTCACATTTTTACGTAGTTCAGACGGAGTATTTGAACTCGTAATTGCCATTTGAGCCGCACCTAATGCTGTTTGAAGTGTTAAAGCAGTTGCAACTTTTTCATCTAGCCCTAGATTTTTACCTGCGCGGATCATACTTTCCATGAGGTAGAAAAAATACGCTGGACCTGAACCTGAAACTGCCGTTACCGCATCAATTTGAGCTTCGGAGTTTACCCAAATTGTTAAACCAGTTGCTGCTAAAATTTGACTCGTTAATTCACGGTCTGAAGCACCAACCACATCAGTCGCATAAATACCATGTGCGCCAGTTTGAACTAATGCTGGCGTATTCGGCATAACGCGTACAATTCGTTCGCTATCAATAAGATTTGATATTGTCTTAATTTCCGCACCAGCAATAATGGAAATAACCAGTTTATCCGATAATAAGCCTTTCAGCGGGCGTAGAACATTTGCTAAAACTTGTGGTTTTACAGCAAGTACTACAACATCTGCATTTTTAATTGCAGCCACATTATCTTGGGTTACATGAACTTCTTTTTCTTGTAATAAATGACGGATTTGTTCAACTGGATCTGAAACGGTAATACGTGTTGGCGGCAAACCTCTTGAAATCAGCCCGCCGATCAACGCTTGGGCCATATTACCACCACCAATAAAACAGATATTACTATTTACTACACTTGTCATAACCATATTCGCCATTTACCAGATCACAAGAATGAGAAATTAAATCTGGTTGCCATCCCCCTTGCTCACAATACGGAGACTGAGCCAACCAAAATCCTTTCGGTGTAAAAACCCCAAGCATAACATTATCTATGACTAATATTTGAATTGTATGACGAAGCCAAGGCAAAATATGTGCCTCTTGAATTGCTTTTTTTAATGGCCATTGCCCAACACGACCATATAAATGGACTTTTTCACCGCCTTGACGTCGAATTATTTTTAATTCTTTATTTAATAAAGAATGACTTAAACCAATGTCTTTAGACACAATATAAAAACTTCCAGAAGCCCCCCGCCATTTTTCTTCTAATTTAAATGCATGCTCGAGTTCAGCTTCAACCGGATTTAAAGTTTCAGCAAGATAAATCTGTTTACTTAACCTATAGAGTATATTTTGATAACGAACATAGTAAAACTGGTTCCAATGTAAAGCAGCTTGAGCATCTGACTTAGATTCAATAACTTCAGTCTTTAAGCGCTCGACCATTTCAAATGCAGGCCGATATTGCCCATCACCCTTCATCCAAGTGGAAAGTAACTGGCGCTGTCGCGCAAAAGATAACTCGGATAATTTCGTTAAATCTAAACATTCAGCCGTTCCACAATGCTTTAAATCGGCTTTCAAAACTTCTTCTAAAATTTCAGAAGTATCTTGCATGAGATAACTGGTTCGGCTCAGTGCCTGCTGCATTTTTGGAAATCGTTTTGTTAAAAATGGCCAAAGCTCTTCACGACACCACACACGATCATAATGGGTATCATAGTTCATTGGATCATCAATATACTTAACTTCAAGCTGAGCAGTCCAAAAAGTAATTTGCTCACGTGTTAGATCCAAAAAAGGGCGCCAAATTGTCATGTTTGTACGGTAATCAATAGCTTGCATCGCAGCAAGTCCATCTACACCTGTACCTGACAATAAACGTAAAATAGCTGTTTCAGCCTGATCTTGCTGATGATGAGCAAGCAATAGAATTTCATTTTGTTGTAAATGTTGCTGATAAGCTTGATAACGTGCTTGACGCGCTTGAGCTTCCAGATTCCCATTTGAAATCTGAACTTTTTGAATAATATAAGGAATATTTAAATTTGTTGATTGTCTGGCAACAAATTCCCCCCATTCTGCACTTTGTTCTTGCAGTTGATGATCAATGTAAATTGCTCGGATCTTTTGAGGGAAAATTTGAGCCATTAAATGTAGTAGTAGCATTGAATCCATGCCACCACTACATCCAATAAGAAAAGAACTATTTTCTGAAAACTCTTGAGCCTGCTTTAAGACGTGATGCCTAAATTTTCGCTGCCAAACTTCATTAAACGTTGATAACGTGCTTCGCATCGTTCATTTGCATCCATTGGTAGCAACTCTTCCAAAGCTTGCTTCAAAACCACTTTTAGGTTTTGCATAACACGCTCAGGGTCTAAATGAGCCCCTTCACCTTCATCTACTACATATTCAACAATACCTAGAGATTGTAGTTTATCTGCTGTTAAACCTAAAGCTTCACTCGCTTGAGCTGCTTTTTCAGCAGTCTTCCATAAAATAGAAGCACAACCTTCCGGTGAAATCACAGAATAAATACTATGCGATAACATAATTACTCGGTCAGCAACACCAATACCCAAAGCACCACCAGAACCGCCTTCACCGAGTACTGTTGCAACAACAGGAACTTTCAAACTTGAAAGTTGAGCAAGGCTAGTAGCAATTGCTTCAGCTTGTCCACGTTCTTCAGCACCAACACCTGGGTATGCACCCATCGTATCAATAAACGTGAACACCGGAAGATTAAAACGCTCAGCCATATCTAATAAACGCTGAGATTTACGGTAACCTTCTGGGTTCGCCATACCAAAGTTATGCTTTAATTTTTCACGGGTACTACGACCACGGTGTTGTCCAATGACCATCACAGGTTGACCGTCAAAACGAGCAAGACCACCTACCATCGCACCATCGTCACCAAACAAACGATCACCATGCAAGGCATCAAACTCTGTAAAGATTTCACCGACATAATCTAGAAACTGCGGACGATCAGGATGACGTGCAATTTGAACCGTTGTCCACGCTTTGGACTGAGTAGCTTTTTTCATAGGTCGAATATTATCCCTTTAATCGATAAATTTTTCCGACTGAATATTCAATTCAATGTCCCAATGCTTAAACTGCTCTTGCTCATCATGCAAGTCGGCAACTAACAATGGCCATTGTTTGGCATCACCAGAAACACTAAGCTGCCATTGTTGATCATTTATGATGGTCAATTCAATGGCAGGAAGCATCTGATCACTTCGACTATGGTTGAGTAAAACTGCAAGGCGAAGTAATAAACTTAAGTAAAGTAATTTATGACCGCCAGCCTTTAAAACTTCATTTTTTACATCATTACGTAATTTGCGACGATGATGAGCAACCAAATGTGAAAGATGGTTTTGATCAATTTGTGAGAAACCTGGAATATCAGAATGCTGTAATAAATAAGCACCATGACGATGGTAACCCCCATGACTAATTGCTAAACCAATTTCATGCAAATATGCGGCACGGCGCAGTAAGTCACTGTCTTCACTCGTTAAATTAAGCGGTTTTGCCACACCATCAAATAACTGTTGAGCTGTATTTACAACTCGTTCTGCTTGTTTCGGATCAGCGTTATAGCGCCCCATGAGGGCTTGTACACTACGATCTCGAATATCTTCATGCTTAAAACGACCTAACAGGTCATACATGACTCCTTCACGTAATGCACCATCAGAATATGCCAAATGTTCAATTTCTAATACTTCAAAAACTGCGTACAAAATTGCCAATCCGGCTGGCAAAACTGCTCGTCGGTCTTCTCGAAGTCCTTCAAAATCAATTTCAGAAATATTTTTGAACTTAAGTAACTTATCTTTAAGTTTATAGAGGCCTTCACGAGTGACATTTTCTTGCTCGTCACTTAACCCCATATTCACCATAATTTGACGACAGGCTTTAATAGTTCCACTTGAACCAACAACAGTGTCCCAACCTTCCATCTTATAAGTCGTTGCGATTGCTGAAAGTTCTTTACGAGCAGCAACTACTGCCTTATCGAATGCTTTTTGTGTGATTTCACCATCAGCAAAATAGGCTTTTGTATACGCTACACATCCCATTTGCAATGATTCGGTATATATAGGCTCAAACTCTTCGCCAATAATAAACTCAGTAGATCCACCACCAATATCAACGACTAAGCGACGTCCGCCATTAGCCATCGTGTGAGATACACCAAGGTAAATCAGTCGCGCTTCTTCACGACCTGCAATAATTTCAATAGGTTTGGGTAAAATTTCAGCTGCTTTTTGAATAAACTCATGGCCATTTTTGGCCTGACGTAAAGCATTGGTTGCCACAATTCTTAAACGATTGGGTTGTACTGAACTTAAACGTCCCACAAAACGAGCTAAACATGCTAATCCACGTTGTTGTGCTGCTTCTGTTAAGTTTTTATTTTCATCAAGACCAGCAGCAAGCTGCACTTTTTCTGACATTGAAGCCACTTTTTTAACTTCACCATGATCTACCCGTGCAATGGCAAGGTGAAAACTGTTCGACCCCATATCTATGGCAGCAAGTAATTCTTCATCAATCAGAAAATCAGACATTATTGAACTAAACCCATAACAATTCACGCCTAGAGTAATTCACAAGAATGCAATTGAAAAGCCATTTTCATCAACAATTAATAGACATCGATATTTTTCTATTTGTTAAACGATTGTACAAGCCGATGGTGAATATCGTGAGCATCCATTAGACAAATTCAGTTAAGCCTTGAATAATAGCATCAAACCCTTACATTGAACTAAGTAGCTATGTAATACTGATAGAGATTATATCCTCATATAGTGATAGCACTTTTTTCTAAAAATTGGAGCCGTACCATGTCTGCGACTATTGTAAATACAACTGATGATAACTTCCAAGCAGATGTTCTAGATGCAGAAACACCTGTACTTGTTGACTTCTGGGCAGGTTGGTGTGCACCTTGTAAAGCAATTGCACCTGTTCTTGAAGATTTATCAAGTGAATATGCTGGTAAAGTAAAAATCGTTAAAGTTGACGTGACTTCTTGTGAAGATACTGCAGTAAAATACAATATCCGTAATATTCCTGCTTTATTACTTTTCAAAAATGGTGAAGTAGTAGCTCAGCAAATCGGTGCTGTACCTCGTTCTAAGCTCGTTAGCTTCATTGACGAAAACGTTTAAGACGAAACGTTACAGATGAAAATACGCTATATCTCTATAGCGTATTTTTTTCGGCTATAAATTGACAAATTAGCTGATCTCACTTATATTGCATGCTCAAGAGGCACTGAAGGGAATCGTCTTCTGTCCGGCTTCTTACAAGACACAAACATAAAGATCGCCACTCGGCAACAGAAATTGTTTTTTCACATTTCTCTTCGAAACAGTTAATCAGACTTCTGAATTGTTATTGTGTAAATACAATTGCGATACTCTTTTTTGTATGCGAGCGATTTTTCTTCTTTTAAACCACACTCTACTCTTTCCTAATTCTGACCCTTATGAATTTAACTGAACTCAAGAAAAAACCAATCGGCGAACTAATTAAAATTGCTGAATTTATGGGCCTTGAAGGTATGGCTCGTAACCGAAAGCAAGATATTATCTTTGCCATCTTGAAACGCCATGCAATGAATGGCGAAGAAATTTTTGGTGACGGCGTTCTTGAAATTCTCTCTGATGGTTTTGGTTTTTTGCGCTCTGCCGCAGGTTCGTATTTAGCAGGTCCGGATGATATTTATGTGAGTCCTTCACAAATCCGACGCTTTAACTTGCGTACAGGTGATACCATCACAGGTACTATTCGCCCTCCGAAAGAAGGTGAGCGTTATTTCGCGTTACTCAAAGTTAATCAGATTAACTATGACACGCCTGAAAATTCTCGAAATAAAATTTTATTTGAAAACTTAACTCCCCTTTTCCCAACCGAACAATTGGTTATGGAACTAGGTAATGGTACAACAGAAGACTTAACTGCTCGTGTTGTCGACTTAGTTGCCCCAATTGGTAAAGGTCAACGTTCGATTATTGTTGCACCGCCAAAAGCGGGTAAAACAATGTTACTTCAAAACATTGCTCAATCTATTGTGAGAAACAATCCGGAAGTATTCCTTATTGTTTTACTTATTGATGAGCGCCCAGAAGAAGTAACTGAAATGGAACGTACTGTACGCGGTGAAGTCGTTGCTTCAACATTTGATGAAGCACCTGCACGTCACGTACAAGTAGCTGAAATGGTCATTGAAAAAGCAAAACGTCTTGTTGAACATAAAAAAGATGTTGTGATTTTGCTTGACTCTATTACACGTTTGGCTCGTGCATACAACACTGTAATCCCTTCATCAGGTAAGGTATTAACGGGTGGTGTAGATGCACATGCATTAGAACGTCCAAAACGTTTCTTTGGTGCTGCTCGTAACATCGAAGAAGGCGGTTCTTTAACAATCATCTCTACTGCACTTATTGAAACTGGCAGTAAAATGGATGATGTAATTTACGAAGAATTCAAAGGTACAGGTAACCAAGAAATTACACTTGATCGCCGTATTGCTGAGAAACGTGTCTTCCCTGCCATGAATATTAAGAAGTCAGGTACACGTCGTGAAGAACGTTTAATGGATGAAGATAAATTACGTAAAGTCTGGATTCTTCGCAAACTCCTTCATCCTATGGATGAGTTGGCTGCTATGGAATTCTTACTTGACCGTATGAAAGAAACTAAAACAAATGATGATTTCTTTGATCAAATGAAACGTAAAGCTTCAACTTAATCATTAATTTGTTCCAAAAAAGCTACTCTCATAAGTAGCTTTTTTATTTGGTTGACATGCTTTACACAAAACTACATTTTACTATTCCTTATGTAAGGATATATTTAAGCTTTTGAAAACAAATATTTTTAATATAAAAAAATTATGTTTTTTAGTAGCTTACTTATACCTTTTCCAATATATCTAATCTATTTGATTGTTTTTTTCTGTTAAAAAACAGACTGTTTTTTCGATTTTTCTGCGCTTTTTTGACAGGTGACAGTAGTATTTCAACATTCGCAGTGATAGCATAGCGGCAGACCAGTTAGACTGCTCCATGCGTTGTTACCTAGCTACGTTTAGGAATAATAAAAGCAAAACAGCCTAACTTAGGTTTTTTTAATCTCAAATTTTTTTTGTGAGAGTGATGCCATGTTATTCAAAAAATTCGCTGTTGCTGCTGCTGTTGCTGCTACTTTAGCTTTCGTTGGTTGTTCTAAGAAAGAAGAAGCTCCAGCTGCTGCTGCTGCTTCTGAAGCTGTAGCTGCTGCTTCTGAAGCTACTGCTGCTGCTTCTGAAGCTGCTACTGCTGTTGACGCTGCTGCTTCTGAAACTGCTGCTGCTGCTTCTGAAGCTACTGCTGCTGCTTCTGAAGCTACTGCTTCTGCTGACGCTGCTGCTTCTGCTGCACACTAATCTATATTCTAGATTAGATAAAAAAAGAGGACTTTATGTCCTCTTTTTTTTATGCTTAAAATTTTATAAATTCAGTGCAGCTGCTCTTGATATAATGATATAAAGTATTTCTAGGCTTACATTAAATACAATTCATTCAAAACCAATTAGAACCAAACATAAATAAAAAAAAAGCAGATCAATCGATCTGCTCATTTCCAACGCGTTGTCTAAATTTCTGACCCGCTCTAAAGGTCACTACACGACGTGCAGAAATCGGAATTTCTTCGCCTGTTTTTGGATTACGTCCTGGACGCTCGCGTTTATCTCTAAGTTCGAAATTACCAAAACCAGAAAGCTTAACCTGCTCACCTGCGATAAGCGCTTGGCTAATTTCGTCAAAGAACAACTCGACCATTTGTTTTGCTTCACGGCGATTTAAGCTGGTTAACTCACTTAAATGATCAGCCATGTCTGCTTTAGTTAGTGCTGTCATGAGGCCCTCAATGTCGCTTGATAAGTGTTTTCCAACACTTGGATTATATTGTCCATACCAGATTTAATTTCAGCATCTTCAAGCGTACGTGAAGGATGTTGCCATAATAATGCAAACGCTAATGAGCGCTTACCTTCTTCGACACCCTGCCCCGTATACACATCGAATAACCAAGTAGAGTCTAAAAGCTCTCCACCAGTTTTTTCGATTAACTGCTGAATATCTCTAACATTTATATTATCAGAGATTAAAAGCGCAATATCACGTCTAACCGAAGGAAAACGTGATAATTCTGTAAAATTAGATACATAAGATTGCAAAACTGCTGCCTGATCAAGCTCAGCAACCCAAGTTGTGCTCAAATCGAGCTCATTTTCTAAAGATGGGTGCAAACGGCCTAGGTAACCAATTGATTTACCATCAACTAAAATTTCAGCTGATTGTCCTGGATGTAACCAAGTACGCTCTGAACGAACATATTCAACTTTGACACGTCCAGCAGCTAAAACTTCTTCTACTTCACCTTTGAAATCGAAGAAATCCATTGGCTGTGGCTTAGCATGCCATGATTCTGGTTCACGAGAACCTACAGCAATTAACGCTAATGTCGGGATTTGCTTTAAGTCTTGAATAGAAGTGGCATCTTGATAATCAAAACGCAAACCAAGCTCAAAGAAACGCACACGGCTTTGTTGACGGTTTAAATTATATTGGACGCAAGGAATTAAACTAGAAAGTAAAGTACTACGCATTGCAGCCAAATCACTTGAAATTGGATTTGCTAGCATGAGTGGATTTACTTCTGGATTTAATTGCTTTTCAAGTTTTGCATCAGCAAAGCTAAAGCTAATTGCTTCTTGATAACCCAAAGTGACTACTGTTTGGCGTAGTTGTGCAATTTCAAAACGATCTTGGTACTTAGCAAGCTGAACATCCATACTTGGTAAGCTGATCTGAATATTGTCATAACCATCAATACGTGCAACTTCTTCAATCAAATCTTGATAAATTGCCATATCGTAGCGATGTGATGGTGGAACAACGCTCCACTCACCTTCAGCTTTAACAGTTACTTTACACCCTAGTCGAGTTAAAGCATCTGTAATGAACTCAGCAGCAACTTGATATCCCAATAATTGGTCTACTTGAGCTTGCTTAAGTTCAATAGCTTCACGTTTTGGAAGTAAATCAGTTTTTTCAGCTACAGTAATTGGGCCAAACTCACCACCCGCCAACTCTTGAATGAGCTGAGAAGCACGATTCATCGCAATTAATGGCAATTCAAAATCTACACCGCGTTCATAACGTTGCGAAGAATCTGTATGTAAACCAAAACGGCGAGCACGCCCAGCAATCGCAAGTGGAGCGAAGAATGCGCTCTCCAAGAAGATATCAGCTGTATCATCAGTTACACTTGATGCTAGACCGCCCATAATACCAGCGATTGCTAGTGCTTTCTGGTCATCTGCAATAACCATCACATCTTCTTGCAACTCAACTTCTTGATCATTCAAAAGTTGCAACTTTTCTAGTGGATGAGCTTGACGTACATGTACAGTTCCTTCGATTTTAGCTAAATCGAAAGCATGCATTGGCTGACCTAATTCCATGAGGACATAGTTCGTTACATCAACCAGAATACTGTGAGTACGAATTCCTGAACGTGCTAAAGCTTGTTCCATCCACTCTGGAGTTGCAGCTTTTATATTCACGTTTTTAACTACACGTCCTAAGTAGCGTGGAGCACCATCCGTGCTAATCACTACTTTTTTCTCATCAGTGATTGTCGCATCAACTGATTTGATTTCAGGCTCATTCATTTGCAGTTGGTTAATTACTGCAATCTCACGTGCGATACCACGGATACTGAAACAGTCACCACGGTTTGGTGTAATACTGATATCGATGACGTTATCATCAAGTTTCAAATATTCACGGATGTTTACCCCTACTGGAGCATCGGTAGGTAGCTCAAGCAAACCATCGATTTTATCTTCAAGGTCAATTTCAGAAGCGCCGCACAGCATACCTTGTGATTCGATGCCACGAAGCTTACCTTTTTTGATTTTAAAATCGCCTGGTAATACTGCACCAATAGTTGCTACAGGTGCTTTCATTCCAACACGAACGTTAGGAGCACCACATACAATTTGCAGAGGTTCACCTGAACCAATGTTAACTGTTGTTACACGCAGACGGTCTGCATCTGGATGTTGTTCAACTGTTAAAACTTCACCAACCACAACTCCAGTAAATGGCTTAGCAACAGGTGCTAGTTCATCTACCTCAAGACCAAGCATAGTCAACTGATCAGATAATGTATCACTATCAATGGCTGGGTTAACCCATGTGCGTAACCAATTTTCGCTAATCTTCATCTTTATAAACCTTATTTAATCCTGAAAAAATGTTAGGCAAATTGGCGTAAGAAACGCACATCATTTTGATAGAACATACGTAAGTCATTGATGCCATAACGCAACATTGCAAAACGCTCTACCCCTAAACCAAAAGCAAAGCCTTTGTATTTATCAGGATCAATACCCGCAGCACGTAGTACATTTGGATGTACCATGCCACAGCCTAATACTTCTAACCAACGTCCACGCTCATCCATGATATCCACTTCTGCACTAGGCTCTGTAAATGGGAAATATGATGGGCGGAAACGTACTTTTAAATCTTTCTCAAAAAATTCATTCAGTAGGTTAATTAATAAACCTTTTAATTCAGCAAAGCTGGTGTTCTCAGCAACGTACAAGCCTTCGATTTGATGGAACATTGGCGAATGCGTTTGGTCTGAGTCACAGCGGTATACACGGCCAGGACATACAATACGAATTGGCGGCTGACTTGTTTCCATGGTACGAATTTGCACACCAGAAGTATGCGTACGCAACAAATGGTTTGCATCGAAATAGAAAGTATCGTGCATAGCACGTGCAGGATGGTGCCCAGGAATATTTAATGCTTCAAAGTTATGATAGTCATCTTCAACTTCTGGTCCTGTTGCAACCGTAAAACCAGCTTTAGTAAAGAACTGGCAAATACGTTCTTGCACTTGAGTAACAGGATGAACTGTACCAATGCGCTGTCCACGGCCTGGCAAAGTAATATCAATGGTCTCATTTGCTAGTTTTTGCGCTAGCGCAGCTTGTTGTAATGCCGTTTGACGCTCAGTTAAAGCGCTATTAATTGTTTCTCGAACAGCATGAATCGCAGCACCTTGTACTTTACGTTCTTCAGGGTCCATTTTCCCTAATGCTTTCGATTGTTCTGCAAGCTGGCTTTTTTTCCCTGTAAATTGCACACGCACCTGATCAAGTGCAACAAGGTCTTGAGCTGCTGCAATGGCAGCAAGCGCTTCTGTGGTCAGGGCTTCCAGTGACATATTAACTCTCAAAGCAACAAATTTAAAAATATAATAAAACACTGCATTCTAACAGTTTTTCACCGTATTGATGAAGTTTATCCATCATGAAAAATGTATTAGGCAACAAAAAGATAAAACGTATAAAATAATACTATCGTCAATGAGATCAATTATTATGGCGCTCAATCAGATTTGGAAACAACAACTTACACTTGTGACCTACGGTAATGAATACCTTCGCCAGAATTTAAGCTTCAATCAATGGCGACAACATCATATTTTTGACCAACATAGTTTTCAGTTTCGTGACTTAATTTCACAGCATTTACTTGCTCAACATTTCCAAGTTTGGCTAGAAGCACTCAAAAAACAGGGAACAACCCAAATCTCTCTTCACTTATCAACCATCTTAAATGAAGAGCAAAATCCAAATAATAATGTAGAACTTTTACCCTATACCCATTTTATTGTGAGCCATCAAAACAATAAAAAAATCGCATGGATTTTTGGCCATGAGCTTGCCGAATGGTACAGCAGCGATAATGAATTTGAAGCGCCTTTAAATCAGCGTAGTGATTTACGTTTAGAAACTTTCTGGCGTTTTGAACTGAACGAAAAATTATCCAAGAAAGTTGATGCTGACTTAAAAGTACCTCAATGGGATGAAATAGCTGACTTTATGGAAACTGAGTTATTTCGAAGTAAGTATGCAGCAGGTTTTGAAGAACCAGAATTTCTGAAAAAATATTTTGATGGGTCAACACATCAAATTTCGGTAGATCATCAACCGACTCTTGCTCTTATTCCTGAAAACTACCCAGCTGATTGTGCACATCAACTCCTCTACCGCACTCAGGCTTTATCAGATTATTTAGAGCAGAAGAAACGCACCGCAAATGATCCTTTAGGGGAAGACTTAGACCAAGAACAAATTATTAACTTAAGAAATTTTACCCACAAAACTGACGACCTATTTGCAAAGCTGATTGTGAAAGCAGCAAATCACTATCAAACAGCTCAATTAAAGCCTGTTGAGAAACCCTCTCCTTTTGATGCAACGAATGAGTCTGCAACCCATTTAAAAGCACCTCATCATAAGGCTGGAGGAACAGGTGTAATCAAGCTTATTGTTCTAACCATCATTATTTGTGCCTTAGCTTATTATTTTGGTCTTTAATCAAGATTAAAGTTCCCATTGATAAAGTAATTCTGTTATTCCGAGGCCGAACTCTGGTAGTTCGGCCTCATCAATTAACTTTGCTCCCATTTTTTCATAGAAGAAACGACTCGGATTTTTATTAAAAACCTCTAAACGAATAAAAGCATAACCTTGCTTTAAAGCGCATTGATAGAACTTTTGGAATAACTCACGGCCTATGCCTTGTTTTTGAACTTCTTTTAAAAGATAAAAAGCAAGAATTTCAGCAACGTTATTTTCTGGATTTAAATAACCATCGAGAAAGCCTTTTACTACTCCATTTTCAGTATAGATAAATAACTTATGATCAGGACTTCTGCTTATCTCTTTCCATAACTGTTCTTTATCTAGTACGTTAAGCTCATCTAATATTTCTTGCTTAACTATATCGGCATAGGTTTCTTTCCAACCTTGCACATGTACTTCTGCAATAGATAATGCATCCTTAAATGATGCTATACGAATATCTGTGTCATTTAATGGTTTCAATTCACTCCCCTCACGTCACTACTCTTTAGAGTGAAGCATTGATATCGCACCAACCTACTCAGTTAAAAGCAGCTCTCGAACATGCATTAAAGCAAACCCCAACAAATTTAGACCTTGCCATAGAGAAGGATCTTGGATATGTGGATGGTCTTGGGCCATACCAATACCCCAAATTTTATCGACAGGAGATGCTTCAACCAAAATACGGTCTTTCGTTGCTAATAAGAATTTTTTTAACTCCGGATGCTGTGAGAATTTAGCAAAATTCGCCTGCACCACGATGTCAAAACGTTTTTCTTGCCATATCTGTTCATTATAATTACGTACTTTACGGCCTAATTGCTTCGCTTCATTCGGATGTTTAACCTGCAAAATCTGTGCAAAAATTTCTTTATCATTAAATAATTTTGCTTTTTGTGCCATCATATAGTGCTCAGCAGTAAAGTATTCAATACCTTCTACATTAAATTGCGCAGGAAACCACTGGCTAAAACAGCTTTTATCAATAAGATTAGCTTTCTTAGGAGTATGTCCCCAGAAATATAAATATTTGAACTGGTGACCTTGCTGTACTTTTTGAATTAAATCATTTAGAAATTTTTCGTCTTTCATCATTTATCTCTGATTATTTTCTTTTTTAAAATAGAACCACTAAAAATAAAAAAGACCGCTAAAAAGCGGTCTTTTTTTGAATCTCTAAGCTTATGCAGCTAATGCGCCTTTAGCTTTTTCAGCTAAAGCAGCAAATGCTACTGCATCATGCATAGCGATGTCAGCTAATACGCGACGGTCGATGATCACTTGAGCTTTTTTCAAGCCATCGATCATACGGCTGTAAGACAAACCGTTTTGACGAGCACCAGCATTGATACGCGCAATCCATAGAGCACGGAATTGACGTTTCTTTTGACGGCGGTCACGGTAAGCGTATTGACCAGCTTTGATTACCGCTTGGAACGCTACGCGGTAAACGCGTGAACGAGCACCATAGTAACCTTTAGCGCGAGCAAGAATTTTTTTGTGACGACGATGAGCCACTACACCACGTTTTACACGAGCCATTTATAATCTCCTTAGATGTATGGGCACATACGACGAACTGAATTCATGTCAGAAACATGAACCATTACACAGCCGCGTAATTGACGGATACGTTTAGCAGATTTTTTGGTCAAGATGTGGCGCTTGAACGCTTGTTTACGCTTAAAACCGTTTGCAGTCGCTTTGAAGCGTTTAGCTGCACCACGGCGAGTTTTTAACTTAGCCATAGTAACCTCTTTTAGGCACCTGTTCGGCGCGATTGCACCATTGCAAAATCGACCTGCAGGTAAGGAAGCGCGTATTTTATAGCATGCTGACTAAAATTAAAACTACTCGTAGCATTTTTTTGGATTGATGTCTTAACAAATTAAAAATTTATATTGTTTATTTAGAGATTGGTCACTGCTAATAAATTCAACATCATGGCTTGTTTAGCTCTATAATATGTTCAAATTATCAACATACGATATTTCAAATGCAGAAACATGATGCATTCGCTGCACTGCGCTATAGAGATTTCTCTATTGTTACCATTAATCAATTTTGCTTAACGTTAGCAATTTTGATTCAAGAAATTATTGTTGCTTATTCACTTTATCAAATTACCAAAGATCCTCTAACTTTAGGTTTAATTGGTCTCGCAGAAGCCATTCCATTTATTGCCCTATCCCTTTGGGGTGGCTATTTTGCTGATAAGTTTAATAAACAGGTCATCATGAAAATCTGTTTATTTTTCTCAGTGCCTCTACCTTTAGTTTTGTGGCTGTTGTTCCATCTGTATGGTTTAGGCCATATCAGCGTAAATTTCCTTTCTTGGGGTATTTATGCAGTCATTTTTGGCTTAGGTACCATACGCGGGTTTTATAATCCCTCTGCTACATCATTGAAACCATTCTTAATTCCACGCGAGCTTTATGCCAATGGCGCAACATGGACAACGATTGGTTGGCAAAGTGGTGTGATTATTGGGCCTATGCTAGGTGGGTTTATGCTTGCTTATTTAGGCAGAGAAACCAGTCTTTTTAGTGTTGCAGCCCTACTCAGCATCTGTTTTATTCTGATTAATTTATTACAAAAACGAAGCTTTCCTAAAATTGAAACTACCAATGTATTAGAAAGTTTAGGTGATGGTTTCCGCTTTATCTGGAAAACCAAAATAGTTCTCTGGGCTATTTCATTAGACCTTGCCTCTGTTTTATTTGGAGGTGTGATTGCCCTACTACCTATCTTTGCCGAAGATATTTTAAAAGTGGGACCAGAAGGCTTAGGTTATCTGCGTGCAGCACCATCTATTGGTGCTCTCATTACCATGATTGCTTTGACACGTTTTCCACCAACCCAGCATGCATGGCGTAACATGCTACTTGCAGTTGCTGGGTTTGGTGTATTTACGATTCTTTTCGCTTTCTCAAACAATATGTGGTTATCACTATTTGCACTGGCCATGACAGGTGCTTGTGACAGTATTTCAGTTGTGGTTAGACAAACCATTTTGCAAATATTCCCACCAGAAAATATGCGTGGTCGCGTTGCGGCTGTAAATGGAATGTTTGTTTCATCCAGTAATGAGCTGGGTGCATTTGAATCGGGCTTAGCGGCCAAATATTTGGGAACTATTGCAGCGACTATTTTTGGCGGTTGCATGACGCTTGCAGTGGTCACCTTCTGTTGGCTAAAAACCAATGACCTCTTTAAAGTTGATATTACCAAAAGCTCAGAAGACTAATTAAATCGTTTTAATAAAAGCATCTTCGGATGCTTTTATTTTAAATAAAATCGGTAATGACCCAATAAATGAAAATATAACGCCCAGCCTTAGCAATAAGAACCATAAATAAGAAGCGCCAAAAATTTTCCTTGAACAAGCCAGCAACCAAAGTAATAGGGTCACCAATCACAGGGGTCCAACTTAAAAGCAGCGAATAAAAGCCATACCTATGATAAAAACGTTGAGCTTGTTCTAGGCGTTTTTCAGAAACTGGGAACCATTTTTTATGTTTAAACTGTTCTATTTTTAAACCTAGCCACCAGTTCACACATGAACCGAGTACATTTCCGAAAGTAGCAATCGAAATAAGAAGAAACGCAGAATGTTGATTTTTTAATAACAACGCAGCAAGTACAGCTTCTGATTGTAGCGGTAATAATGTAGCCGCCCCAAAAGCACTCAAAAAAAGTAAAAAGTAACTTAGCATTTTAATTAAACCAAACTACCTTTCACTTTATTCATTGTGCTACCAAGCAAAATTAGATGACTTTAATTGATAAAGCTTTTTGCACCGCAGGACGTGCCGTTAAACGGACAATGTATTCTTGCACATATGGATAGTCCTCTAATTGAATCCCCTGCCATTCATAGCGCAAGATCCAAGGTAAAATTGCCATATCAGCAATTGAGTATTCCCCCGCAACAAATTTTTGCCCTATAAGTTGTTTGTTTAATACGCCATATAAACGCTTAGTCTCATTTACGTAGCGATCTATAGCATAAGGAATTTTCTCTGGTGCAAAGCGGTTAAAATGATGATTCTGCCCAAGCATAGGCCCTAGTCCACCCATTTGCCACATGAGCCATTGTTCAACTTCAACTCGCTCTTGCTCATCTGTTGGATAGAATAAACCAGTTTTTCGACCTAAATATTGCAAGATCGCGCCAGATTCAAATACTGAAATTGGCTCGCCACGTGGACCGTCCTGATCAACAATTGCAGGAATTTTATTGTTTGGAGAAATTTTCAGGAAATCAGGTTGAAATTGATCATTTTCTAAAATATTAATTGGATAAAGGGTGTAATCCAGTCCCATTTCTTCTAAGGCAATTGTGATTTTATGTCCATTGGGTGTTCCCCAATAATATAGATCAATCATTCTATTTTCCTATTCATCGTTATCATGACTGCGTCTTGCGTTATATCATGTTTTGGCTAATACAATGATATCTCCAACACCAAAAAACACATAAAATTTGAGAATAACTTTGGTTTAAAAAGTTATTAAATCGCACTTTAAAGGAACTAAACCACAAAATGACAGGCAAAAAAAAGCACTGCTTTTGCAGTGCTTTTTTTGAGTATTACTTTTTCTTTTTCGGTCCAAGCAACATACCCATTTGTCGACCTTCCATTTTCGGAGCTTGCTCTACAATACCAAACTCAGCTACGTCTGCTTCAATCTTTTGCAATTGAGCTAAACCAAGTTGTTGGTGAGCCATTTCACGACCACGGAAACGTAAGGTGATTTTGACTTTGTTACCTTCTTCAAGGAACTTCAAAATAGCACGAAGCTTAACTTGATAATCACCTACATCAGTTGCTGGGCGTAGTTTGATTTCCTTCACTTGCACTTGATGCTGTTTTTTCTTGGCATCTTTTTGCTTCTGTTTCAGGTCAAACAAGTGCTTGTTGTAATCCATGATTTTACAAACAGGCGGCTCAGCGTTTGCGACAATCTCAACAAGGTCAAGATCTGCATCCTCAGCAGCACGCAGTGCTTCATTTAATGAAACAATTCCTTTTTGCTCACCATCAGCAGCGACGAGGCGTACTTCTTTTGCACGGATCTCATCGTTAATTGCTGGACGGTTACTCTTTGCACCTTGTTGTTGGTTACGGTCAGGCTGTTTAATCTTTCTTACTCCACAATATACCGGCCACGTTCGGCGACGGCAGATTTCACTAAGTCAATGAAAGCATCCACTGACATAGTACCTAAATTTTTTCCTGAGCGAGTACGTACATTCACTGTACCTTCTTCAACTTCTCGATCACCAAGAACTAACAGGTAAGGAATGCGCTCTAGAGTACGCTCACGAATCTTAAATCCGATTTTTTCATTTCTCAAGTCAGAAATAGCGCGAAGGCCATTTTCCTTGAGTTTTGCCACAACTTGCTCACTTGCTTCCGCTTGAGCGTCGGTAATGTTCATGACACATGCTTGTACAGGTGACAACCAAGGTGGCATAAAACCAGCGTAGTGTTCAATTAGTATACCAATAAAACGCTCAAAACTACCAAGAATTGCACGGTGCAACATTACAGGCTGATCACGTTCGTTTTCTTCAGTTACATAAGAAGCGTCTAAACGAACTGGCAAGTTGAAGTCACACTGAATGGTACCACATTGCCATACACGACCAAGACAGTCTTTTAAAGAGAACTCAATCTTTGGACCATAGAATGCGCCTTCACCCGGCTGCAATTCCCATTTAAGACCAGCTTCATCTAAAGCATCTGCTAAAGATTTTTCAGCTAAATCCCAAAGTGCATCATCACCTACACGCTTTTCTGGGCGAGTAGACAACTTCATTTGAACTTCTTCAAAGCCAAAGTCTTTATAAACATCTAAAGTGAGTTTAATAAAGTCTGCAACTTCTTTACCGATCTGCTCTTTAGTACAGAAGATATGTGCATCATCTTGTGTAAAGCCACGAACACGCATAATACCGTGTAAAGAACCAGATGGTTCATTACGGTGACAAGAACCAAACTCAGCTAAACGAATTGGTAAATCACGGTAAGATTTTAATCCTTGGTTGAACACTTGAACGTGACAAGGACAGTTCATTGGTTTTACAGCATAGTTACGACTTTCTGAATGAGTCGTAAACATGTTTTCTGCATAGTTTGCCGCATGACCAGATTTCTCCCAAAGCGTAAAATCTACGATTTGCGGAGTTTTAATTTCTTGGTAACCATTGTCTTGCTGAACTTTACGCATGTACTGCTCTAGTACTTGATAAATAGTCCAACCATTTGCATGCCAGAACACCATACCCGGTGCTTCTTCTTGCATATGGAACAAGTCTAATGCTTTACCAATTTTACGGTGATCACGCTTTTCAGCTTCTTCAATACGCTTGATATAAGCTGCTAACTGTTTTTTATCAGCCCAAGCAGTACCGTAAATACGTTGAAGCTGTTCATTCTTCGCATCACCACGCCAGTAAGCACCAGAGATTTTAGTGAGCTTGAATGATTTTAAGAATTTTGTATTCGGTACGTGAGGACCACGACACATATCTAAATAATCTTGATGGTAGTACAAGCCCATTTGTGTTTCTTCAGGCATGTCTGCAATCAAGCGTAATTTGTATTCTTCACCACGAGCAGTAAATTCAGCAATAACTTCATCACGTGGAGTCATTTTTTTAACAACATCGTAATCTTGATCGATGAGCTTTTTCATACGCTCTTCGATTGCTGCCATATCATCTAATGTAAAAGGACGTGGCATCCAGATGTCGTAATAGAAACCTTCTTCGATGACCGGACCAATCACCATCTTTGCTTCAGGGAAAAGTTGCTTTACTGCATGCCCTACAAGGTGTGCACAAGAGTGGCGAATGATCTCAAGACCTTCTTCATCTTTTGGAGTGATAATTTGTAAGGTCGAGTCTTCGGTAATTAAGTCACATGCATCAACTAAGCGATCATTTACTCGTCCAGCAACAGTATTTTTTGCTAAACCAGGCCCAATACTTTGAGCGACTTCCATAACAGATACAGGGTGATCAAAACTCTTTTGATCGCCATTTGGCAATGTGATAATTGGCATAGAAAAATCCTTAAGGAGTGATGCCCTATACGAAGGAGCATTTCACCGCGAGATTATGATCGAGGCAAGCCTCAAAATATAAAAACGGTGTAAATCAAAATTAAAAACCTGAAAGATTTTACACTTGTTCAAGCCAAGTGAAAACCTTTGTGCTCATAAAATCATAAATACATTTTGCTTATACCGTAAACAGCAATAAATGACTTTAATAAGCGCTCTACCTAAATTTTAAGAAATACATAAATAGGATAATTATTCATCAGAACTGTTTTAAGATGTGGGAAATAGCATTTGTGCTCATTTCCTGACTGAGGGGTATTTCTGTTTAAGACTAAAGCATTAATGCTTTGATTAATATTAAGTCATATTTTCAAAGAATGAATTAAAAAATAGAACATGGAGTTATTTCACATGGTTAGTGCATACGATGAATTACCACGCACACCCGCAAACTTTGTTGCGTTATCCCCTCTGCGCTATTTAGAACGTGCAGCTTATATCTATCCAGACCAAGCTTCTATTATTCATGGCAACCGTCAAATTTCATGGAAAGAAACTTACCAGCGCTGCCGACAGTTTGCTTCTCAACTTCAACAATTGGGCATAACTAAAAACGATACCGTTTCAGTTTTATTGCCAAATGTACCAGCAATGATCGAAGCACATTTTGCTGTACCTATGGCTGGTGCTGTTCTTAATACACTAAATACTCGTTTAGATGCTAAAACTATCGCCTTCATGCTGGAGCACGCTGAGACTAAAGTACTTTTAGTTGATCCTGAGTTTGTTAATTTAGCCAGAGAAGCTCTATCGTTCATTCCCAACCAACATATTATTGTGATTGATGTCGCTGATGAAGAATATGAGGGTGAAAACCAATTTCTTGGTTCGTTTGAATATGAAGAATGGATAGCTCAAGGTGATACTGATTTCGAATGGCATTTACCACAAGATGAATGGGATGCAATTAGCTTAAATTACACTTCCGGCACAACAGGCAACCCTAAGGGCGTGGTTTATCATCACCGAGGTGCTTATTTAAATGCGGCTAGTAATATTTTAGCCTGTGGCATGAAACCTCGAGCTGTTTATTTATGGACACTTCCTCTGTTCCATTGTAACGGTTGGTGCTTTGCATGGAGTATTGCAGCCAGTGGTGGCACCAATATTTGCCTACGCAAGGTCGATCCTGAACTGGTGATGCAGCTTATTGCAAAACATAAGGTTGATTACTTCTGTGGTGCGCCAATTGTTCTATCCATGATTATTAACTTACCAAAAGAAAAACAGCCAAGCATAGAACATCATGTTGAAGTTATGGTGGCAGGTGCTGCTCCACCTGTCGCTGTGATTGAAGGTATGCGAAATATTGGAATTAATGTCAACCATGTTTACGGTTTAACTGAAACCTATGGACCATCTGCACTTTGCGCATCTCAAGCAGGATGGAGCGACCTGTCAATTACTGAACAAGCACAACTGCATTCTCGTCAGGGCGTGCCTTATCCTTTACAAGACAGTATGCGCGTACTAGACCCTGAAACGATGCAGCCTGTTCCAAATGATGGCGAAACCATGGGAGAAATTATGTTCCGTGGCAACATTGTCATGAAGGGATATTTAAAAAATCCTAAGGCAACTGAAGAAGCTTTCGCTGGTGGTTGGTTCCACACAGGAGATTTAGCTGTTTGCCACCCAGATGGCTATGCAAAAATCACTGACCGCTCCAAAGATATTATTATTTCAGGTGGAGAAAATATCTCATCTTTAGAGGTGGAAGACGTTTTATATAAACATCCAGCAGTTTTAACGGCGGCTGTTGTGGCAAAACCTGATGAACGTTGGCAAGAAGTACCATGTGCATTTATTGAATTAAAAACGGGTGCTACAGTGACTCCTGAAGAAATTATTGCACATTGTCAAAAAGAACTGGCGCGCTTTAAAGTTCCCAAAGATGTAGTGATTACTGAAATACCAAAAACCGCAACAGGCAAATTGCAAAAATTCATTTTGCGTGAATGGGCAAAAGAACGCGTTTAAACAATATCGGAAATAAAAAAGCGACGTATCTAACGTCGCTTTTTTTTAGTTAAAACGGTATTAACCTTGATCTGACAATAAAGCGACTTGCTGCACGTAGTTAATAAACTTACCTTTAGATGCTTCAAGATCTGCTTCCGCAACTTGCTGAGTTTTATCACGGTTAATTCTTAACACATGCTGACGCAAAGTATGACGTTCAGATGCATTATAGATTTTACTAAACTCATTAATTGCAGGGTCGCCCTGCTCGATCATACGATCTACCCAACGCATCAATTGAGCTTGTTTTTTCGCGCCTTGTTGAGGAGTCAAATAAGATAAAATGACGGTCTCATCTTCATTACGCAAGAGTTTACCAACACGCTGAAACTGGCGACGACGCGCTTCAAACGAGCTAATATTCTGGACTTCTAAAAGAGCATCAATTAAACGCTCATCAACCGGAAGTTTTTGAATCTGTTTGATAGAAAGTTGTGCTAACTGCTCACCTAAAGCAGCCATACGTTGAACTGCTTTTTTCTGTTCGGTTTTACTTGCACGTCCTTCTAAAGAATCAAAATCTTCTTCAGTATAACGCTGGGGACGACGTGCCACGATTAATCTGCCTCATAAAATTTTGCAGCGAATAACGCCTGTACTTCATTTAATGCCTGTTCTTCGTCAGCGCCATCAATGACCAAACGTAAAGTGGTCCCTTTTCCTGCACCCAACATCAGTAACGACATAATATTCTTTGCATCTACTAAATGATCGCCCTTACCAATCTGAATTGATGAACGAAACTTCGTAGTGACCTCTATCAGTTTTCCTGATGCACGTGCATGTAAACCGAGTTTATTAATTACATCAACAGTTGTGTCTATCATGACCAGTGCTTCATTTCTCTGTGTAAGACCTGAACAGACCATTCTGCCTCAAGTGCTTGTTTTAGTCTATCTACCATATAAACTGAACGATGCTGGCCGCCTGTGCAACCTATTGAAACCGTCATATAGTGACGATGCCCTTCAGCAAATGCCGGCAACCATTTTTTTAAGAAGTGATGTATGTCCTCAAACATTTCATTTGCTTGTGGACTTGCTTCTAAAAACTGCTTAACTGGCTCGTCTAAACCAGAAAAGCGGCGTAATTCTAAATCCCAATGCGGATTTGGTAAATGCCGTACGTCAAAAACATAGTCGGCATCTAAAGGAATGCCATGTTTATAACCAAATGACTGCAATATAACAATCAGATTATCTGACTGCCCTAATTTCGACAGCAAAATATGTTTTAAATCATGAACACTTTTATCTGTAGTATCAATATGAACGGTAGCGCGGAACTGAATTGGAATCAGTAACTGCTTTTCTTCATGAATACATTGTAAAAGGCTTTTGAAACGGTTCGCCAACGGATGTGGACGACGCGAGGCACTAAATCGTGCAATCAAATCCTGATCTTGTGTCGTCAGATAAATCACATCAACCGTACCATGTTTTTGTAATTGCTCAAAAACATGGTCGAACTCTTGCATATCAGCCCGTGTACTTCGGACATCTACACCTAAAGCCAGTTGTTCAAGATTATTTTCATGATCTAGCTTTGCCACAATTTCAGGCAGCAATGCCAAAGGTAAATTATCAATACAGTAATAGCCCAAATCTTCTAATACCTGAAGAGCTGAAGATTTTCCTGAACCAGACTGTCCTGTCACGATAAGTATACGCTTCATGGCATGGCTGTCCTTTTATGTATTATTGAGGTGTAAAGGCAACTTGTAAATTATCAATTAAACGTGTTCCGCCCAACTTGGCCGCGACAAATAACACAATATCGCGATCAAACTGAGAAACAGCTAACAAGTTCAGCTGACGAGCTTCCACATAATCCACAACAAAACCATTGTCTGTCAACAGCGTTTTTAAATCCGCCAAGACTTGTTGTAAATCTTTACCTTGGTGTAATTGCTCTTCAGCTTGCTTTAGACCTTGATAGATGACTGGTGCAGTTTGACGTTGTTCAGGAGTCAAATAACCATTTCTTGAACTAAGCGCTAAACCATCTGCCGCACGAACAATTGGCACGCCAATCACTTCTAATGGAATATTTAAGTCTTGTACAAACTGGCGAATCACTGCTAACTGTTGGTAATCTTTTTGACCAAAGAAAGCATAATTCGGTTGCACAATATTAAAGAGTTTTGTAACAACCAGTGCTACGCCATCAAAGTGTCCCGGACGTGAACTACCACACAAGTCATCCGTAATTTGGCTAACACTAATGTTAGTTAAACGAGGCTGTGTACCGTACATTTGCTCAACTGAAGGCGCAAAAATAATATCACAACCAACATCAGCAAGTAGACGACTGTCCTGCTCTAAAGTACGTGGATAGTTATCAAAATCTTCACCTGGACCAAATTGGGTCGGGTTCACGAAGATACTTACAACCACAACATCACATAACTTTTTCGCTTCACGAACAAGTGTTAGATGTCCTTCATGTAGATTTCCCATAGTTGGGACAAAACCAATGATTTTACGTGCAGCTCTAGCAGGATTTAAAGAAGCAGCTAAGCCTTGTATAGTGGTTTCTGTTTTCATGAATTACAGCTCAACTTGGAAAGTATGTTCTTTGGCTGGGAACGACTGGTCCTGTACAGCAGCGTGAAAAGCTTTAAAAGCATCTAAAATTGCTGTTTCACCAGATTGTTCTTTCATAAAGTTACGCACAAAACGTGCAACCTTGCCAAACGTCAAACCTAACATGTCTTGTACTACAAGTACCTGACCATCAGTCGCATTACCCGCCCCAATACCAATTACAGGAGTATTCGGGAATAACTCTGCAATTTCTTGGCCCAACTGTGCTGGAACGCATTCAAGCAATAGTACCGCCGCTCCAGCTTCAACCACAGCCGTACAGTCAGCAATCAGTTGATCAGCAGCTTCACGGGTTCTAGCTTGTAGTTTGTAGCCACCAAATACATGTACAGACTGAGGTGTTAAACCTAAATGTACGCATACAGGTACACCATTACGTGTTAACACTTGTACGGTTTCACTTAGCCATGCACCACCTTCGATTTTGATCATCTGGGCACCAGCTTGCATAACTGTTTTCGCATTCTGCAAAGCATCGTTTAAAGTGGCATAACTCATAAATGGTAGATCAGTCATAATCAATGCATGCTGATTACCACGGCGCACCGCCGCTGTATGATAAGCCATGTCTTCAACAGTTACAGGTAAAGTTGAGTCACGACCTTGAATTGCCATTCCAAGAGAATCACCAATTAAGATAGTATCAATTTCAGCAAGTTCCATTGCTTTTGCCATACTTGCATCGTAACAAGTTAGACAAGAGAACTTACGTCCTTCGGCTTTAAATTTTCTTAAGTCACTTAGACTAATCATGATGGTATCCTCTACAGGAGTTTGCAGAACGTATAAGTCAGGCTTAAGCCCAAGACTCATCAGCAAGTACAGTCAGCGTCGGCTGCTGTAAGAGTTCTAAATTTTTAAGTGGCTGATCATCGATATGTAAATCAGCGTCTAAATCTAATAAAGGAATCACAACAAAATCTCGTTGCAAGATTCCTACATGCGGCACAGTTAAGCGCTCATTTTGTATTTTTTCATTGCCATAAATCAGTAGATCAAGATCTAAAGTTCGCTCTCCCCAATGACGGAGTCTCACTCGCCCAGCTTCCTGTTCAAAACGCTGTAAATGGTCGAGTAAATCAAGCGGAAGTAACTCAGTTTTTAGCTGAGCTACTGCATTTAGATAATTCGGTTGATCTTGAGGACCCATCGGTGGGCTTTGGTACAGTTTGGATACCTTCACTTCACCAATAGATTTAAGCTTGGCTATCGCTTCAGACAAAATTTGGCGTGAGTCACCTAGGTTACTTCCTAAGCCAATATATGTGGTTACTGTCATTGCGTAGGTCCAAAAATAACTTGGCTCAAATCACGTTGTACCCGCTTACGCTTTAAGATTGGGTGATCGCTCGTCATATTGGTTTGTGATGCGGAAGATTTTTCCATAAAACGGTCAACAGACTGCTCTTGTCGTGCACGTTCTTTCTTGCCACGACGGCTTCGAGGCTCTGGAACATCCACCAAAGGCTCAATTTCTGCATCAACTCTATTGTTCTCAACAGGTTCAGCAGCAACCTTACGACGACTTTTCGCTTTTTGACGATTATATTGGCTAATCGCAGCTTCTTTTTCGTCATTTGACATTTCTTGGTAAGCATCCCACCAGCTTCCCATTCCTTGTGTTGTGTCATCACCTGACTTTTCACGAAGTAATAAGAAGTCAAAGCCTGCACGGAAACGCGCATGGCTTGCCAATGCTTCAATTTGCTGTGGCTTTGGGTTAAGCAATCGAGTTTGCATTTCCCAAACTTCACGAATAAAAGTTTCGGCAAAACGAGGAATGACTGTACGTGTGGCTTGACGTTTTAAAACATCTAAACCAGCTTGGGCACGAGCTTCAGCTGGAACTACACCTTTCGTTAAATAAAAGTCACAACGTTCTAAAAATGGCTGCCACAATAAAACTGCATAAAAAAATGCAGGGTTAATGGTTTTACCAATTTGAATACGTTGATCTGTATTTTTTGCAGCACGTTGAATAAATGGCGTCAAATCTGGGCGAATATCAGCAAAAAGCTGTTTCCACACGCCAAATTCAATCAGCATTGGTAATACACGTGCCAAATGACCCATTGTGAAAAGCTTCTGAGACTCATCGTATAAACGGTGCGGAGAAACATCACGAAGCAACTGCGTCATCTCAACATCAAAAATATCGAGAATCGCTGGATCAATTTTAAAGTTTAACTTCGCTGCAAAACGTAACGTCCGTAGCATACGCACCGGATCTTCTTCAAAACGTTGTACAGGGTCGCCCAATAAACGCAAAGTCTTATTTTTGACATCATCAATTGCTTTACAAAAATCGAGCACAATACCTTTACGTGGTTGGTAGTAAAGCGTATTGATAGAAAAATCGCGTCGAGCAAAGTCCTGTTCGATGGTTCCCCAGTTATTGTCACGCAAAATCATGCCTGAAGCATTGGTGACTGCTTTTTTAGGAGGGGCACGGAAAGTAGCAACTTCGATTAGCTCACGCCCTGAATAGACATGTGCCAATTCAAATCGACGGCCAATAATTCGGCATCGACGACCAAAAACTTCTTTAATTTGAGAAGGTGTTGCATTGGTGACTGCATCGAAATCTTTAGGATTGAGTCCTAGCATTAAATCACGGACACCACCCCCAACAATATAAGCTTCATAGCCTGCTTTGTTCAGACTATCGATCACATCTAAAATCGAAGAAGGAAGTTGGGCTGTGGACAAACCACATTTTGACGCTCGCAAGGTTTGCAAAAGACGCTGTCTCCTACGTCAGGACGTAAATAACAAGTTGTCGCTAATCATAGCTCTAACACACACAAAGGGCAATTTGATTCTCTTTAGATTGCGCAGGAAATGATAATTGACGAACACAACTTTTATAAGGCTAAACGTGATTTATTTTTTTCAAAAATAGCTGGTCCGATTCCTTTGACGTTTTTAATTTCGTCAATATTTTTAAAACTTCCGTTCTTCTGTCTATATTCTACAATCGCTTGCGCCTTTTTCTCACCTACGCCTTTTAACTGCTGAAACTCATTTACAGTGGCCTGATTCAAGTGAATTTGCCCTGTGGAGACATTAAAACGCTTAGTATAAGAATTTTTAGAAGCATTAGAATGAGAAGGCTTAGAGACGTTTAACTTTTGGTCATACATCTGCTGTTTAGCCTTCCATTCTTGAAAGTTCTGGTCAAAAGATTGAGCAAAAACCGAAGGTGAAATTACCCCTAAGCACAACATCATTAAAATAAAACACTTATTTTTCCAAAGTCTCATGCTGTATCGCATGTCATTTTTCCCCTGATTGTAATTGTCGTTTTGCTTGATTCCACAATTCATCCATCTCAGACAAAGTCATGTCTTCTAATGTTCTTTGCTGTTTTATGGCTTGCTCTTCAATAAAAGCAAAACGACTTCTAAATTTATGTATGGTCGATAAAAGTGAAGTTTCACTTGAAATATTAAGCTTACGTCCTACATTGACCAATGAAAACAGACAATCTCCAAATTCATCTTGAATTTCATCAATATTTTGATTTTTTAGCGCTTCTTTAAACTCATCTAGTTCTTCTTCTAATTTGGTATAAGCATCTTCTACTGTTTCAAAATCGAACCCGACTTTTGCGACATTTTTTTGAATTTCCTGTGCTTGAGACAGTGCTGGCCCATGTTTAATTTCATCTAATCTTGATTGTGGCTTGCCTTGCTTTTCTTGTTGTTTAATTTGTTTCCATAACTCACTGACTTGTTCGGGTGTTAAGTTATTAAATTGATCAGCTTGAAAAACATGTGGATGACGTCGTACCAATTTTTCACTAATTGCCTCAACTACATCTTGAAAATTGAACGCCCCTTGTTCGCTAAACATTTGCGATTGAAATACAACTTGTAGTAACAAATCACCCAACTCATTTCGAATTTCATCAATATCGCCCTGACGGATAGCAGCTTCGACTTCATATGCTTCTTCAATTGCATATTTAGTCAGTGACATTGGGGTTTGCTGTTGATCCCACGGACATTTCTCACGTAGCTCTTGCATAATTTTAAGCAATTTATCCATGGTAACCCTCAAGTTCAAAAAGTCGGTCAGTAAATTTAAAATCTTAATTTGCTATGATCAAAATTAAAGCGGCAAATCATTCGTCCTATTGTACCGATAAAGAGAAAAAAAGATGAAACATAGCATTCTGATTAGTGGCGCAGCTCAAGGTATTGGAGCAGAAATTGCACGGGTATTTTACAACCAAGGATATAAAGTAGGCATTTATGATATTAACGAATCACTTGCTCAAAGCTTAGCAACAGAGTTAGGACCTAATGCATGCGCTGGCTATTTAGATGTTAGTGATTACAGCCAGTGGCAACTTATATTAAAAGAATTTACCGACTGGGCTGGCGAGCTTAATATTTTGGTGAATAACGCAGGAATTTTATATTCTGGAGCCTTTGAAAATATCGATATCAAGTCACATCAAAGAACAATCAATATTAATGTAAACGGTGTCATCAATGGCTGCCATGCTGCTCTTCCTTATTTAAAGCAAGCTTCTTTTGCACGCGTCATTAATCTCTCTTCAGCTTCTGCAATTTACGGACAAGCTGACCTTATTTCTTATTCGGCCAGTAAATTTGCAGTTAGAGGAATTACCGAAGGTTTAGATGTGGAATGGAAAAAATATGGTATTCGTGTTTTAGATGTGATGCCGTTATTTGTACAAACTGCGATGGTCAATAATATGGATGCTGGCAGTATTCAAAACATGGGAGTCGATTTAACACCCAACGATATTGCTCAAAAGGTGCTTTCACTTGTCGAGAAAAAAGCTCGTTTCTGGACACCTACGCACACTCCAGTTGGTATAAAAACCAAATTGCTTTATCAACTTTCAACAATAAGCCCACAGTTTTTAAATCGGTTAACTAATATTTATTTATCGAGAAAGTAGCTGATAAAAAGGCCGTCAATTGACGGCCTTTTTACTTAGTTTATTTAAACACCTTGAATCATGCGTCGTGCGCTAATAATTCCAGGTTGTTGCTCTAAACGAGCCAACAAACGTGAAAGCTGAGCCAAACCTTTCACCTCAATGAGCAACTTCATATTGGCAATACCATCAGCCTCAGAAATTGTATTTACCTGACGGATATTAATTTGGTCAGAGAAAATCACTTGAGTTAAGTCTTTGAGCAAACCACGACGATCATAAGCTTCAACTACAATTTGAACACTTTGACCACGAGTTGGCTGCATTTCCCAATCAGCTTCAACAGCACGTTCTGGCTCTTGCTTGATCATGCGCTGATAATCAGAACACAAGACTTTGTGAATACTTACGCCACGATTCAACGTGATATATCCCGCAATTGATTCACCATGGACTGGTTGGCAACACTGTGCAATATGTAGCTCTACATTGTCTAAACCATCAATCAAAATACCATGTGCAGACAAAGTATGGCTGGCACGTGGGTTTAATGTTGGCTTAAGTACCAGTTCAGGCTCATCCTGATCAAGATGCATTTGACGATTAATTTGGTTAATCAAGGCATGCAGGCTTATATCGCCGCTAACCAGATTAACCAAAATATCATCGCCTGTTTTCACATTAAAATGTGATGAATAGTCGTTAAGATCGATACTCTTCGGGTGAATCGCCAATCGAGATAATTCTTTGTTCAGTAACTCACGACCAACTTCAAGGTTCTTGCTACGATCTTGCTGCCTGAACCAGTGACGTAGCTTGTCACGTGCACGAGATGTCTTGATATAACCTAAAGAATTCACCAACCAGTCACGGTTTGGTTCACGGTCTTTCTTGGTTAAAATCTCAACCTGCTCACCTGTTTTTAGCGTATAGGTTAATGGCACGTAGCGCTGGTTAACACGCGCTGCATAACATTTATTTCCTACCTCTGTATGCACATGATAAGCGAAGTCTAAAACAGTTGAACCACGTGGTAATTCTTTAATATCACCATCACGGCTAAAGACATAAATCTTTTCAAAACCTTCAAAGTCTTGAAGTTGATCAAAGCCTTCTGTCTCATCTTCGTTTTGATGTACTGTGGTTTCATTACGTTCTTGGTAATGTTCTAAAACAGCACGAAGCGAATGTAAACGATGGTTAAAAGAATGGTCGGTATTCTTTGAACCTTCTTTATAGTTAAAGTGCGAACATACACCTAATTCTGCTTCATCATGCATCTCATGAGTACGGATTTGTACTTCTAAAGATTTATTTTCAGCAATTACAGCAGTATGTAATGAGCGATAACCATTGGCTTTTGGGTTGGTAATATAGTCATCAAACTGGTGTGGAATATGACGCCAAATTTGATGAACAATACCTAATGAGTGATAACACTCTGGTACGCTATTCACCAATACACGTAAAGCACGAATATCATAAAGCTGATCGAAACTCAGGTTTTTACTTTTCATTTTTCGATAAATCGAATAAATGTGTTTTGCTCGACCTGTAATTTCAGCTTCAATACCGTAAGACGCCAACTCATTTTTTAAGCGGTCGATCACAAACTGAATATAATGTTCACGCTCTAAACGCTTTTCATTGAGTAAAGAAGCAATCTCTTTATAACGGTCTGGTGCCAAATAGCGGAAAGCTAAATCTTCTAGTTCCCACTTAAGCTGTGCAATACCCAAACGGTGCGCTAATGGCGAATAAATAGTTAGAATTTCACGCGCGACACGCTCTTGACGCTCACGTGACGAGTTTGCGAGCTCTCGTAAAGAATAAGTACGCTCAGCTAACTTAATTAAAACAACACGAACATCTTCGGTCACAGAAATCAGCATTTTATAAATGCCGCTTAAATGTTCCCGCTGGTTATTATTAAAATGGTCTTCTAATCGTTTATTTTTTTCAATGAGCTCTGAAAGCTTACCCATTGCCAAAGTGCCTTTGACAAGGTTATAGACTTGCTCACCAAATTTGCGCCTCACTTCTTCTATATCAGTAATGTCCTCACGAACACTACGATAAAGCATTGCAGCAGATAAAGTGTCTTCATCTACATGCAAATGCGCAAGAATATCAGCCATTCCAACACCAGTAGCAAATGTATTGGAACGATGATTAACCGTTGAATCTAACTCTTTTTGCAGGGTTAAATGCGCAACCTCTTCGAGTTGTTTAAGCTCTGCCCCATCTAATATTTCACGAACCCGATCCAACCATGAGGCTAAACCGACTTGTGTTTCGGCGGCATGCTCTACAGTCGTTTCCTCTGACAACTCAGTTAGTTGTTCAGGTAACTGTTCACGTACTGTGACCATACCATTCTCCTGGATATGTAACTCATGTTTTTAATCGTTTATCTCTTGAATTTTTTCAAATAAAGCAATTGATTCAACATGTTCTGTATGCGTAAACATGTCCATAACCGCTGCTTTTTTTAACTGGTACCCATGTTGAGCCAAAACACCTGCATCCCTTGCTAGTGTTGCTGGATTACATGATACATAAACGATTCTTTTTGCTCCAAAGTTTGGTACATACTGCATAATTTCATATGCACCAGCACGAGGAGGATCAATCAATAATGCATCAAATCCTTGATTTGCCCAAGAATGATGCGAAAAATCTTTTGTTAAATCTTGTGAAAAGAAACTCGCTTGCACCAGATTGTTACACTTGGCATTATCCGTTGCTCGTTGCACCATTTCTTCACTTGCTTCCACACCCACAACTTGTCCATTTGCACCAACATATCGTGCAAGTGGAAGCGAAAAATTACCTAATCCACAAAACAGATCCAGTACCCTTTCACCTTGCTGCAATTGAAGCAATTCACATGCCAATTGCACCATTTGTTCATTTACTGTGCCATTGACCTGCGTAAAATCCAATGGCGAAAAAGCAAAATTTACCTCAAATGCATTTAAAGCATAATGTAACCGCATAGCACCTTGCTCTTCATCAATACGACGAAGACTTTCAGGACCTTTAGGTTGCAAATACAATTGCCAGCCTTTGTGTAACGCAAATTGTCTTAATTGGTTGACATCAGAACTGTTTAATTTTTCTACATGACGAACCAATAAAGAAGTTTCCTCATCACCTTTTGCTAATTCTACATGACCAATATGCGCTTTGCCTTTTAGACTTTGGAGTAAAGTACGCAATTCTGGCAGACTATCTGATAACTTTTTGTCCAAAACACTACATGTATGGATAGAAGTTAAACGATTACTATGATGCTCACGGAAACCTAGAATCAAACGATCCGGTTTTGGCAAATAACGCACACCTATACGCGCTCGACGACGATAATCACTTTGTAAAGATCGAATTGGCTCTAACCACTGTTCAGGTTGAATACCCGCAAAGTGTTGTAAATGTGACTGGAGTACATTTTGCTTTAAGCGAATTTGCTCATCTGGATGGATGTGCTGCATGCTACAGCCACCACAAATACCATAATGAGGACAAACTGCCTCTACGCGATGTGGCGAAGGTTCTGCTAAAAGCTCAATCATTTCAGCTTCTTCAAGGCGTTTAGCCTCATGCGTAATTTGAGCCTTTACGGTTTCTCCAGGCAACGCATAACGGATAAATACCTTTTTACCATGCTTATCTGCCGGATGATCCGAATGAGAACCATAGTGCGCAATTCCTCGCCCCTCATGAGAAAGAGTTTCAACCTGAAAAATATATTCAGGTTGCTGAGCTTTGCGAGATTTGGCTTGCTGTTTCAAAGAATGAACCTAAAAATCTAAAGGATTAAAATAGTAGGATGTAAAGTCGGTATGTTTCGACGTACGTTGCCACACTTCAAGAAAATCGGCCTGCTGAGGCATAGTCTGTAAATATTCAATACTCGAACTAATCCAGTGGTTATGTTCATCTACATTGATTTGACCTTTAAGTAACAACCAACGCAAATAAATAAACCATGTATTGAGTACATCACCTTCACAATAACTGGTTAACTTTAACCATTGCTGAGCACGTACATATTCAGGAACATGATACCCCGACTCACCACGTTTACCTGGTAAACCTAAAATACAGGCAACCTCATCAAGTTTCTGGAAATTACGGCCATTAAACATTGCCATCACATCCATTAAATCAATATGACGGTGGTGATAACGGTTTTGGTAATTATTAAAACGCTTCTGGCTATCAAGCTCACCTTGATCGAACAAGCCCGGTGCAGAAAGGCCATGATACATGGCACGGAACAAAATAACTGGTAAATCAAATTGTGAGCCATTCCAACTCACCAAAGTAGGATGGCGCTTGTCAAAAATAGAGAGAAATTTCTGTAAAATTTCAGCTTCTGAATAGTGCTCTCGACTAAAAGAAAACAGTCTAAAGCCCAATTCATCAATCCATAAACCAGAGATACAAACGATTTCATGCAATGGCAAACGCTGAAAATCCATACCTGATTCTTGGCGGCGGATTTTTGTGAGTGCCTGTTCAACATCTGCCTCTGGCAAATCAAGATGATATAAATGCGCTCCCGCTTTTAAATCAGTTAAAGTTTCAATGTCAAAAACTAAAGTTGGGAAACGCATTCTTTCTCTCAATTATGAGTTATCGTCCTGTACTGAGAACAGACCTGTAGACAAGTAGCGATCGCCACGGTCACAGATAATGCACACAATAACAGCTTCCGGATTTTCTTCTGCAATCTTGATGGATGCCCAAACTGCACCACCTGAAGATGTACCAGCACTAATACCTTCCATACGCGCTAATTTACGCATGGTTTTTTCAGCCTCAATTTGAGGAATATCAATAATGCGGTCTACACGACTGCTATCAAAAATTGTTGGTAAATATTCTTTTGGCCAGCGGCGAATACCCGCAATACTTGAACCGTCAGCTGGTTGTAAACCCACAATCTGAATGTCTGGATTTTGTTCTTTTAAATACTTAGAAACACCCATAATGGTACCGGTTGTACCCATTGAGCTTACAAAATGAGTAATTTTACCGCCAGTTTGCTTCCAGATTTCAGGACCTGTCGTCAGGTAATGAGCTTCAACATTATCAGGATTACCAAATTGGTTTAGAACATGACCCTTGCCATCTTTTTCCATTTGCAAAGCTAAATCACGTGCGCCTTCCATACCTTGCTGTGGAGTCACTTCAATCAGTTCTGCGCCATAAGCTAACATCGCATCTTTGCGTTCTTGGCTCATGTTATTTGGCATGATAAGTTTCATTTTATAGCCGCGCATTGCCGCAACCATAGCCAACGCAATACCTGTATTGCCGCTAGTTGCTTCAATTAACGTATCGCCCGGTTTAATTTGACCACGCTTTTCTGCCTGCATAATCATGTTATATGCAGGGCGATCTTTTACAGAACCTGCCGGATTATTACCTTCCAATTTTGCTAAAACCGTTGCCTGCGTATGACAAGCCAAGCGCTGCAAACGGACTAAAGGTGTTTTACCTACATAGTGATCTAACAAAAATTCGTCGGCTAAAAAATCAGGTTGTGTATTACTCATGATCAACACCTAAATCGGGGTGGCACTATTGTATGAAAAAATGATCGGTACTGCACCCATTTCACTATGCTTTTTAATGAAAGTGATTAAAGCCCAGTCAGTTATAAAATGCCGTCTGTTTTAAAATAAAGCGTGATAATATGCCCTACAGAGAGATCAATCCGATGTAGCCATGTCTAATTTCAATAAAACCTTATCGAAACGCTTACGTCTGAATCATGCATATGGGCAATTGATTGCTCTTATTTTTGTGCCCATGATGATTTTAACCGGTGTTGGTGCTTTTCTGGTTTTAACTGAAACCTCTCACTCTGCAAAACAACAGCAACTACATCATGCCTCAGCTATTTTGGCTCGTTATAATGAAATCGCCAAAAACCTCTACACATTGGTAGAGCTAAAACCTGATGAATATGATCATGCACAAAATATTATGCAAAGCATGTTCAGTGAAAAAGATTTAAAGCGTGCTGCTTTAATTGATAGTAATGGTCAAACATACTTAAGTGTGGGTTACCGAGATAATCGTTACTGGCCCAACTTTACGCAAAACAATAGTTTTTTTGGCCCGATCTCTTATAACAATAACAATATCTATGGTATTCGAGTCAGCAATACCACAGGGAAAGCCCCTGTCTGGCTAGTGATTGAAATGGATAATCAGCCACTAGAATTAGCACGTTATCGCATTCTGATTGCGTTAGTTATTACCAGTCTAATGACTTTATTATTACTTTTGCTCTGTCTAAACTTCTTCTCTCGCCGTTGGGTTGCGCCAATGTACGAAATTCGGATGCAGTTACAGCGACTTAATGCAGATACTTTAGACCAGCACATGGTCATTAACAGTACTGGTGAATTACGCTTACTGCAGCGCGATATCGCAAGTGTAGTGAAAAGACTACATTTTAGTTTTTTAGAACTTAAAGAACACACAGAACAAACCGAAGAAGACTTACGCAGAACATTAGATACTCTCGAAGTTCAAAATATTACTTACCGTCAGGCACGTGACCAAGCCATTTCATCAAATCAGGCAAAATCTGTTTTCCTTGCCAATATCAGTCATGAGCTTCGTACGCCGCTTAACAGTATTGATGGCTTTATTCATTTATTACTTCGCCAACAAAACCTAAGTAACGAACAAAACCTCTATCTACAAACTATTCGAAAATCTTCTGCCCATTTATTAGCATTAATTAACGATGTATTAGATTTCTCAAAAATTGATGCAGGTAAATTAGAGCTTGAGACAGCACCGTTTGATTTAGAAGAAGCTATTTTCGATGTCATGGATATGTTGTCACCTTTGGCTGCCCAAAAGCATATTGCCATGGCATTCTATTATGCAGACAACATTCCTCAAGAAGTCATTGGAGATGCTTTACGCTTTAAGCAAATTTTGACCAACCTAATTTCAAATGCAATCAAGTTCACTCCAGATGGCGAAATTATTGTTCGTGTACGTATGGAACATGACGATATTGGACAATGTTTGCTGCATTTTAGCGTTCAAGATAGCGGTATTGGTTTAAGTGGTACTGACCGCAAAAAATTATTTGAGTCGTTTTCACAAGGCGATGCATCTGTTACACGCCAATTTGGTGGTACAGGCTTAGGTCTCGCGATTTCCAAACAACTGGTTCATCTCATGCATGGTCAAATTGGCTTTGAAGATAACCAAGAACGTGCACCAACAGAAAAAGGTTCAACATTCTGGTTTACTGCACAGTTCGCTGTAGATGAAGAACATGAGATAGAGCACCCTCACTTCGAACATTTACAAGTAGTGTCTTATTTAGCACACCCAGCAACAGCAAGTGTTTTACGATACTATCTTGAAAATTACCAAGTTCCACATATCGAAACGCAGTCGATTCTGGACTTGTTTAGCCGCTTAAAGCATCTTGATCAGAAAGATAATACTTGGCTTATTGTTGATCATAGCGGCGATACTGAGGCTTTACTTAAAGAAATTCGTAGCCGCTATCAAGGCAACTTAGCAGTTTACGGCTATCAAATGACTCTTGAGCCAAACATGCTCACTGAATATCGTGCTCGCCCACTTTATCAACCATTAAGCCGTAGCGGACTCATTCAATTATTAAGTGACCAACCTATTTTTGAAGAGGAACAACAAGACTTTAATGGTCAGGGTTTACATATTTTAGCGGTCGATGACCACTTACCGAACTTAATTGTTTTAGAAGCATTGTTAGGTGAGTTAAATGTTAAAACCACTAAAGCCTTAAGTGGACAAGAGGCGCTAAATATCATTCAAGAACGCATTGACCAAAAACTCAAACCGTTTGATTTAGTGTTTATGGATATTCAAATGCCGGTTATGTCAGGCATTGATACCACTCGTGCGATCCGTTCATTAGAGTCAACGCTAGATGGCGAAATGCAGCTTCCAATTATTGCGTTAACTGCTCACGCACTTGCTGATGAAAAACAAAAGCTTCTTAAAGTGGGTATGAATGACTATGTCACCAAACCAATTCAAATGGAGCAAATCATTCAAATTTTAACGCAATGGACCAAAAACAATTTCACTGCGCAAGCTTTAGATAAAGATCATCATGTTGTTGCCGAGGCACTAGACCCAGAAATATTAAACTGGCAGCAAAGCCTACAATTGGCCGCAAATAAAGAAGATCTTGCTCAAGACTTACTTAAAATGTTGGTAGACAGTTTTCCAACTGAGCTAGATGAAATGCAGCAGCTCATTGAGCTGGAAGACTTCCCTCAGCTTGAACATGTGTTACACCGCCTCTATGGTGCAACTCGCTATGTCGGTACGCCAAAACTTCAACAAGTCACTGGTGACTTCGAACAGTTTGTTTCTACATTACGTAAAGAACGCCGTAGAGCCGATGACGGATTCATCGAAGAAGTCATGCAACGTTTTGATGAGTTAGGACTTGTTATTAAAGAAGTAGAGAGTGCAGCTCACCAAATTTTAGTGATACCCGACTAAACAAGAACCTATAAAAAAGGCATGACTGACCTGTCATGTTTCCAATTTCAAGCCATGTTATGCTCCGCTTATCGATAAAAAAATAAGCGGGAATTTCATGGCACTTTTACGTATAGAAAAGAATAATGGCATTGCGACAGTTTATCTAAACCGTCCAGATAAACGTAATGCCATGAGTTTCGCCCTCCTTAAAGAACTCGTTTCAACGGCTAAAGCCATACAAAAAGACCGAGATATCCGCTGTGTAATTTTGACTGGTGAAGCACAAGTATTTAGTGCTGGTATTGATTTATCTGACCTTAACAATCCTAAAAATTCTGCATTTGCGATTTGGGAACTTGTAAAGCCAGGACAAAGCCTTTTCCAAAAAGCATTTCTAATTTGGCAGAACTTACCTGTACCTGTGATTGCAGCACTTGAAGGTTATTGCTTTGGTGCAGGGATGCAACTTGCGCTGGCTGCCGATATCCGTATTGCTCACCCAGAGACTAAAATGTCGATTATGGAAAGTCGCTGGGGTTTAGTACCCGACATGGGACTTACCCGCTCACTTAAGGGTTTGATAGGTGTTGATCTTGCAAAAGAGCTGACCTTAACTGCCCGTGTATTTGACGGAAACTATGCAAAAGATATTGGCCTTGTAACTCACTTAAGTGAAAATCCATTAGAAAAAGCAAATGCGATTGCCTCAGAAATGCTGCAACGCTCACCAGATGCTTTGACTGCTGCAAAACGCGTATTAGATGCAATGGAACATCAACCAGAAAAATCATTGCGCCTAGAAAAAATCTGGCAACTTAAATTATTACTTGGTAAAAATAGCAAACTTGCTCGTAAAAAAGATAAACATCCGGAAGTTAAATTTTTACCACGCCAATATAGATAAGAGCTTTGAAGATGAATTTTGATCGTAATACACCTATTGCCTTTTTAGGTATAGGACTTATGGGAAGCCGTATGGCTAGCCGTCTTATTCAAGCTGGTTTTCAAGTTGCTGTCTGGAACAGAACAGCATCTGCTTGTGAAGAGCTTATCGATATTGGCGCACATACTCTCGATCTTTCAAACATCGGACAATACCCTATAGTTTTAACTTGCCTAGCTGACGATAAAGCTGTGCAAACCGTATTTGAAAAAATTCAACCTCACTTAAAAGCTGGTCAGGTTATTGTAGACTTCTCAAGCCTGTCTGTAGCTGCAACAAAAGCACTTGCTCAGGCTACTGCTTCACAACACGTGACATGGATTGACTCTCCCGTTTCCGGAGGAACCGCTGGTGCAGAACAAGGCACACTTGTCATTTTTGCAGGTGGAGATGCTCAAACTATTGAAGCTTTAAGTCCTGTTTACAATGTGCTTTCCCAACGTGTAACACGTATGGGTGATACAGGTACCGGTCAAGCCACCAAAATTTGCAATCAACTCATTGTGGCAGCAAACAGTGCTCTTATTGCCGAAGCTGTAGCACTAGCAGACCGCGCAGGTGTAGACACGACATTACTCGCTCCAGCCCTAGCAGGTGGATTTGCTGACTCAAAGCCTTTTCAAATACTTGCACCACGTATGGCTACACATACTTTCGAGCCTGTTCAGTGGAAAGTTCAAACATTATCGAAAGACCTTAACAACGCAGTAACTTTGGCTAACAATGTTAATTTAGACATCCCCGTTGCACAAAAAGCTCTATTACAGCTACAAACTCACCAAAAAAATGGCTTTGCTGAGAAAGATTTAGCTACTATGATTCAAGTAGTAGAGCAATAATAAACGGAGTTTGTATATGGGTCGTCTTGCCGTTAACTTATCCATGATTTTTACCGAAGTTTCTTTAATTGAACGCTTTGCATTAGCCCACGCAGAGGGCTTTGAACATGTAGAAATCCAATTCCCATACGAACTTTCCATTTCCGATATTCAAGACCAACTTGAACGTTACAACCTAAGTTTATGCTTAATTAATGTTCCTGCTGGTGATCTTATGCAGGGTGGAAATGGTTTGGCAGGTATACCGGGTCAAGAAAAAGCATTTCGTGAAGCACTAGAGTTAGCTATTCGCTATGCCACTGCCTTAAAAGTACCTCGTGTTAATATTCTGGCAGGTAAGCAACCTCAAGATTCAGACCTACTCCCTTGCCTTAAAACACTCGCAAGCAATTTAAAATTGGCCTGTCATTTACTTACAGAACAGGGCATTGAACCTGTATTTGAAATGATTAATGGTACAGATATGCCACGCTTTTTAGTACAGAACATTGCTCAAGCTCAAGAAATGCTCGAAGCAGTCAATCACCCTGCTTTAAAAATGCAATATGACTGTTACCACATGGCAATGATGGGTGAAGATGTACTTGAAGGTTTACAAGAAAATATTCACCAGATTGGTCATATTCAGTTTGCAGATTGTCCGGGACGCCATGAACCCGACACAGCTCAAATTCCTTATGAACAAATTTTTTCTTGGATTAAGCAAAGTACTTATGAGGGCTACATTGCGGCAGAATACAAACCTAAAAATGGGTCAAATCAGTCATTTACATGGAAAAATAAATATTTTTCCGATGATGTAAATATATAAACTGTTACTAGTTTTGTTTGAAATTTAGCGCGAAAGCCACTATATTAGATAGTGAGTAATTGTCAGGAAAATATACCCTATATGAATTTAGAACCATCGCCCAGCGTGTCTAATTCTCACGATTTCGCAATGAACACCTCAAATAAAGACGTACAAGCTTGTCTCAAAGTCGTCCATGACGCTTTAGTTGATGTAAAAGCAAAAGATATTCTACAGTTAGATGTTAGTTCTATTAGCAATGTTGCGGATGCTATTGTCATCGCGAGTGGTACATCTACTCGTCACGTCAAAGCACTTGCTGACAATGTTGCAGAAGAAGCTCGAAAAGCTGGTTTCCGCCCGATTGGCGTTGAAGGCGAACGAGATGCCGAATGGATCTTAATTGATCTTGGTTTTGTTGTAGTACACGTGATGCTACCAACTGCCCGCAAATTCTATGATTTAGAAAGCTTATGGCGTACTGCCCCAGAGTCAGTCGCATAAAATTTTTGCTTTTAAAAAAGCGGCTCTTTTGAGCCGCTTTTTGTTTATATAACCAACCAAAATTTTTATTTAGACAAACTATCTCTTACAGCCTCAGACATTTCTATCAAAGCTTTAACAACACTTACGAGCTAGTCATCAATCTTACTCAAAATTGACATGACAAATTGTCAGAATTCCAGCACTATAACCACTCTTAAAGTCTCATCAATAAATAGCATAACTGGAGCACTAAAAGTGAAGATACTCATTACAGGCGCCAACACAGGGATTGGTTTTGCCACAGCTGAACAACTTGTAAAACAAGGACAACATGTGATTTTGGCGTGTCGAAATCCCCAAAAAGCACAAGAGGCACAAAACAAACTACGCTCACTCAACCAAGGACAAGTTGATATCGTTTCTCTTGATCTGAACAGTCTTGAGTTAACCAGAAAAGCTGCTGATGAAATTGCAGATAAATATGGCAATCTTGATGTACTCATTAATAATGCTGGGCTATTTGCAAAAACAAAACAGCTCACAGCAGATGGTTTTGAGCAACAATTTGGCGTTAATTATTTAGGTCATTTCTTACTTACTCAAAAGTTACTCCCAGTTTTACAACAATCTTCCCAAGCACGCATTGTTCATCTTGCCTCTATTGCTCACTGGGTTGGCTCAATTAAACCTAATAAATTTCGTGCAGAAGGTTTTTATAACCCCCTGTTCTATTATGGGCAATCCAAGCTTGCAAACTTACTGTTCAGTAATGCATTAGCTGAACAACTAGCTGGTAGTTCAATTACTAATAATGCATTACACCCTGGCGGTGTTGCTTCTGATATTTATCGCGATTTACCAAAACCAGTTTATGCAGCCATGAAATTAGGATTAGTGCCAACTTCAGTTCCGGCAAAACTCATAACAGAGATGGCGATTGGAGACTCATGGCAAAACCGCAACGGCGAATATGTCAGTGCGCATATGCCTGACTGGAAATCTTCACATGCTAAAAACCAGCAACTGGCACGCGATCTCTACCAACAATCAATGGACTTAGTAGAAAAGTTTCTTTAAATCTCAAAAAGCAAAAAAACCACCCGAAGGTGGTTTTTATTTCCTAGATTGTTCTTATCTCAAAATTTAATTATTCGGCTTAATTAAATCACTATAATTCAACTTGTTTATATAAACTCTATTTGTAAGCAAAAACCAACCAAGATTACCTTGATCTTGCAATCTATTATATAAAATGTTCGGAGAATCAGTGGTTCTAAGAATTGGAGCTGAATATACTTTGTATAAGCTACTCATATTATTGTTTGAACTATCTTTTTCAAATAAGTATCCAGTCTTATTCTTAAGATGTAAAGTATTATTATCATCAACAAGTTGATACCCATCTTTTGCTTGATCTTTTAGAAGTTTTTCAAATAAAGTAGGTGAAGTATCAAAATTTTCTTCTTTATTTAAGTTATCAACCCATCGATAACTATATTTAGTATTATCTCCAACAGTTTTCAAACATACTGGAATATCAAATAAACCGCTTTCGACTTGATTATTTAATAGAGACACATGAGTATATTGATATCGACAAGACTGAGATCCAAGAGTATTCAACTGATTTAAAATATTTTTTTCATCTACATTACTCTCATCTAAATTATATATTTGATCATAACTATAAATATTACTATTTTTTAAATTTTTAACAAATAATAGCTTAGTATGATTTTTATCAATATTATAAATAGATTTTAACAAATACCCTTGCTTAGCTTTTCTTTCTCTTTCGTCAGCAATAAGTACATAATTACCAGTATCAATATTATTACTAATATCCACTAGATCATATAAATATTTATCTTCTGATTGTTTAAACTTAATAAAAATATGTGATTTATTCTCTCCCGCAACCATCCTATTTAAAATAAAGTCTTTATATAAAATGTAACCTTCAGCTCCAAATTGATTAGCTTTTACTATTAAATTATCATATGTGGTTGCAGGAACTACTCTATATTGAGCTTCATCAACATAATCTCTAGGTTTTGTTAAACTATAAGCAGGAGCTGTAGCACGAACTCTACAATTTATATCTTTTGCAACATCCACCTCATCAAGATATTTTTTTATTTGAGAAGGATCATCAAGATATTTTTTTGGGTCTCAGACAAAATATCTGTCCCAAGTACACAATACGTATCATCATTCTTAAAAGCAATAATTCTCGTACTCCCCCCCTCATCTTCAGTTCCCCAGAAACCAATTATTCTTGGGTTTTTTAACCACACAACATTATAACTATAGTGTGTGTTCTCAAATTTTTGCGTAGGTCCTATATTCACAATATATTGAAAAGATGAAGCCATATCATATTCATCAATAATATTACCTGTACAATCAGTATTTTGATAAATACGCTTTTCTATAGTTAAACGTATTTCATCACTATTTTCATTTTTATAACTTACATAAGTATCCAACTTTCCATTATCACAAACTCCTTTCTGCCAAGTCCCCAAGAGGCGATCTGGTAAAGATAATGTAGGATTTGTAGGATTTGTAGGATTTGTAGGATTTGTAGGATTTGTAGGATTTGTAGGATTTGTAGGATTTGTAGGATTTGTAGGATTTGTAGGATTTGTAGGATTTAATACAGAATCTTTTGTTCCATTACCACATCCTGAAATACCAAATAATAAACAAGTAATTAAAATATTATTAGTCAATATTCTCATAATCAGTTTCCACTTTATTTTACTTTTAAAAATAACATATCTATTATGTTTACTAAATAAATTATTTTATTAATAAAAACTTTTCTATATATTAGGTTGATACAAAAAAACCACCCGAAGGTGGTTTTTTATTTCAAAGCATCTTAGTGGCCTGTACCATTAATTGCTTTAGTCATATCTTCAACAACTTTCTTAGCATCACCAAAGATCATCATTGTTTTTTCGTTATAGAACAAGTCATTATCAAGACCTGCATAACCAGTCGCCATAGAGCGCTTAATTACCATGATTGTACGTGCTTTATGTGCTTCAAGAATCGGCATACCATAAATCGGTGAGCTTGGGTCATCTTTTGCAGCTGGGTTTACAACGTCGTTTGCACCAATTACAAGTACTACGTCAGTTGCTGGGAAATCTGAGTTAATCTCATCCATTTCCAAGATGTCTTCATATGCTACGTCTGCTTCAGCAAGTAGTACGTTCATATGACCAGGCATACGACCTGCAACCGGATGGATTGCAAAGCGAACCGTTACACCCTGTTCTTTCAAAAGTTCACACAATTCTTTTACAGCATTTTGTGCACGGCCTTGCGCCATACCATAACCCGGTACAATCACAACACTGTCTGCATTTGACATTAAGAAGCCAGCATCATCAGCAGAACCTGAACGGTAGTTACGTTGAACTTGTTCACCTTTAGCAGCTGTAGAAACTGCTGCACCACCCATCGCACCACCAAACAATACGTTGATGATTGAACGGTTCATTGCTTTACACATGATGTAAGACAGAATCGCACCAGATGAACCAACAAGCGAACCTGCAACGATCAACATGTTGTTTTCTAGTGTAAAACCAATACCTGCCGCTGCCCAACCAGAGAACGAGTTAAGAAGCGATACCACCACAGGCATGTCACCACCACCTACCGGTGCAATCCATACCCAGCCAAATGCAAGTGCAAGCGCGGTCATTGCCCAGAAAGCAGTCATGTTGCCAGTTGTGAAGAAGTAGAAACCACAAGCCAACATCGCAACAAAGATAAGTGCTTGAACAGGTTTAACCCATGCACCAGAGATTGTTTTAGCCCATTTTTTCGCAGCCAATTTACCGTAAGCAAACACAGATGCTGTAAAGGTAATTGCACCAACGAAACAACCAACAAACAATTCAAATAGATGAACCTTGCTCATGTGCGCATGTTGTACGCCAGCCGCTGTTAATGCTGCCTCGTTTTGAGCAAACAATGCTGTAAGCTGGTTGTTATGCAAAATTGCTGCAACCGCAATTAAAACCGCAGCCAAACCCACCAATGAGTGCATAAGTGCAACAGTTTCAGGCATTTGAGTCATTGGTACGGTACGTGCACGTGCAATACCCACAATCGCGCCAAGCACCATTGCACCACCAATCATCCAGATCACTGGATTGTTGGCAACAAAGAAGGTTGTCACAACTGCAATCGCCATTGCGATCATACCGTAACGGTTACCTTGAATTGCTGTTTTAGGGCCAGACAAGCCACGAAGCGTCAAGATAAAGAGGATTGCGCCTACAAGGTACAACCAGTTTGCATTTGCTTGAATAAATTCCATGTCAAAGCCCTCTTATTTCTTTTGCTTAGGCTTGAACATTTCCAGCATGCGCGCAGTTACTGCGAAGCCACCGAAAATATTAATACTTGCTAAAAATACTGCAATCGCACCCAGTACACTCACCACATTCACACTTTGAAATGCAACATTAGCATCTACACCTAAAACAGGTAGACCTACTGTTTGTAGCATCGCACCAACGACAATAATTGATGACAATGCATTGGTTACTGCCATAAGTGGCGTATGCAAAGCTGGTGTAACACCCCAAACAACGTAATAACCTACGAAGATGGCAAGGACGAAAATTGTAATAGTTTCAACCATGAGAAATCTCCTTAACCACGCTTAAGCAGCACTTGACCGCCATGAGTGACCAATAGGGCTTTTTGAATTTCGTCTTCTTGATTAATCGCAAAGTTTTTCTCTTTGTCGAATAAAGTCTCTACGAAATTAAAAACGTTACGTGCATATAATGCAGAAGCTTCTGTCGCAACAGTGGCTGGAATATTTGGAATACCCAAAATTTTCACACCATTTTCTGTAAACACAGTCTCGCCAACTTTAGAGCCTTCAACGTTACCGCCAGTTTCAACAGCCATATCTAAAATGACAGAGCCCGGTTTCATCTTGGCAACAGTTTCAGCTTTAATCAGACGCGGTGCATCACGACCCGGCAACAATGCTGTTGTAATCACGATATCGGCATTCGACACAGCTTTATCTACAATCGCAGCTTGGTCTTTGATGTATTGCTCACCTGGCATCCAGCCATAACCATTTTTTGCTGCATCTGCTGCACGTTGCTGTTCTTCTTCAGACATTGGTACGTCTAACCACTTACCACCTAAAGACTCAACCTGATCTTTAGCTGTTGGACGCAAGTCAGTTGCTTCAACAATTGCACCCAAACGTTTTGCAGTAGCAATCGCTTGAAGACCCGCAACCCCAACACCCATAATCACAACACGTGCAGGTTTTACAGTACCGGCAGCAGTCATAAGCATTGGGAACATACGTTGATATTCAGCCGCTGCAAGCAAAACTGATTTATAACCAGCCAAGTTCGCCTGAGAAGACAACACATCCATGTTTTGTGCACGAGAAAGCGTACGAGGAAGCAATTCCAGAGCAAAAGCAGATACTTGCTGATTCGCAAACTGATCTAGCTCGGTATTACGATAAGGATCAAACATTGCTACAACAGCTGTATTTGCTGCAAGTTTTTGAATTTCCCCGCCTTGTGGCGCACGAACTTTCAAAATAATTTGACTACCTGTATAGGCATCATCCGTAATGGTTGCACCGACCTGTTCATAAGCACTGTCAATGTACGCAGCCTTTACACCAGCACCACGTTCAATCACAACGCTATGACCAGCGCTAATCAACTTCTTTACTGTCTCTGGCGTAGCAGCTACACGATTTTCACCGACGACAGTTTCGGTTGGGATTCCGATCTGCATGAGCGTTCCTCAAGCTAATTTCTCATTGTCAAAAACATTGCAACCCGCAATGTTTCCCCCATGTGTATTCTTTGTACAGAATTTGGATTCTAATTGAACTTTTTGAAAATACCACCCACTATTTATTTAATAAATACCCATATTTTGAACTGATGATTCACGATATTTGACTTGAGGTGTAATATAGGAAGATTTTTCTTTTTTTGCAGACAACAGTCTCTCTTATACAGTCCTGTATATGAAAATTTCTTTATCTTCGTCTCAAATTGGGTCTTTTTTTGCGCTTTGCTCTGCTTTTCTATTCAGCACAAAAGCAATCTTTATTAAACAAACTTATGCCCTTTCTCCATTAGTAGACGGTACAGTCCTGATGGCTTTACGTATGTTAAGCGCTTTACCGTTCTTTCTATTAATTTGCTGGTTCAATAGGCATCATAATCAGGGCACAAAAAAGAAGGATTGGCTAATTTTAATTTTTGCCGGTCTATTAGGCTACTACTTCGCCAGCTGGCTCGATTTCATGGGTCTCATGTTTATTAGTGCCTCTTTAGAGCGAATTATCCTATTTTTATATCCCACACTTACCGTGATCGCTTCAAGCCTGCTCTACAAACAAAAATTAGATGTAAAAAGTTTATTCGCCATTTTCCTTAGTTATGGTGGAACGGTGCTAGTAATGCTTCAAGAACATAACAATGCACCAATTCAGGGCAATTTCTGGTTAGGAACAAGTTTCGTATTTGCAAGTGCGGTAGCTTTTGCAGGCTATTTACTGCTAACTCCGCCATTAATTAAAAAATTTGGTTCTTGGAATTTCACAGGCTTAGCGCTCACTATTGCCTGTATTGGTGCATTAACGCATTACGCTTTGAGCACACCTCATCCTATTCAACTGATATTACAGCTCCCCTCAAGCGTCATTTGGTATGGAGTCGGCTTAGGCTTTTTAGTCACTGTGTTACCCACTGTTATGCTTATACAAAGCATTGAGCGTCTTGGTGCATCACAATCTGCAATGATTGCTTCTATTGGACCAGTTCTAACGATTTTACTTGCCGTTGTCTTCTTGAATGAACATCTCAATATGTGGCAATGGGTAGGCTGTCTACTCAATATTGTAGGTGTGATGATGATTACCCTTAGAAAGAAAAGACTAAAACATTAAATCTTCTTGACCTCAACTTAAGTTGAGGTTGGATACTCATCTAACTTTTAATGAACGGTTGAATTCCAATGAATAAAGAAGCTTTTAAAATTATAAATCCATCGTCTTTATATAACCCAACCCCAAATGCTTATAGTCATGTTGCAGTAGTCCAAAATTTTAAAAATATTATTCATATAGCTGGTCAAGGCGGTGAAGATTCAAACGGCAAACTCAGCCCACTCTTTCAAGAACAAGCCACTCAAGTTTTTAATAACATTCAACATGCCTTAACTGCAGCAAACGCACAAATCTCAGATATAGCTGTTTTAAGAGTTTTAATTGTTGACCACTCGGATGAAAAACACCAAATTTTAATTAAAATCATGCAAAATCTATGGAAAAATCATCCTTTTCCAGCCTGCACACTCATTCCCGTGCCACGCCTTGCATTAGAACGCATGCTTATTGAAGTTGAAGCAACGGCATATACCTAATAAAACTGAGAGAACATCATGTCTACCCCTGAAGATATCAGTCAAAATAAACCTTTGCTTTGGTTGATGGCAGCAGCATGTGGCTTATGTGCAGGTGTGAATTATTACTGTCAGCCCCTAATTCACTCAATTCAGCAAGACTTTGCTGTAACGCAAGCAGAAGCTGCTTTAACAGTGACATTTGCTCAGGTGTCGTATGCCCTCGGTTTACTCTTTATTGTTCCGATGGGTGACATCGTCAATAAAGCCAAGGCTATTCCATTTTTGATGGTGCTTTGTGCAGTTGGACTATTTACTTCTGCGTTTGCTGTTAACTTGCCTATGCTCTGGATTGGTACAATTTTAGCGGGCTTGTTTTCTGTTGCTGCCCAAGTGCTTATTCCACTTGCAACCATGACGGTTAAGCCCGAAAAAACTGGCGAGATCATTGGTTTTTTAATGAGTGGCTTATTGGTCGGAATTTTACTCTCTACCAGTCTAGCTGGCTTATTTTCCAACCTTTTCCACTGGAAAGTGGTTTATGTGGTAAGCGGTATATTAATGCTTCTATTGGCATTTACCTTAAAAAGCCGTTTGCCTTATGTCTTGCGTATGAAAATGAACTATGGACAAATCTTTGTTTCCATGGCTCAGCTTTTAAAGCAGGAAAAGCGATTATTATTAAGAGCGCTTACGGGTGCTTTTGCCTTTGCAGCAGTCAGTACTTTGTATTCCACCATTGCTCTACTTCTTACCTCGGCACATCATTTACCCGATCTATTTATCGGACTCGTTCCTCTAGTTGGTATTTTTGGTGCACTATCCACGCGCTATATTGGTAAATACGCCGACCAAGGCTACACAAAATTACTTACTTGGATGGGTTGTGGACTGTTCTTGGTAAGCTGGATTTGTTTCTACTTTGGACAAACTCTACTTTCTACGTATGTCATTGGGTTTGCGTTAATTCAATTAGCACTCGCGCTCGTTCACACCAGTAACCAAAGTATTATTTTCCGCCTACGTCCAGATGCTAAGTCCCGTATTAATGCCATCTATATGACCACCTACTTTATTGGCGGCGCAGCTGGTTCGGCATTAGGAATTTTTGCTTGGAATCATGGTGGATGGGCCATGACATGTCTTGCCGGTGTTGGACTCGTTGTGTTTTGCATTTTGTTTAGTGTGATTGATGCTTTCTTACAAAAAAAAGCAGCTGGCTCAGCCATAACGTAACTTGTTAAAAATCATCTTTCTATATCCAACCCAAGGGCGGTTATAAATTACGCGATTAAAAGCCTCTGTCGATTCAAGGCTAAACCCCGTATAATGCTGCCCTTTCTTTAATTTAGCGACTTTTGGGTCTATTGGTTATGCAATCACTTCAATCGTTACAACCTCGTATTTCTGTCGCGCCTATGATGGACTGGACTACAAAGGATTACCGATTCTTTGCGCGGTTGTTTAACCCAAACGTTGTGCTGTATACCGAAATGGTAACGACAGGCGCGATTTTATTTGGCGATGCAAAACGCCACTTGGACTATAACGCTCAAGAGCACCCAATCGTACTGCAACTCGGTGGTTCAAATCCTCAAGAGCTTGCCACTTGTACAAAAATGGCTGAAGACTGGGGTTACGATGAAGTCAACCTCAATGTAGGCTGCCCAAGTGACCGCGTCCAGAATAATAAAATCGGTGCATGTTTAATGGCAGAACCAGACTTGGTCGCTGAATGTATTCATAGCATGCAAAAAGCGGTGAATATTCCGGTAACGGTAAAGCACCGTATCGGTATTGATGACATGCAGTCTTACGAAGAAATGCTGCACTTTGTAGACAGCGTTGCGTCCACAGGCTGTACTCATTTTGTTGTGCATGCACGTATTGCGATATTGAAAGGTTTGTCTCCGAAAGAAAACCGTGAAGTGCCACCACTACGCTATGAAGATGTTTACCGTTTAAAACAAGAACGCCCATACCTTACCATTGAAATTAACGGTGGAATTAAAACTTTTGCCGAAACTCAAGCTCATTTACAACACGTTGACGGCGTAATGATTGGCCGTGAAGCCTATCACAACCCTTACCTACTTGCTGAGCTTGGCCAACTTTGGAACCTAGAAGCACCAGACCGTTTCGATATTATGGAACAAATGCTGCCTTATATCGAACAACGCATGGCTGAGGGTGCGCCACTCTCTATCATTACCCGTCATATTTTAGGTTTATTCCAAAATTTACCGGGTGCCCGTAAATGGCGTCAGGCATTGAGTGGTGGAAATGCGAAAACTTTAGCTGATGTCGAGAATGCAATTCAAAACATGCAAGCTGCTATTATTCGTACTGAAGAATATGTAAAAGAGCATCAGGTTTAAGCCTGCTTAGCCTTCTTAAATTGTAAGAAAATGTGGCATTTTAAATCAGAGACTTAGATTTTGAGTATATTCGCAAATGTCGGCTCAAAATATTCAAATTTAAGCTCTGATTAATTATTTATAATGAATAATATCAAACAATTAAATTTCACTGCTTTTAGTCGCTATTTCAACTAGGCTATTTTTTCTTTGTCAGAAATAAAAACTGGAAAAAAGATACGTTATTACATAACATAAACAAAACTTTTAAGTTTGGGCAATTAGTATCTCTGAACACCACAGGTAGGTGGTGATTTTCTAAATACGGATATAGGTAGTACGGGTAGAGATTTCACGATGATTATTTATGACGGACAAGTAGCTGATAACTATATGTATCAGGATTCAAATCAGGCAGCGATTGTTGTATCACACAGCACACCAAGCCTTCCTTATCCCTTCACCATGAAACCCAATAATCACCGCACTGAAAGCAACACCCCTCCAGCCATAGATGTAGAAAAATTCGTAGCAAAATTAGAAAGTGTTACCTCTAGACGCAGTAAAGCTCGTTGTGCACGTAGCATTCGTCTTGCACTTGAGTCTGCTGGTGCCGATGTTGAAAACCATCCAATTGCAGCATCTGATTGGGGTGATACCCTGAAAAAGATCGGCTATAAAGAAATTGATCCAGCTTTTGATGAGCCACAAGAAGGCGACATTTACATCATTCATAGAACCCGCAATCACGTTTATGGGCATATTGCTGGTTACACAGGCAGTGAATGGGTTTCTGACTTTAAACAAAGCAGTTATGACGTCTATAAAGATGATAGCGTTACTTATACTTACTACAGATTAGGCTAATTCATTTTTAAGACAAAACATTTGATGAATTTGCTCGGCACAGCGTTGAATCATTTCATCATGATCTTTTCTATAGACCAACTGAACTTCTGAAAGTGACAAATGATCTGCCAAAGGTAAAAGCTTTACCTGATTAGGCAAAATTTGCTGAAACTCTTGCGGAACAATACTGATTCCCAAATTTGCAGCAACCAATTGTAACTGCGAAACCTTCCGCGACTGAATGGGGGCTTTTTGTGGGGTAAATCCTGATGCTAAACACAGATTTGCGACCAAATAACTTAAGCCCCCTCTTTCAGCATGAGGTGTAGATACAAAACACTCATCTTTTAAGTCTTTTAAATAAACCTTTTCTTCTTTAGCAAATTTGGCATGATCAATATGTACAGCCACCATTAATGGCTTTTCATATAGCTTAACAACACTCATCTCATCCAGTGTGTGCCGAACGGGTGGCCGAATAAAACCAATATCAATTTCACCATTCATTAACGCTAAGATCTGTTGTTCTGATGACAAGGTATTCAACTCAAAACTCAGCTGCTGGGTTAAGCTAACTTCTTTTAATATTTGAACCTTTTTATGGTCCATAACAATGCTGCTTGAATGAGCAATTTTAATCTGACGGTTTTTCCCATCCGACACACTTTTAGATAGGTCAATAATTTCATTTAAGTAAAGTAGGTTATCTTTTATTTTCTTATAGAAGACCTCTCCCGCTGCCGTGAGTTTTGCTCTTTTGTCAGTACGGTCAAACAACGGAAAATCAATTTCTTCTTCTAATAGTTTCATTTGTCGACTTAAAGCAGACTGAGCAATAAATAGCTTTTCTGAGGCAGCAGTAAAGCTCCCTTCTTCAACAATTTTTATGAAATATTGAAATTGTTTTAATGTGAGCATTCCCATCTCAAAATTAGATCACTTAGTCTATTTTCTATATTAGATTAGATGAATAACCTTGACTAGAATTTTATTAAGACCATTCACTTAATTGAATTCTTCATGAAGTATTTAAAAGGTTTCGCAATATGCACCATCGTTATTCTAATTTTATGGTGCTTTAAATTTTATGATCAGCAGCTACCTACACAGCCCCAGCAAGACAACATAGAGCTATATGATTAAATAGTTTCTCTCAAAAATAAAAGGCATGCACTCACATAAGCGCATGCCTTTTCAATATTTAAATTAGGCTTTCTTTAAATCAAGCTTTTTCAAAACTTCAGCCACAGCAATCATAGCAAAGCTGGATGTCACCACTACCGCTGAACCATAGCCACCACAGCGCAAGCCAGCTGATGGGCAGACATCTGCACTTGAAAATGGATTATCGATTGAGTAAATACAGGTAATGCCAAATTTCTCTTTTGGCTTTTTACAGATGCCGCGAGCACGAAGTTGACTACGTAGCTTCGCTAACATTGGGTCTTGTTCTGTTTTTGATAAATCAGCTACGCGGATTTTAAGTGGATCGAGCTTACCACCTGCTCCACCGGATACAATCAAAGGAATTTTGTTAAAACGACAATGGAGCATTAAAGCCAGTTTTGCTTTAACATCATCAATGCAGTCCAAAACAATATCCGGTACAGGGTTTAAAAGCTCTGCAACATTTTCTGGTGTTAAGAAGTCATCAATAATATTGACTTTAATACGTGGGTTAATTTGGCGACAACGCTCTGCCATAATCTCAACTTTTTCACAGCCCAGAGTTGAGGTCATTGCAGGTAGCTGACGATTCACATTTGATGCTGCAACCACATCCATATCGACTAATGTGATCTCACCAATACCTGTACGCGCTAAAGCTTCTACTGCCCAACTGCCGACCCCACCAATACCAATCACCATCACATGACTTTTTTCATAGTGCTGGAACGATGAATCACCATAAATTTTGGCTACACCTGCAAAACGGCGGTCATATTCATCTTGTTGGAGATCGGTCATTGCTACTCTTTGAGGGGATATAAAACACGGGGAGTATTTTACTGCTTTTCAAAACCAAATTGCTACTTGGCACTAGCCAGCTATCTGATTGGTGCCAAAGCCATTCACAGCCTGTCGAGCATCGACAAGATACTGTTTTTGCAAAACGTAAGATGCTAATTAATATTGAACAGGTTCTGTGAATGGCAATGGTTTTGCCTACTTTTGCCGAAACAAAAGTAGGGTTATGAGCTACGGCTATTAGAATTTTTTACGGGAGGACCCCGTCATGATAATTCTTCAAATACCAACCAATATAAATATTGATTGGTATTAATCTCAAGACATTAACTAGCAATCAAATTCCGCAGTACATAATGCAAAATACCACCCGCCTTAAAGTACTCAACCTCATTTAACGTATCAATTCGGCATAACACATTAAAGTGGCTGGCTACCCCATTTGGCCCTTTCACATCAACTTCAAGAATTTCATGAGGCTGAATATCATCCGATAAACCACGAATCGAGATAACCTCATGACCGGTTAAGTTGAGCGACTGCCTAGTTTGTCCATCAACAAACTGGAGTGGCAACACGCCCATACCCACCAAGTTTGAACGGTGAATACGCTCAAAACTTTCAGCAATCACGGCTTTAACACCTAATAAGTTCGTACCTTTGGCAGCCCAGTCACGTGAAGAACCTGTTCCGTATTCTTTACCAGCAATAATCACAAGCGGCGTATGCTCTTGTTGGTAACGCATTGCGGCATCATAAATAGCAAGCTTCTCACCACTTGGAATATGGATGGTATTACCACCTTCTTCACCGCCGAGCATTTCGTTTTTAATACGAATGTTGGCAAAGGTGCCTCGCATCATGACTTCATGGTTACCACGTCGTGAACCATAAGAGTTGAAGTCTTTTGGCTCAACACCTTGCTCTTGTAAATAGCGGCCAGCTGGACTGTCTTTTTTGATATTACCCGCTGGTGAAATATGGTCGGTTGTTACCGAGTCACCAAGCACTGCCAAAATACGTGCCTGTTCAATATTCTTGATTGGTTTTGGTGGCTCACCAATACCTTCAAAGAACGGCGGATGACGAATATAAGTCGAGTCATCAGCCCATTCGTAAGTTTTACTTTTTGGAATCTGAATCGATTGCCAGCTTTCATCACCATCAAACACCGCAGCATATTCTTTGTGGAACATGTCGGTATTTACTTTTTGTAAGACGGCATCAATTTCTGCCTGACTTGGCCAGATATCTTTTAAGTAAACAGGTTGCCCGTCTTTACCTTGCCCGATTGGTTGAGTCGTTAAGTCGGTACGAATATTCCCAACTAAACCATAAGCAACCACAAGTGGTGGTGATGCAAGCCAGTTAGTTTTAACCAATGGGTGTACACGCCCTTCAAAGTTACGGTTACCAGAGAGTACAGATGCCACGTTTAGATCATGACACTGAATGGCTTCTTCAATTGGTTCTGGTAAAGGACCCGAGTTACCAATACAGGTTGTACAACCATAACCAACCAAGTTATACCCGAGTTCATCTAAATACGGCGTAAGCCCAGCCGCCAATAAATAGTCCGTAACGACTTTAGAGCCAGGTGCAAGAGAACTTTTTACCCACGGTTTGCGCTGCAAGCCTTTTTCAATGGCTTTTTTAGCAAGTAAACCTGCCGCCAACATTACACTTGGGTTTGAAGTATTGGTACATGAAGTAATCGCTGAAATGACGACATCGCCATGATTTAACGGATATTCCTGCCCCTCAATCACACAAGATGGGCTTTCGTGCTGAATATTGGCTTTGGTCGCTTCTACAGCCGTACCGCCACCGCCTTCATTTTCCAAACGCTCTTTGGCTTCTTTGGCTGGTTTAAGCGTTAATTCCATGAGTGCGTTAAAGGTTTTTGGTACTTCTGACAAAAGCACACGGTCTTGAGGGCGTTTTGGACCTGCCAAACTTGCCTGAACCGTACTCATATCTAAACTTAAAGTGTCTGTGAAAACAGGTTCATCACCTGCATTTCGCCATAAGCCTTGTGCTTTGCTATATGCTTCAACCAGTGCAATACGGTCACTTTGACGGCCAGTTAATTTCAAATAACCCAAAGTCACTTCATCAATTGGGAAGAAACCGCACGTTGCACCATATTCAGGTGCCATGTTGGCAATGGTCGCACGGTCAGCAAGTGGTAAATCGGCTAAGCCATCACCATAGAACTCGACAAATTTACCCACTACACCTTTCTGACGCAGCATTTGAGTAATGGTGAGCACCAAATCAGTTGCCGTAATTCCTTCTTGTAATTTGCCTGTGAGTTTAAAACCAATCACCTCAGGAATGAGCATAGAAATAGGTTGGCCTAACATGGCAGCTTCTGCTTCAATACCACCAACACCCCAACCCAATACACCTAAACCATTAATCATGGTGGTATGGGAGTCTGTACCGACCAAAGTGTCAGGAAAAGCAAAGGTTTGTCCGTTGTCTTCGCCTAGCCATACTGCTTGAGCTAAATACTCTAAATTAACCTGATGGCAAATACCTGTGCCCGGTGGCACAACACTAAAGTTATTAAATGCTGATTGTCCCCAACGCAAAAATTGATATCGCTCGCCATTACGCTGCATTTCAATTTGAACGTTTTCTTCAAAAGCCTGATCATCGGCAAAATAGTCCACCATCACAGAGTGGTCAATGACTAAGTCTACAGGTGATAACGGATTAATTTTTTCAGGGTTGCCGCCTGCTTGTGCCATTGCAGCACGCATTGCAGCTAAGTCAACGACCGCAGGAACACCAGTAAAATCTTGCATTAAAACCCGTGCAGGTCGATATTGAATTTCCTGATCGGAAGTACGGGTTTTCAACCACTCTGCTAAAGCATGAATGTGTTCCGTTTTAACACTGTGTTGATCTTCAAACCGTAATAAGTTTTCCAACAGTACTTTTAATGATTTCGGCAGTTTGGCAATGTCACCTAGCTTTTTCTCGGCTTGGGTTAAGCTAAAAATCTGATAATTGCTGGAACCTACTGTTAGCGTCTGTAGAGCATTAAAACTATTGATATTGCTATACTTAGCCATTGGGTTATCCTCCCATGTCTGGCAATGTTATTTTTCACGTTTTTACATGTTGTTTTCTTACTTTAAGCTTCTTTTTTCATCACTGTGTTTTGTTTTAGTTACTATTTCTAATCTTTGATTTTTATTACGATAATTTCAAAGCAGATAGAGAGTTTTTCCAAAGTTTTTCGGCTAAATCTGACTCTGGCATATTTAAATTTTCGGCCAAACTTTGTAATACATAAGGTAAGTTCACAGGCGTATTTCGGGTACGCTGCTCAGTAGAGGTTTGACAGCAAAGCGGTGTCATATCTGGGCAGTCTGTTTCAATCACTAAATGCTCAGCGCCTATCGCCTGCACAACGGTATGAAGCTTTTTCGCATTTGGGTTGGTAATTTGCCCCGTCACACCAATTTTAAAACCGAGTTTAATTAACCCTTTCGCCTCTTCTACCCCACCACTAAAAGCATGAGCAATGCCGCCCAATTTAAACTTATGCGCTTTTAACAAAGCAAGCACATCGCCATGCGCTTTACGAATATGAAGTAACACCGGTTTTTGGTATTCGGTTGCTAGTTCTAACTGGTCAGCAAAATATTGTTTTTGCTTGGCATATACATCGGGCTGCTTATGCTCTTTCAGAAAAGTATCTAAGCCAATTTCACCGACTGCCACGCTGTCTTCTTGCTGTAAAATTTTTTCAAGATGAGAAAGATGCTCTGGCCTGTGTTGTTCAATATAAAACGGATGCAACCCCGGCGCTAAATAAGAAGTGGGTACATTATCCCACTGCTTGAGCTGATGATGGGTGTGTACCAACTCATCAAAACGTGACTGTAAAAAGCCTATTAACACCAAAGCATCTACACCCACTTTTTTAGCCTCAAGTGCTAACTGTTGCCGATCTTCATCAAAATCGGCAACATCAAAATGGGTATGGGTATCAAACAAATGCATTAGCTAGCACTTTTTGCAGCTGGTGCCGAAGCAGGTTTAGCTTTAGGCTGCGGTAAATATTCTTCTTTCAACACATCTTGTAATTGATCATACGGAATGACTAAACGAGGCAACCCAACAACATAAGGCCCAATTTCATATTCACCATATTGAAGAATTAAGCCCTGATCACCTAACAAGAAGTTTTCGGTGAGTTTAAATGGCCAAGCTTGCTCATATTCACTCACACTATTGGCAAGTTTTGAGTCAGTCACCCACGCTTTAAACGCCTCATGTGCTAACTTTTCTAAAGCCACTTTTTTCTCTGGACGCAGCAAGTTTTCAAGTTTGACCTGCTTTTCCTCTTTTAAATCAAAATTGTAATAGTGCTGTGCAGCCGAACCATGTGCCCCACCCAAATAGCTACTACTATTTACAACAACAGTTACGACTTTACCTTGCGACTGTATGATTTTAGGCTTCACTAAAAGATTAATCTGATGATTACTACTTAACTCTTTTAATTCCTTGTCCAAACCAATAAATGAGTTGGCATAGCGCTGAACCTGAGCATCGAAACTATCTGGTTGATCTGTAGCAGCAACTGCTGAAGCCTCTGTCTTTTTATCCGCTTTTGCTGCTTTTGCATCTGGCTCTGCAATCTCAAGAATCTGGCCGAGTGCTTTTAAAACTTGTTGGTCAATAATCTTATCAATAAATGGATAGTTACTTTGCAAGCGCTCTACAGTAAATTCAGGGCAAGTTTTACCACTACAGTCAGGTAAAACCACCTTACTTTGAACTGTTTCCCCTTTTAAAGTCAGCTCCACAGGCTTTTGCTCAACCACTGCTGGTTTTTGCTGATCTTTCGACTCTTTAGGATCACTTTTAGGCTGACATGCCACTAAAAATAGTGCAGAAGCAAGTAGCGTTAAACGTAGCGAGGCCTTAGAAGTTAACATCATATTTTGCCTTTATTCTGAGAAGATTATGCATAACTCATATGAAGTTAGCGCATCTATAAGTAGGTTGCAAATTCTGCTACCAACTTAAAACATTTGTTCATAAACCTCAGGTTGTAATATTTTTTTAGTTTGCTCTGTCGTTAAATAAATATCGAGCTGAGGGGCATCTTTCGTAATCTGATTTGCCTGATAGTGCAGACCCACACCCTCACCATCAAAGAACCAGTCGGCCTGTCCCCAATACAAAGTTTTTGGTGCGTCTTTTTTAACGTCAGCATTTTGTTTTTTCAGCCAATCCTGATAAGCCGTTTGCACGATTTGATGCACAGTGGTTTGTTGGTCTTTTTGAAGTACATCAAGCAAGGTTAAGCTTTTATGTAATTTACGATCAGCCACAAAAAAATAATAACGATCTTTTATAGTGACTTCTTCTTGTTTGCTGTCTAACCCTAACTGCAATAAAACATATTGATTGCGCTGCGAAGCAATACGCGTATGAATGTGTAATTCGTAGGCACGGTTTTTAGAATATTTCTCTTGCCATTCGTCCGACTTTTTAACATAAGCATCTACTGCTTGTTGCAAGCTCAAATCTTTTTTCAAATCAATTTGAGTCTGTATAACTTTCGCCTGACTTTTTTCAATCCAGCTATTTAGCCAAGTGTCTTGGGTTTTTATGGTTTGAATATCTACATCAATACAATTTTTCTTTTCACAAAAAGGAACTGCATAATTTGCCTTGGTTTCGGTCAAGTTTAAGTAAGGTAAAACCTCTGCTTTCTCAGCAGGATGCTCTTGAGCAGAGACCGGATTTTTTTGAGAAGAGGATGAGGAATGAGTGCTTTTCCAGACAAATGCGGAAATAGCAGAAATTAGTGCTATGACTGCAACTACAAGCGCAATAATGGCCTTTTTACTCAAGTTCATTTCATCATCCTTTCTTATTTTTCAAAACAAAACAGCTTCTATTCGAAGCTGTTTGTCACATTTAAATGCTTAGTGTTCACGTGTGTTACGGAACTGAATATCAGGCCAACGTTCTTGCATAATCTGCAAGTTTACTCGGCTTGGAGCAAGATACGTTAAGTGACCGCCACCATCAATTGAAAGTTGGTCGTGTGCTTTTTTCTTGAACTCATTAAGAATCTTGTCGTCATCACAATGAATCCAACGCACGGTATTTACACTTACTGGTTCGTAAACACAGTCAACTTTATATTCTTCTTTCAAGCGGTAAGCAACAACGTCAAACTGAAGCACACCAACTGCACCCACAATCAAATCATTGCTAATTTGTGGCATAAACACCTGAGTTGCACCTTCTTCAGACAACTCTTTCAAACCTTTTTGCAACTGTTTTGACTTTAATGGATCTTTCAAACGTACACGGCGGAACATTTCTGGCGCGAAGTGTGGAATACCAGTGAAGTGCAGGTTTTCACCGCTTGTGAAAGTATCACCAATTTGGATTGTACCGTGGTTGTGCAAACCAATAATATCGCCCGGCCATGCTTCTTCTAAATGCTCACGCTCACCAGCCAAGAAAGTCAACGCATCACTAATGCGGACTTCTTTACCAATACGCACGTGATTCATTTTCAAGCCTTTCTCGTACTTACCAGAACAAATACGCATGAAGGCAATACGGTCACGGTGTTTAGGGTCCATGTTGGCTTGAATTTTAAATACAAAACCAGAGAAACCTTCCTCTTTCGCTTCAACCACACGCTCTTGAGTTGGGTGAGCTTTAGGTTCAGGTGCCCAGTTCATAAATGCATCTAGAACATGGTCAACACCAAAGTTACCTAATGCTGTACCAAATAGAACAGGCGTTTGTTTACCTTGTAAGAAAAGCTCGCGGTCTAATGGCTCATTTGCCATTTGTACTAGCTCAAGCGACTCTTCAAAAGAAGCCCAAGCCAACTCGCCTACTTTGTCACGAATATCGGCATGATCATAACCATCACGCACTTCAATATCGGTAATGGTTGAACCAAAACCTGCTTTGTACACATACAATTTATTTTCAAGAATATTGTATACACCAGCAAAGTCACGACCCATACCAAGTGGCCATGTAATCGGTACACAACGAATATTTAAAACGTTTTCAATTTCGTCTAACAACTCAAGTGGTTCACGAATTTCGCGGTCCATTTTGTTAACGAAAGAAATAATTGGCGTGTCACGCATACGACACACTTCCATCAATTTGATGGTACGTTCTTCGACACCTTTTGCACCGTCAATCACCATAAGTGCAGAGTCAACCGCGGTAAGCGTACGATAAGTATCTTCCGAGAAGTCTTCATGCCCCGGTGTATCGAGTAAGTTAATCGTGTGACCTTTATATGGGAACTGCATAACAGACGTGGTAATCGAGATACCACGTTCTTTTTCCATTTCCATCCAGTCAGATGTAGCAGCACGGTCAGATTTACGGCTTTTTACCATCCCTGCAACCTGAATCGCTTTACCCCATAACAACAGTTTTTCTGTCATGGTGGTTTTACCGGCATCGGGGTGGGAAATAATAGCAAATGTGCGTCGTTGAGCGACCTGTGCCGCTAACTCATCTTTAAAACTCATGAAATACACCTACTGCGGAGATTGCAGTGCCAAAGATCTAAAGTCGATCAAAATAAAAATTGGCGTAATTGTAGCAGATTTATAGGTACTGTTTAGAGATTGTTGAATTGTCTGCCCGTGTTTTCATATTTGGAATATTTTTGGTGAAGCCCTAAAGAACTCATAGCTTAACCATTAAAAAAGCCTGTTCAATATAAACAGGCTTTTTATGAATAAACTTAGACGCTTATGCCAATTTCTTTTCTTCAATAAATTGAATATCGGCAATTTGTGCGTCCCAAAACTCAGTCCACAATGCACAATACTCAAGACATACTTTGGTCAAGCTTTCATAATCATCTTTGGTAATCGCTTGTGCTAATGCAAACCACAAGTCGTCTTGATGGTCATCATCGGCAGCTTCTGCCGTTTCATCTGTTGAAACGCCATGTACGTGGTAATAACCACCACCCTCAACATCGATATTTACAAACTTGGTTGCTTGTCGTAATGGTGGACTAAACAGAATGACTTCTTCTTCTGCTACAGCCAATAAAGCCACGACATTGATATAGCTATCATAAGAATCTTCTAAAAATGTTCTCACCTGATCTGCAATTTTTGAAGGTTTATAATTACGGCGGTCGGCCTCAGTCAAACCATAGTCATTTAATAAGTCTTCATATAATGGATAATGTGCATATTCAGGGTTCCCTAAATAATAATTATCTTTACCTAAACCCGGTCTAAAACCGAATTCATCCAATATATTTAAGCTTAATAACACCCGTGGAAACATTTTAGCGCCCGAGTGAAGCTTTGGTTCCAGTTGCTTTGTGAGAAACTGTGCTTTTAATAAAGCATCAGTAAAAATTTGTACGATGGCATGACGATATTCTAAATGAATACGTGTCAAAGTTTGTTTATCAAGATAACCGTTATTTAATATTTCAATGGCTGGATGATGACTTACTGGCAAATGTGCAATTCTATTCCTTAAATGTTTGAGAAACTGTAAGTTTTCTTCCCACTGTTGGGCAGAAATACTGTTTTTCATACCTTGTAATGCTTTTTGTCTTGGATTATCAAAGTCTTCAAATTTTTTTGACATAATCATTCTCAATAAAAAGTTTTTCTTATAGTTAAGCTAAGGGCCATCCCTCTATTTCCATTTCGCACTCAGTCGCTAAAAGGATAAATTCCGTATACCCATACTTAACGAATCGATATTATGTTCATTATCTCAACAAATCAATGGATTAATTAATATTATTTAAAAAAGTAAACTATTGCCAATAAAATACATATATTGTTATTTTTTAAAATATACCAAACTATTGAATAAATATGGTTTTTTAAATATCATAAAATAAGTTTTATTTAAGCTTTCATACTTTACAATAGCAAAGTTAATCAAAAAATATCTATGACGGGGCAACCAATGTCAAAAAGAGAAACGATTATAACAACAGCAATGACCCTTTTTAATCAGAAAAGTTATACCTCTATTGGGGTAGACAAAATTATTGCTGAGTCCAATGTTGCAAAAATGACTTTCTATAAGTACTTCTCTTCTAAGGAAGTTTTAATTGAAGAGTGTCTTCAACGAAGAATTGTAGAGGTTCAAGCCTCCCTATTAGAAAAGGTTAATAGTACCCATGACCCGTTAAACAAACTTAAGAATGTTTTTAACTGGTATATGGACTGGATTAACACTGAAGATTTTAATGGTTGCTTATTTAAGAAAGCGACTATAGAAGTTTTACAGATGTATCCATCTATAAAAACTCAAGTAAATGAATATAGACACTGGATTTTCAATTTAGTGATGTCTATATTTTTAGATTTAGAAATTGAAGACCCTAAAGTCTTAAGTAGCCTTTTTCTTAACATTATAGATGGGCTTATTATTGATGGCACCATTAATAAGCCTGAAATTAACGCTGAAGAAACATGGTCTTATATAAATAAGCTGATTGAGCTTGAAACAAGACAAAGTTATGCAGCCGCTTAAATAGTTTTAAGTTATTTTTTGTAAACTGCATTAACAAATCTTTTTTAACAATTGATAGGTTTTTTATTAAAAACTCTCTTATTCAATTAGGCTTGTTGTTTCTTATTAATCTTATAAATTAAGCCGATATGTTTAAACACATAACGGCTTTTTTTTAAATAAGCTCAATCTTTAAAAATATTGATTAATAGAACTATAAGATTAAAAAAAGTATTTATTTAAATTAATTAATCACTCATAAATATACTCTTTAAAATATATACCAGTAACATATCTCGCGTATCTCCCCTGTTTGCATCGAGTAATTGCATAATCGCCCCATCCATGACAAACAAAAACATATAAGCATCTTGTTGGGTGGCTTCTTTCTTTAGGGTTAAAAGCAAATTACAGATTTCATTAATGAGCCAATGCCTATATTGCACCACCACTTGATAAGCTGTCGGGTAGATTTTTTCAATTTCAAAAATAGCTCTAAATAATAAGTAATAGTTGCCATTTAAATTGGCATGTAAAAAGAAAATCTTCTTGAGCTTTTCACGTAAGGCTAAATCTTTTTGTATGTAAATGATTGAGTGTACTTGCTCTTTTAAGGCATCTTTTTGAAAGTTTAGGCACATTTCAACCAGCCGCTGTTTAGAGTGGAAATAGTTATAAAATGAGGCTTTCGGGACCTCTGCCTCTCTCACAAGGCGGTCGACGCCAACGTTGTGAAAACCATGTTGACTAAAAAGATAGCGACACTTATGCAGCGCACTTAACGCGCGAAATGAGAGATCTGAATATGGCATATATGTACCGTTATAAAATAATTTCTTGTTGTGTCTAAATGAGAGAAAACGGCTGCAACTTTTGCTTTAGGCAAAAAAAGCATGCAAAGGCCCCAAAGATAGCCCTAACGCATCTCAAGTTTTATTGTTCATATGATTTTTTAGTCGTGACGAACTAAAGTCTGAAAACTCAAAAGTAATCAAACTCTGTTAAAGACTAATCTGGTGGTATAAAAATAGTATGCATAGCCAACTCCTTATATTTGGAGTTCTGCCAAAGCATTAATTTAGAATTATGGTGGCAGAACGAAAGAGGGTTCGCAGACTAGTCACACAACTAGCACACCCGAAGGTGTCCCTCTCCCGTCCTACCGCTACGAGAGGGGACGAGTGTACACACAAAACTATTCCTCAGATGAAATAGCTCTGATGCGGTGTGAAACGGTCTGCGACAACCGGCTGGCAATGTAGGCCAGCAGGCAAAGCATAATCTGAGAGTTTTAAAGTGTCAATGTGGAATTTATGCCAAGATTTTAAATTTCTTATTGTTTTTCATTAGATTAACTAAATTATTATTTTAGATATTATATAAACAAGTATTTTTTAATTTAACCCAAGGTTTAGATTAAACAAAATGAGCGCCTTGTGACTGAATCAGTTGCCCTACATTTACAGGCATACCCAACAAGTAGCCTTGGAACTGCTGACAACCCAAACGCGTTAAAATTTCGACTTGCTGCTGAGTCTCCACCCCTTCGGCTGTTACGGTCAAACCCAGCTTTTTCGCCAAGTGAATAATACTTTCTAAAATGACTTCTTCTTTTGAACCCGGTTTTAAATCGACAATAAAACCACGGTCAATTTTAAGTTCATCGACTGGTAAATCTTTTAAATATAAGAAGCTTGAGTGGCCTGTTCCAAAGTCATCAATTGCCACACGAATACCCATATCTCGCAATCGTTCACAAGCACGAATGCTTAAGTCGATATGCCGCATAGCTGTCGATTCGGTAATTTCAACAATAAGGTGATGCGGCTGAATTTGGTATTTTTTTAACAAGCCTTCGAGGGTACTAAAGAGCTTTTTATTTTCAAACTGCAAGGCCGATAAATTAACTGCAATTGGATAAAACTGAGTGTTGCTGCGTTCCCATTCCTGAATTTGCTGACAGGCTTGCTCAAGAGCCCAATATCCCATTGGAATAATTAAACCCGTCTTTTCTGCACCGCCAATAAACATATGTGGCGTGAGCATACCCAAAGTTGGGTGGTTCCAACGAATGAGTGCCTCTACCCCGCAAATCTCAAGGTTGGTATTAAACTTCGGTTGGTAATAGAGAACAAATTGTTTTTCATCGACTGCTTTATATAAATCATTGATCAGTTTTGACTGACTTCTTGTTTCTTGTTGATGGGTAGAATAACTAAAGACGGTGTAAGTATTGCGGCCCTGCTCTTTTGACATCAGCATGGCAGCGTCGGCATTCATTAGCAGGTCTTGAACATTTTGTCCATGTTCCGGAAACAGTGCGATACCAAGGCTTGCCGAAATATTAATTTCTTTACCAGAAATTTGGTAACTTTCTTGAATAAGCTGCAATACTTTTTCTGCTAAATGCACTGCTCCATCGATATCAGTATTTTCAGCTATTAATAAAAACTCATCCCCACCAATTCGAAGCAACTTACATTTTTCATTGAGTTGCCAATGTAAGCGATTGGCCATTTGAATAAGAAGCTGATCACCAATGTGGTGTCCAAACGCATCATTTACCGATTTAAACCGATCTAAATCGATATAGAGAAAAGCAATTTTTTGGTCTCTATAACGATGGTCTGAAAGGAGAACTTCTGCGTAATCAACTAAATAAAGTCGGTTTGGGAGCTTGGTTAAGTTATCTTGAATAGAGAGGTTGGCAAGTTCTTTATTGGCTTTACGTAGTTCTAAATTTCGTTGGTTTAGTCGCTGCTCTAGCACGGCAACAATAAAACTCGCGACCAGTACCAAACAAGTGACCAAAATAATGGTAAACAGCAATAAGTCATGTTCAGCTTGATATTGGCTCACAAATTTATCGGTAATATTGGTCGCAATGAGTGCCGTATAGTGCATACCCATAATGCTTAAAGTCATCATGACCGCAAAAGCGAGTTTTAAACCTATACGGTTACGTTCACTTTCTTTTAATTTATAGGCCAGCAAGAAAGCTAAACCCGAACCACTCATGGCAATTAAGACAGAAAATAAAATGAGAAATGAAGTGTAATCTTTCTTATAAATATCAATATTCCAGCCCAACATACTCACATAATATGAAGCAGAAATGCCAATTCCCATAATGACTGAACTTAAAACCAACCTAAATAATGGTAGTGTAAAACGGGAAGTAAGCCAGAGTGCGATACAAGAAAGTACAGCACTAATACCAAAAGAAAGCGTAATTAAAGGAAGGTTCGCATTAGCGGTTTCAAATAAATGGTAAGCATGCATGCCTACAATATGAACAATACTAATGGCGGCTGCGAGTAATAAGCCATTGAATAATAAAATAAGAGGTTCAATCTTTTGATAAGCTTGTTTAAATATTAACTGCTCCATGGAAATCACAATATAGCAAATAGCGCCAGCCGCAATAAAAGAGCCGACGATCAATGTGCTATCGTAATCAACATGACCCATATTGGACTTCCATGATTATTCAATACTTTTTTTTATTTTGTTCAATTCATTGCACAAAATACAATTAAACACGTTAAAGAAGAATTAGTAAATTTGACTTTTCTAGTCAGTTATAAACAATAACATTATCTAACATTTGGTCAAGCATTTTTTACTTTAGAAATCAATAAAGTAACCAAAAATTAAGCATCCAATTATATGAAAAATATAGAATTTCTTAAGTCTAGGTCAATTGACCTTAATGATGTTTTTTTAAGCTCAATTTAGAACAATTAAAATAAAAAACCCTGCATTTAGCAGGGTTTTTTTAAAACAATAGAAAAGAGTATTAGTTTTTCTCTTTATCTACGATTTTGTTTGCTTGAATCCAAGGCATCATCGCACGTAACTTGTTACCAGTTACTTCAATACCGTGTGCAGCATTTTGACGGCGACGAGCTGTCATAGATGGGTAGTTCAACGCACCTTCTTGAATGAACATCTTCGCGTATTCACCAGATTGAATACGTTTTAATGCATTACGCATTGCTTCACGAGATTGTTCGTTAATTACTTCAGGACCAGTTACGTATTCACCGTACTCAGCGTTGTTAGAAACTGAGTAGTTCATGTCAGCGATACCGCCTTCGAACATCAAGTCAACGATTAACTTAAGTTCGTGTAAGCATTCGAAATAAGCCATTTCTGGTGCATAACCAGCTTCAACCAAAGTTTCGTAGCCCATTTTAACAAGTTCAACTGCACCACCACAAAGAACTGCTTGCTCACCAAATAAGTCAGTTTCAGTTTCTTCACGGAATGAAGTTTCGATAATACCTGTACGGCCACCACCTACGCCAGAAGCGTAAGAAAGCGCAACGTTACGTGCATTACCAGAAGCGTCTTGGTGAATTGCAATTAGGTCAGGAACACCTGAACCACGTTGGAATTCTGAACGTACTGTGTGACCAGGAGCTTTAGGCGCAACCATGATTACGTCTAAGTCTTTACGTGGAACAACTTGGTTATATAGAACAGAGAAACCATGAGCAAATGCTAAAGTCGCGCCTTCTTTGATGTTTGGCTCAATCACGTCACGGTAAAGTTGTGATTGGAATTCATCTGGAGTCAAAATCATTACGAGGTCAGCTTGCTTAACTGCTGCTGGAACTTCAGCAACTTTAAGACCAGCATTTTCAGCTTTCTTCCAAGAAGCTGAATCTGCACGTAAACCTACAGTTACGTCTACGCCTGAGTCTTTAAGGTTAAGTGCATGTGCATGACCTTGAGAACCGTAACCAATAATCGCTACTTTCTTGCCTTGGATGATTGATAAGTCACAGTCTTTATCGTAAAAAATTTGCATTTGTGTTCTCCGCTAAAATACTTTTTAAAAAATTAAATGGCTAAAACTTTTTCGCCACGGGCGATACCAGATACCCCTGAACGAACGACTTCTAGAATGGTGTTTTCTGCAAGTGCATCGATAAAACCATCTAATTTTTCAGTTGTCCCTGCTATTTGAATGGTATAGGTCGTTGGTGTCACATCTACGATTTGCGCACGGAAAATATCCGCAGTGCGCTTAATTTCGGCACGTGAAGCTCCTAATGCTTTTACTTTAATTAGCATGAGTTCACGTTCGATGTGTGCACCTTCTGATAAATCAACTACTTTTACCACCTCAACAAGTTTGTTGAGCTGTTTCGTAATTTGTTCGATTTTATGGTCATCGCCATAAGTCGTTAAAGTCAGACGTGATAATGTCGGATCTTCGGTTGGTGCAACATTAAGTGTTTCAATGTTGTATCCACGTTGGCTAAATAAACCAACAAGGCGAGAAAGCGCACCAGCTTCGTTTTCAACGAGTACAGAAATAATGTGTCTCATTATGTACGCTCCCCTTTACCTAACCACATGTCCTTCATAGACTGACCCGCAATCAACATTGGATAAACGTGTTCTGTGCGGTCAACCATAACGTTGATAAATACGCATTTATCATTAATTGCCATTGCTTCTGCAAGCTTCGACTCAAGTTCATCGGCATGATCAATTTGAATGCCTACATGACCATAAGCTTCCATTAACTTGGCAAAGTCAGGTAATGATTCAACATAAGAGCTTGAATGACGACCTTCATAGTTCATATCTTGCCATTGCTTAACCATACCTAATGCACGGTTATTCAAGCACAAGATTTTTACGTTCAAGCCATATTGTTTACAGGTTGAAAGTTCCTGAATACACATCTGAATTGAAGCTTCACCCGTAATACAAACAACTTGCTGATCTGGGAAAGCCAGCTTCGCAGCCATTGCATAAGGTAAACCAACACCCATGGTGCCAAGACCACCAGAGTTGATCCATTGGCGAGGACGTTTGTACTTATAATAAAGTGCACCAAACATCTGATGTTGACCAACGTCAGATGTAATGATGGCATCACCATTGGTCACTTTATATAAAGTTTCAACCACCTGCTGTGGCTTCATGGTGCCATCAGATAGGTTTTCATATTTCAAACCATGAACTTTGCGCCATTCATTAATTTGAGACCACCAAGCCTCAATTGCTTCAGGATTTGGTTTAGACACATTTAACTGTTTTAACTGTGCCAACATTTCTTGAAGAACAGGCTCTACTGCACCAACGATAGGAATATGCGCCATAATCGTTTTTGAAATGGTCGCAGGATCGATATCGACATGAATCACTTTTGAATTCGGGCAGAACTTGGCAGGGTTATTTGTTACGCGGTCATCAAAACGCGCACCAATTGCCAAAATTACGTCTGCATTATGCATTGCCATATTGGCTTCATATGTACCATGCATACCCAGCATGCCAATAAACTGAGGGTCATCACCTGGGAATCCGCCTAACCCCATAAGTGTGTTAGTTACTGGATAACCAAGACGATGCGCAAGTTCAGTTAATAAAGCAGAAGCATTTCCTTGTACGACACCACCACCTGTATAGATAACAGGACGTTTTGCAGTAAGTAATTCATCAATTGCTTTACGAATTTGACCAGAGTGGCCACGTGAAGGCGGTTGATATGAACGCATCTTCACTTTTTCAGGATATTCGTATGCAAACTTTTCTGCAGGATTCGTCGCATCTTTAGGAATATCGACTACAACCGGACCAGGGCGCCCACTTGAAGCGATATAGAATGCTTTTTTAATAATTGCAGGGATTTCACTCGCGTGACGGACCTGAAAGCTGTGTTTCACGATAGGACGTGAAATACCAACCATGTCAGTTTCCTGGAAAGCGTCTTCACCAATAAGATGTGATGCAACCTGGCCAGACAAAATCACCATTGGGATTGAGTCCATATAAGCTGTTGCAATTGGAGTTACTGTATTGGTTGCGCCTGGGCCAGAAGTGACCAGTACTACGCCAGTCTTACCTGTAGCACGCGAGTATGCATCTGCCATATGACCAGCAGCTTGCTCATGGCGCACGAGGTAATGATTGATTTTGTCTTGTTGAAATAGCGCATCATAAATATGTAATACAGCGCCGCCTGGATAACCAAAAACATGTTCAACGCCTTCGTCCGCAAGAGCACGAACGAGCATTTCACCACCAGATAAAAGTTCCAACGTGATTCACCCTAAAATTTTTATCACTATTTATGGAAGGCACAAATAGTGTTTCATTCATTGAATTGTCTGCACTGTTATAGCACACATATTGTCTAGTTTTCGTCGCAATAGAAAAATTTCTGTTTTCAGCCGTATAAGCTGTTTTAACATTAATAAAGCATGTCTGGATATACATACTTTAGTAAAATCAATCTCTCGGCTAGAGAGAATGTCTATTACAAAACATGATATTTATTCGAAGGGTGATCGAGTAAATACATATAAAACTAGAGAAAGCATTTTTGTTGTTTCTATATACAAAGTCAAGAATAAAGAAATGGTTTTTCCATAAAAATTTTTAGCTGCTGTTTTTTTAAGCTAATATTGAGCCGAATATTTGTTCATTCCCTCTCCATTTTTATTAAAAAATCACTCTTTTTTATATAAAACCCTGCATTCTAAATTGCTTATTTTTGAACTTTATTTAAATATAGTCAGTATTTTTTGGGGAACATCTAATATGATTTTATCTTATTTAAAAACAAGCCTGTATACAGCAGCGACAACAGCGATTTTAGTTTGCTCAACTCAAAGTCAGGCAGAGCAATATTATAAATGGGTAGACCAAAGTGGCTCGACACATTACACCACCACACCACCTCCTAAAGGCGCGAAACATTTGAACAAAGTTTCGACTTATGGCACTCAGCCATCTGTAAAAAATTCGACACCAAGCCCCGAACAACCGGCTCAAGATAAAGATAAAACAGATAAGGCCGTACCAGCAGCACCTAATGCCGTGCAGGAAAAAACTGCACCCGCAGCAGCAGTTCCACCTGCGCCACCTGCCCCATCCGCTTCAGCACCACGATAAGTAAAATGAGGGTGGTGAATACTTTCACCACTCTTCTTGGATTTAAAATAAAGAAGAATGAGTTGAGAAATTTTTATAGCTCATATTAAAAGATAAAATCGTGATCTAAAAACTGACATTTTCCTGTATTTTGCGCTATGCTGTGCAGCAATCTTTCATTTCAATTTTCGTTGTATAGCTTACGTCTATGACTATTTCTCACATTGACCCAGAATATCAAGCAAACACGATTGAACCATCCGTCCAACAAGATTGGGAAAATCGTAAAGTCTTTAAAGTTGCCGACACTGTCGAAGGTAAACATCGTTACATCCTGTCAATGTTCCCTTACCCAAGTGGCAAACTGCACATGGGTCATGTGCGTAACTATACAATTGGCGACGTAATTAGCCGTTTCTACCGTTTAAAAGGCGAAACCGTATTACAACCTATGGGTTGGGATGCGTTTGGTTTGCCTGCGGAAAACGCTGCAATTGCCCATAAAGTTGCTCCGGCAAAATGGACATTTGAAAACATCGCTTATATGCGTGACCAATTAAAAAAATTAGGTCTATCTGTAGATTGGGACCGTGAATTTGCAACTTGTACACCAGAGTACTATCACTGGGAACAATGGTTATTCGTTCAACTTTATAAAAAAGGTTTGATCTACCGTAAACTTTCAACAGTGAACTGGGACCCAGTTGACCAAACAGTTTTGGCAAACGAACAAGTTGAAAATGGCCGCGGCTGGCGTTCGGGTGCATTGGTTGAAAAACGCGATATTCCAATGTACTACTTCCGTATTACGGACTATGCACAAGAATTATTAGATGACCTTGACACATTACAAGACGGCTGGCCTCAACAAGTGTTGACCATGCAACGTAACTGGATTGGTCGCTCTACTGGTATGGAAATTACTTTCCCATCTGCCAATACCGAAATTTATGCTGACGGCTTAACTGTTTATACAACACGTGCGGACACGCTTATGGGCGTGACATATGTTGCTGTTGCAGCAGAACACCCTCTTGCGCTTAAAGCTGCTGAAAACAACCCTGAATTGGCTGCATTTATTGAAGAATGCCGCATGGGTTCAGTTGCAGAAGCTGACTTGGCAACAGCCGAGAAGAAAGGCATGGCAACAGGCTTGTTTGTAAAACACCCTGTAACTGGTGAAGACCTTCCTGTCTGGATCGCAAACTACGTATTAATGTCTTACGGTTCTGGCGCAGTGATGGCTGTACCAGCACATGACGAACGTGACTTTGAATTTGCTAACAAATTCAACTTGCCAATTAAGCAAGTGATTGATGCCAAAGGTGCTGACGATGCAGACTACTCTGCAACTGAGTGGCAAGAATGGTACGGTTCTAAAGAAGGTAAACTTGTTAACTCTGACGAGTTTGACGGTTTAGAATTCCAAGCTGCGTTTGACGCATTTCTTGCGAAATTAGAACCTCAAGGTTTAGCAAACTCTAAAGTTCAATTCCGTTTACGTGACTGGGGTGTTTCTCGTCAACGTTACTGGGGTTGTCCAATTCCAATGATTAACTGTGATACTTGTGGTCAAGTCACAGTTCCAGAAGACCAACTTCCGGTTGTATTACCAACCGACGTTGTTCCAGATGGTTCAGGTAACCCGCTTAATAAAATGCCTGAATTCTATGAAACGAAATGTCCTTGCTGTGGTGGCGATGCACGCCGTGAAACAGATACATTAGATACATTCGTAGAGTCATCTTGGTACTACGCACGCTATGCGTCTCCAGACTTCACTGGCGGTATGGTTAAACCTGAAGCAGCTCAAAACTGGCTTCCTGTAAACCAATATATTGGTGGTGTTGAACACGCGATTCTTCACTTACTTTATGCACGTTTCTTCCACAAATTAATGCGTGATGAAGGCGTTGTACAAGGTAATGAACCATTTACTAACTTGTTAACTCAAGGCATGGTACTTGCAGATACATTCTATCGTGAAGCAGAAAATGGTAAGAAAACTTGGTTCAACCCTGCTGACATCGAATTAGAACGTGATGAGAAAGGTCGCATCATTTCTGCAAAATATTCAGGTGACGGTCAAGAAGTGATTATCGGCGGACAAGAAAAAATGTCTAAGTCGAAAAATAACGGTATTGATCCACAAGCAATTATTGACCAATACGGCGCAGATACAGCACGTGTATTTATGATGTTTGCTGCTCCACCAGATCAATCTTTAGAATGGTCTGACGCAGGTGTTGAAGGTGCTAACCGTTTCTTGAAACGTGTATGGCGTCTTGTAGCAAGCTTCCTTGAAAAAGGAAACGCTGCAACTGCAATCGATACAGCGAACTTGTCTAAAGATGCTCAAGATTTACGTCGTAAGACTCACGAAACGATTCAAAAAGTAAGTGATGATATTGAACGTCGTCATGCATTCAACACTGCAATTGCTGCATTGATGGAATTGTTAAACGCAAGCAACAAGTTTGAAGCTAAAGATGACAATGACATTGCTGTAGAACGTGAAGCAATCACAACATTGTTAACTTTACTTGCGCCATTTGCACCGCATTTAAGCCAAACTTTATTGGCTCAGTTTGGTACGGACTTAACAGCAGCGATCTTCCCTGAAGTTGACGCTTCTGCGTTAACACGTAATACCCAAACGATTGTTGTACAAGTAAATGGTAAACTTCGCGGTAAACTTGAAGTTTCTGTTGATATTTCTAAAGATGAATTATTAGCTCAAGCTAAAGCATTACCAGAAGTGCAACAGTTCTTAACAGGACCAACCAAAAAAGAAATTGTGGTTCCAAACAAATTGGTTAACCTCGTGGTTTAATTACAGGTATTAATGAGAGGATCAAGCATGCACTTAGCCCAACGTTTAGCCGCTGTTGTTTTAACCTTAGGCCTTAGTGCAGGCTTAGTCGGGTGTGGTTTCCATTTAAAAGGAACTAACCCGACTGCGACTCCACTTGTTTATAAAAAGTTAAGCCTTGAGTTACCGGCAAAAACCGATGACCTAGAAACACAATTAAAAGTGTATTTAGCTGCAAATGGTGTTCAGTTCAGCAATGACAATGATGCGTATGTTCTTCATGTTTTAGAGTACACACCACGTCGTCAACTTCTAAATGGTAAGCTTACAGAAGTGTTGTTACGCTTGACTGTGACCTTCCAAATTGAAGACCGTCAAGGTAATAAAATTACCGAGCCGCGTACTTTAACTGCATCTCGTAGTTATCAATACGACTTAGCAACGGTTAACACTGAGAACCAGCAAGAAGGCTACTTACAACGTATTGTGATTGATGACATTGCACAGCAAATTACTCGTCAAATTTCAGCAAACCGCTTACCAAAAGCTCAACCATAAGATTTATTTGTTCTTAAGTAATGAAACTTGACTATTTACAAGCTCTTAAACGCATTCCGGAAGCTCGGGGTGCGTGGATTCTGCATGGACAGGAACCATTACTTGAACAAAACTTATTAGATACTTTCCGCAAAAGCTGGCAGCAGCAAGACATTGAAAGACAGCGCTATGACATTAGTAGCGTGAGTGACTGGAAAAATGTTTTTAATGCACTGAACAGCTTGTCTTTATTTTCGCAGCAACTTGCGATTGAAGTTCACGGCAATATCAAGCCCGATGCAAATGGTCTAAAACAGCTTAAAAGCTATATTCAGCATAATGAAACTAACCTGCTATTAATTGTTTTACCTAAACAAGACAGTAGCAGTTTAAAGTCTGCTTTTTTCCAAGTTGTCGAAGCAAACGGCGTTGTTGTTGCTTTGACTGCCAACTATCCGCAAGACCGTCAAAGAATTTTAACTGCTGAAGCAGAGAAGCTCGAAATTCAACTCGACAATGACGCGTGGCAGTGGCTCATGCAGCATCACGAACACAATTTACTCGCTGCTAAAAATAGCTTGATGCGTGTACGTGATACTTTCCCAGACCAGAAGCTGATTCAAATTGAACAGTTATATGCATGTCTACAAGATCAGTCCCGTTACACCACTTACGACTTAAGCGATGCTTTATTAGAAGGTAATCTCGCCCAGTCGATTAAGATTTTTCAGTATTTAATTGGTTCTGGTGAACCTGAAAGCCTAATCTTATGGACATTAAGTAAAGAAATGCGTTTACTCATGCAGTTGTTCGAACAACCGCATAATGCATTGCAACTTGGTATTTGGAAAACCAAAGTCAGCTTATATCAGCAAGCGTTAAGAAGACTTAATCCACAGCAGTTTTTAGGCTGGTCTACCCTACTCTTGCAAATCGATGCGGCAATTAAAGGCATGTCTAATGAAAATGCCGAACATTTAATGCAACAAGCGATTGCCGAGTTGTGTGGGAAAACATTATTTATACAATAGAGCAGTCAAATCCTTTGCCTGCTTGATTGAAATATCATAAAAATTCACGTTTTATCCTCAATTGACTCTTATACTAATTAAAATTTTAGACTTTCTGACCTCTCGCCATGCCAAAAATAAAGCCAATTAAACTCGTTATTATTGTCGTCTGTATAGCCGTTATTGCTGTATTAGCTTGGAAGTTTTTAAAGCCTAAACAACAGCAACCTCAATATATTACAGCTGAGGTAACTCGCGGAGATATTGAGAATAATGTACTTGCAACTGGTACGCTTGATGCAACCAAACTGATTAGTGTCGGTGCTCAGGTATCTGGTCAGGTTAAAAAGATGTATGTACAGCTTGGCGATCAGGTCAAACAAGGTCAACTCATTGCACAAATTGACTCGACTACCCAAGAAAACAGTTTAAAAACATCCGATGCCAATATTAAAAACTTAGAAGCACAGCGCCTTCAACAAGTGGCATCTTTAAATGAAAAACAACTTGAGTATCGTCGTCAGCAACAAATGTATGCTCAAGATGCAACACCTCGTGCAGATTTAGAGTCAGCTGAAGCTGCTTATAAAACCGCTCAGGCACAAGTTAAAGCATTAGATGCACAAATTGAGTCTGCAAAAGTTACTCGTTCAACAGCACAAACAAACATTGGCTATACACGTATTGTTGCGCCAACTGATGGTACGGTTGTTGCGATTGTGACTGAAGAAGGCCAAACCGTAAACGCGAACCAAAGCGCTCCTACAATCGTTAAAATTGCAAAACTGCAGAATATGACGATTAAAGCGCAGGTGAGTGAAGCCGATATTATGCGAGTAGAAAAAGGCCAACAGGTCTACTTCACTACTCTAGGCGATGACAGCAAGCGTTATGCGACATTACGTCAGATTGAACCAGCTCCAGATTCAATTTCTAGTGAATCAAACAGCACAACAAGTTCAACTAGCAGTTCAGCTGTTTACTACAACGCTTTATTTGACGTTCCAAATACAGATGGCAAATTGCGTATTGATATGACTGCTCAAGTTTATATCGTATTAGATTCAGCAAAAAATGCCTTATTGGTTCCATCTTCTGCTTTAAGTAGTAAACAATTTTCTGGTCAAAGAAAACCTGGCCAAACAGCTGACAAAGCAAGCTCTACACCAAGAGCAGAGCGGAAACATGAAGGTAATGGTGCTCGTTTAGAACGCTTAAATTTAACTCCTGAACAAAAACAACTTATTGAACAAGGCAAAGCAACGCTCAGTGTCGTTCGTATTTTACAAGCAGATGGTACGACTAAACCAACGCAAATTTTGGTGGGTATTAACAACCGTGTAAACGCACAAGTACTTGCCGGATTAAAACAAGGTGACCAGGTTGTGATTGCCGATAGTTCAGAAAACTCTGCTGCTTCTGCAAATAGTGGTAATAACCGTCGCCGTAGCGGTCCAATGGGAATGTAAGCATGACAAAACAAGCTTTGCTTGAAGTCAGCAATCTGGTCCGGGAATTCCCAGCTGGCGAAAGCACGATTCAAATTTTAAAAGGCATTGACCTGACCATTTATGAAGGTGAACTGGTTGCCATTGTCGGTCAGTCCGGCTCTGGTAAATCAACGCTCATGAATATTTTGGGCTGTCTGGACCGCCCAACAAGTGGTAGTTATAAGGTTAATGGTCAAGAAACCGGTAAGCTAGAACCCGACCAGTTAGCGCAGTTACGCCGTGAATATTTTGGTTTTATTTTCCAGCGTTATCATTTACTCGGTGACTTATCTGCCGAAGGTAACGTTGAAGTTCCAGCTGTTTATGCAGGTGTTACTCCTTCGGACCGTAAACAACGTGCAACAGCCCTACTCACTGAGTTGGGTCTGGGCACTAAAACCCAGAACAGACCAAGCCAACTTTCCGGTGGTCAACAGCAACGTGTTTCGATTGCCCGCGCCTTAATGAATGGCGGCGATGTAATCTTAGCCGACGAACCAACAGGTGCACTCGACTCACATAGTGGTGTTGAGGTTATGCGAATTTTGCGTGAACTCAATGCGGCTGGTCACACCATTATTTTGGTTACACACGATATGCAAGTTGCAAAAAATGCAACGCGTATTATCGAAATTAGTGACGGCGAAATTATTAGTGATCGTCCTAATGTTCCAGACCAATCTGTAGAAGAAGTTAAATCTGACCCAGATGCAGCCCCTGCTCTACAAAACAAGCAGAAAAAAGGCAAAAGTATTTCAGCTTGGCGTTCAACCTTAGACCGCTTATCTGAAGCATTCCAAATGGCTTTACTGTCCATGAATGCCCACCGTATGCGTACCTTCTTAACCATGCTAGGCATCATTATTGGTATTGCATCTGTCGTAACGGTGGTAGCGCTGGGTAATGGTTCACAAAAGCAGATTTTGGAAAATATTAGTGGCCTCGGTACTAACACAATTACAGTATTCCAAGGTCGTGGTTTTGGTGATAACTCCAAAACAGCCAATTTTAAAACGCTGGTGCCTGCCGATGCCGATGCATTAATGACGCAGCCTTATGTGAGTGCGGTCAGTCCAATGGTCAGCACATCCAAGACTATGCGTTATCAACAAAATGAAGCAAATGCGACCATTAACGGCGTAAGTAACGACTTCTTTGACGTAAAGGGACTTGTCTTCAAAGATGGTCAAACCTTTGACCAGCGTAGTGTGCGAGATCGTTCGCAAGATGTAGTCATTGATACCAATACTCAAAAACAATTCTTTAGTGATGGCACTAATCCAATTGGGCAAGTGGTATTACTGGGTAGTGTGCCAGCTCGTATTATCGGGATTGTAGAACCTCAAACTAGCGGTATGGGTTCAGATGACACACTCAACGTGTATATGCCTTATACCACGGTCATGAGCCGTATGTTAGGGCAAGCCCATGTTCGTAATATTGTCGTACGTATTAACGATAAATACTCGACCAGCGCCGCTGAAAACGCGATTGTTAACTTATTAACGCAACGACATGGTGCCCAAGATATTTTCACCATGAACAGTGACAGTATTCGTCAAACCATTGAGAAAACAACCAGCACCATGACGCTTCTGGTCTCAGCAATTGCTGTCATTTCTCTGGTGGTTGGTGGTATCGGTGTAATGAATATTATGTTGGTTTCGGTGACTGAACGTACGCAAGAAATTGGTGTGCGTATGGCTGTCGGTGCTCGACAAAGTGATATTTTGCAGCAGTTCCTAATCGAAGCAATTTTAGTGTGTTTAATTGGTGGTGTACTCGGCGTATTACTTTCGCTCGGCCTAGGACAACTCATTAACAAAGTGGCCGCAGGTAATTTCGCAGTGGCATACTCAACGACTTCTATTGTGGCTGCATTTGTTTGCTCAACATTAATTGGTGTCGTATTCGGTTTCTTGCCTGCTAAAAATGCCGCAAAACTCGACCCTGTTGCAGCACTATCACGAGAATAAGGAAAATTGCATGTCTTTTTCAATGACTAAACTTAGCGCAGCACTTCTCCTCACCAGTTCTCTTGTGGGATGTGCAGCGATGGTTAAAACACCTTACCAAGCACCGTCTGTACAGGTTCCGGGTAGCTTTCAGTACGACAATCCAACTAAAACGAAAACCGTATCAGTTGCACAATACTCTGACCGTTGGTGGACGCTTTTTAACGATGCGCAGCTCAACCAACTCGTAAACAACGTATTAGAACGCAATAGTGATTTGGCTGTTGCAGGGATCACCTTAAAGCAAGCTCGCTTAAAAGCTGATTTAACTGCAAATCAACAAGGCTTACGTACTAGTTCAAATGTTTCTACAGGTCATAGTTTCGATTTAAATTCAGGCGATGATAGTGCTAAAGGACTATCCTTAAGTGCAGGCGTAAGTTATGAACTTGATTTGTTTGGCAAGCTTGCTCGTCAAACTGAAGCAAGTAAATGGGAAGCTTTAGCGTCTGAACAAGACTTACAGTCTACAGGGCAAAGCCTGATTGCCACTACAGCGAAACTCTACTGGCAACTGGGCTATTTAAATGAACGTTATGCAACTGCGCAGCAAAGCTTAGCCACTTCACAAAAGCTTTATCAGTTAGTTCAAACCCAATATAAAGCAGGTGCAGTTTCAGGCTTAGACCTTACGCAAGCCGAGCAGTCTGTTCAAAGCCAAAAAGCAAGTTTAAGTCAAATTGAACAACAGCTTGTTGAAACACGTACAGCCATTGCCGTGTTATTGCATGAGCCTGTACAGCAGCTCAACATCCAAGAACCACAGCGTTTACCACGTACAGCGCTGCCTGCTATTGGTGCGGGTTTACCAGCGGATATTTTGTCACGTCGCCCTGACTTGCAAGCAGCCGAGCTTCGCTTGAGAAAAGCACTAGCAACCAAAGATGCGACTAAAGCAAGCTACTATCCATCAATTAGCTTAACCAGTAGTTTAGGTTCAAGCAGTACATCGTTAACGGAGTTATTACGTAACCCTGCCCTCACGCTTGGGGCGAGTTTGAGCTTACCGTTTTTGCAATATAACGATATGAAAAAAGATATCGCGATTAGCAACCTTGATTATGAAAAAGCGATTATTCAATATCGCCAAACACTTTATCAGGCTTTTGCTGATGTAGAAAACGCGTTATCAAGCCGCACAGAACTCGACAAACAAGTAGAGCTGCAACAACGTAATGTTGAACTTGCAGAAAAAACCGAACGTTTAACCGAAGTGCGCTACCGTTATGGTGCTGTTGCATTAAAAACACTTCTTGATGCCCAGCAAACTACACGTACTGCAAGATTAAGCCTTGTTGAAACCAAACAAAGCCAATACAACGCTTATGTCACCCTTATGCAGGCATTAGGTGGTTCACCTGTAAAAGAACTGCCGCAATAACTTGCGCCCAGTAAAAAAGCCGTAGTCCTTCAACTACGGCTTTTTTTATGTCTGAATAAATTTTAAAACTTATTCATCATCCATCATAGATTGGCTCATACCTACAGTATTGAAACCAGCATCTACATATAGAATTTCACCAGTAATACCTGAAGCCCAAGGTGAGCATAGGAATAACGCTGCGTTACCCACTTCTTCAATGGTTACGTTACGTTTTAATGGTGCAACTTTTTCGTTAGCATCTAACATTTTACGGAAAGATTTAATACCAGAAGCAGCTAAAGTGCGAATTGGGCCCGCAGAAATCGCGTTTACACGGATACCATCAACACCTAAGCTTGATGCCAAGTAACGAACACCAGCTTCTAAAGAAGCTTTCGCCATACCCATTACGTTGTAGTTAGGCATAACGCGCTCAGAACCTTGGTAAGTCAAAGTTAATAAACAACCTTGGCGAGCTTGTAATAAAGGTTTTGCAGCACGTGCCATTGCAACAAAGCTGTATGCACTAATGTCATGAGCAATTTTAAAACCGTCACGGTCAGTCACGTCAGTGAAGTCACCGTCAAGCGTGTGTGCAGGTGCAAAGCCGATTGAGTGCACAACACCGTCTACACCGTCCCAATGTTTTGCAAGTTCCGCAAATGCATTATCAATTTCAGCATCAACTGCTACATCACATGGAAACACAAGCTTAGAACCGAATTGCTCAGCAAACTCATCTACACGTTTTTTTAATTTTTCGTTTGGATAAGTAAATGCAAGCTCAGCACCTTCACGGTGTAATGCTTGTGCAATACCATAAGCAATTGATAATTTACTAGCAACGCCTGCAATCAAAAAGCGTTTACCTGCTAAAAGTCCTTGTGTCATGCCGATCTCACTCAAAACAATTTTCAGCATAATGCCAATATTCAACGTTTTTCGAAATTGCATAATGCATCTTTTTTCAAAAATCGCACGAAAAAAAATCGCCCCTATGCAGGAGCGACTTTTTATAATCTAAATTTTAGTCGTCAGACAATAAGCCAAGTAGACGTAAGAACGAGATATACATCCAAACTAAAGTTGCAAGCAACGCAATACCACACAACCATTCCATGAATTTTGGAGCACGGTATGCTGCATTGGTTTCGATCAAGTCAAAATCTAAAATCAGGTTAAGTGAAGCAATGACTGCAACAAATGCAGCAAAACCAATTCCTAACCAGTTACTTTCAAAAATATAAGGAATACTTGAACCAAATGCTAAACGCATAACCATCTGCACGATAAATACAATAAAGATCGCCAAAGATGCAGAGATCACAACTGATTTGAACTTTTCAGTTGCGCGTATAATTTGGAACTTATATAGACCAAACATCACCAAAGTAGTGACAAAGGTTGCCAATAACGCTTGAAGAGGAACACCCGGATATTTCAACTGGAAAGTAAACGAAATACCACCAATAAATGCTCCTTCAAATAGAGCATAAGGAATTGCTAAAGTTGGTGCAGTCGTTGGTTTAAACGTTGTGATTAAAGCTAAAACCAAGCCACCAATTGCACCCACAATTGAAGCTGCGTAAGCAATACCAACATTTGCAGTAAAGGCTGCATAGAAAAATAAAGCGACACCCACTGCGGCAGCAATGATGGTCAACATCACAGATTTTTGAATCGCACCTTGCACGGTCATCGGTTGACTGTAGTCACTGACCGTTTCAACACGGGTCAGTATCGGGTTATTACTTTGCATAAATGCTCTCTTTTTATAATAAATAAACTTAAAACATCATTTTAAGCAAAATGAATATGAAAGCCAAATTAGCCCTTGGCATTATTGTAACAATGTCCTTTAAACAATAAAAAAGGAGGCTACTGCCCCCTTTTCATTTTCACTTGAACAACGTCATTAATCTTTACCATCAGTATTCATAATGAAAAAGTATTCGCGGTAATACTTAAGTTCAGAAATTGAGTCACGAATGTCATCCATTGCTAAATGCGATGCATTCTTTTTCAGACCACTCATAATTTCAGGGCGCCAGCGTTTTGAGAGCTCTTTTACCGTAGATACATCGAGATTACGATAGTGGAAATACTGCTCTAGCTCAGGCATAAGACGATGCAAGAAACGGCGATCCTGACAAATCGAGTTACCACACATTGGTGAAACTTTTGGATTGACCCATTTTTTTAGGAATTCTAAAGTCTGTAACTCAGCGTCACGAGCTGTCAATTTACTACGGCGAACTCGCTCAATTAAACCTGACTGGCCATGCTGGCGAGTATTCCACTCATCCATTGCATTTAAAATACGATCAGGTTGATGAATAGCCAAAACCGGACCTTCGGCAAGTACATTTAAATGATCATCTGTAATAATTGTTGCGATTTCAATAATCTGGTCGTTGTCGGTATCTAAACCGGTCATTTCCAGATCAATCCAAATTAATCGTGTATTTAAAGTACTGCTCATGTATGTACGTTCTAAAATGCCGTAAAAACATCAATAGTAGCAAATTTCTTGCTTCTGCGCTGTAATTCCATACCAGCTTCGTGCTATTTTTGCGGTCTTCAAACAATGGTTTTTTTGGGATATGAATGGCTCTAATTCGTAAGCGTCGTTTAACTGAGCAACAGCAACGCCGTATTGAAAAACAGCATAAAACTCGCCAAGAAGAAGTCGATACTTCACAAGATCTAGATGGGCTGGTTGTACAGCACTATGGCCGTCAACTTGAAGTACAGGCACTTTCTGTACCCGAGCATCACCCAGAAAAACCTCAAGTTGCCGAAGGCGAACTAGAACCATTTTGGAAACCGATTGAATTAAAAAGTATTTGGCGCTGTCACACGCGTACAAATCTTGAATTACTGGTCACGGGTGACCGAGTGAAGTGGCAAGCAGACCCTAACACAGGCTTAGGGATTATTACTGCAATTCACCCACGTACTTCACTGCTTACTCGTCCAGATCGTTATCACAAAGTAAAACCTGTGGCAGCAAATATCAGTTTAATCGTTATTGTTTTTGCTCCGCTTCCAGAACCTGCACCTACTTTGATTGACCGCTACTTAGTAGCATGTGCAGATGCAAATATTCCTGCTCTTTTAGTGCTGAATAAATCAGATCTACTGACTGAAAATGACCCGATTCTCGACATGCTTAAAGAGTATGAAGATTTAGGTTATGAGAGCTTGATTTGTCATTCTAAAGGTGATATTTCAGCATTGTCTCAACGACTTGATGGTGAAACCGTTGCTTTTGTCGGTCAATCAGGGGTTGGTAAAAGCTCACTTATTAATGTGCTTATTCCAGATGCCGAGCAGAAAACCAATATCATTTCTGAAAACTCTGCACTTGGCCAACACACCACAACCTCTACGCGCTTAATCAACTTTGGTAAAAATGGTGCCTTAATTGATTCGCCGGGGATTCGCGAGTTTGGGCTTTGGCATCTCGATTTAGAAAAAATTCGTATGGGCTTCCCTGAAATTGAAGCGCATTTAGGTTCATGCCAGTTCCGTAATTGCACGCATACTCATGAAAAGAACTGTGGCTTAAAACAGGCTGTTGAAGCAGGTGAAATTTTGCCACGACGCTTAGATAGCTTCTTACGTTTAATCGATGAGATTCAAGAAGCGCAGCAAAAAAACTAATTTTCTACCCCTTTTGCCCTTGAAGTGGTGATTTTGATCACCATCTATATACGCTATACTCTAGGTCAATTTTGTTTTTAATTTTTTTAGGTGACTTGTGGAACGCTGGTTAGAGTTTATGGGGAATCACCCCATTTTGTTTGGTACACTCGGAGTCTTGATCGTATTGTTCTTCATTTTTGAAGGTCAACGTAACGGTCGTAAAATTTCTCCACAGTCGCTTGGTATTTTAGTGAAAGCGAAAAATGCTCTTTTGATTGACTTACGCGATAGCAAAGACTTCCGCGAAGGTCACATTAGTGGTAGCCGCAATATTCCTTATAGCCAAATTGCAAGTCATGCTGATGAATTAAAAGCAAGTGACCGTCCATTGGTATTTATTTGCAACCTAGGGCAAGTTGCTGGTAGCGCTTTACAGAAAGTCGCTCACCATGACAGCTATCGCCTTGATGGTGGTATCAGTAACTGGAAAGCTCAAGGCTTACCTCTCGTTAAAAGCAAACCAAAAGCTTAAGGAGAATTGTTATGGCAGCAAATGTCATTGTTTACTCAACTTCTGTATGCCCGTACTGCGTTCGCGCGAAACAATTACTTGAGCGTAAAGGTGTTGCTTACAAAGAAGTAAATCTTTCTGTTGAAGCACCAGAAGTACGTGCTGAATTAATGCAACGTACAAACCATCGTACTGTTCCACAAATTTTTATTAATGATCAGTTTATCGGTGGTTTTGACCAACTTTATGCTTTAGAGCGTGAAGGTAAACTCGACGAATTATTGGCTTAACATCGCATCCATATTAAGGAAAAAACAATGAGCGAAGAACAACAAGTTCAACCACAATTAGCTTTAGAGCGTATTTATACAAAAGATATTTCTTTTGAGGTTCCAGGGGCACAAGTTTTTACTAAACAATGGCAACCTGAACTTAACATCAATCTTTCTTCTGCTGCTGAAAAGATTGACCCAACTCACTTTGAAGTATCTTTAAAAGTTGTGGTTCAAGCCAATAACGACAATGAAACAGCGTTCATCGTAGATGTAACTCAATCTGGTATTTTCTTAATCGATAACATCGAAGAAGATCGCTTACCTTACATTTTGGGTGCATACTGCCCGAACATTTTGTTCCCGTTCTTACGTGAAGCTGTAAACGACTTAGTTACTAAGGGTAGCTTCCCACAATTACTTCTTACTCCAATCAACTTTGATGCAGAGTTCGAAGCAAATATGGAACGTGCTCAAGCTGCGGCTGTTGAAGGCCAAGCTTAATTTTATAGCTTGCTCTAAACTAAAAAAACCGCGTAATTCGCGGTTTTTTTATATGTGCTATTTGGCTCACCCTATCCTTCAAGTGAATGAAGCTGAATAGAAGGGAACTGAAACCCACGGCAAGACTGCTCTGAACGCCATGCGACCGTTAAAATCATGTTACCTAAAACAAAATTTTGATAAGCAAACGTTCCAATAAGTTCATGCGAACATAATCCGCCATGGTTGGTAGGGTGTGCTTGAGTATTTAAAGTATTTAAATCTAAACGTATACCAAGGCCGGATGCTTTTAGAACAGCTTCTTTAGTCGTCCAGACCTTAAACCAATACTCTCTATCTTGTTCTAGATTTTGCCATGTTGCATATTCATCAGGATGAAAGGCATGTTGTGCCAAACTATCTAAACGTACTTTACGGTCAAGTTCTTCAACATCTATACCAATATCTTTAACCCGCTCACTTAGCGCCAAAGCATAATATTGTTGGCTATGTGAATGGTTAAAATGCAACGTATGATTTAACAAATAAGGTTTGCCATACTCATGTTTTGCAAATATCAAATCTTCTGGATTTACATTTAGCTTTTGAGCTAATAGCTTATTTTTAATATATTGTATTTGCTGCTTTTTATAATCGTTAAATGTACGAAAGTCGGGAAAGTCTTGTTTGGACTTTAAAAGAAGTTGAGATAATGCCTGTGTATAAACTTCTATAATATGTTCAGACATTATCTCTACCCTATTTACTCAATTAATTAAAATTTAACGATGTCGCCTTTAAGCGTTACGCCAGCCATCATTGTGCCTTTATAACAGTCATATGTCGTCGTACTACGCGTTTCATTGGACTTAAAATAACTCACAATATTGGTCACTGCATTTGCACCTTGTGCTTTAGCATTGTTTTGCATTTGAATAAGCGCTGAACGTAAAACCCAATCACATGAAGCTTCTGCTGATTTAGCAAAACCATTGGTCTTTTTATTGGTTACCACATCTTTTTGAATGACTTTACCCCCCGACTTTGTACCACTTAAATAAAATTTTACAGAGCCATCCAAAGTTCCATCTGCTACGGCACGGTCTACAGCTTCTTTAAAGTTTAAATGATGTACTTCATCAGCAGCCTGAACGGTAGCAGTAAAACCAGCACTCAGCATTGCTACCAATAAAAGTTTCCTATTTAACATTGTTGTGTTCCTTATTGTTTAACACGTTTAAAAATAAGTGAAGTATTAATCCCACCAAAAGCAAAATTGTTGCTCATAATAATGTCTGCATCGAGCGCTTTAGGTTGCTGAACGATATAATCCAGATCTCCACAAAGTGGGTCAATTTCATCTAGATTTAATGTCGGAATAAAGCAATTACGGTTCATCATTTCAATACTGAGCCAAGCTTCAATAGCGCCACATGCCCCCAGCGTATGTCCAAAATAACTTTTTAATGAACTAATTGGCTTACGTCCTAAAACTTTTGCTGTCGCCTGACTTTCTGCTACATCCCCCTGATCGGTCGATGTGCCATGTGCATTTACATAACCAATATCACTAGCCTGCAAAGATGCATCTTTAAGCGCCAACTCCATACAACGCCCCATCATTTCAGCGTCAGGTTTAGTTACATGCTGGCCATCAGTATTGCTTCCATATCCAATAAGTTCAGCATAAATATGTGCACCGCGGGCTTTAGCATGTTCGTATTCTTCTAAAATTAAACAGCCTGCTCCTTCCCCAATCACTAAACCATCTCGTTTTGCATCAAATGGACGTGGTGTTTTTTCTGGCTGATCATTCATATTACTTGTGGCAAATAGAACATCAAAAACAGCCGCGCCCGCAGCACTGAGCTCTTCTGCACCACCCGCAATCATGACTAGTTGTTTGCCATATTTAATTGCTTCATAAGCTTGACCAATGGCCATAGAGCCAGAAGTACAAGCACTAGACGTCGGTAAAGTTAAGCCTTTTAGGCCAAAATATACGGTCATATTAACAGCACTGGTATGGGCCATCATACGTATATAAGTGGTTGCATTAATCTTACTCATGCTCTGATGAAGCAACATGCTTGCAAACTCACCTACAGCCTCTACGCTCCCCGCAGAAGAACCAAATGCAACGCCTGTTTCACCACTGGACAAAATTTCGTGCCCAAGTAAACCAGCATTTTGCAAAGCTGTTTCAGCACATACCACAGACATGAGCGCAACACGCCCCATACCACGGGTCACTTTACGGTTAAAGTGCTTAGGAACATGAAATGTTTCGACTGGACCACCAAGCTTAGTCCGAAGGTCAACATACTGTTCCCATTCAGGCATATAGCGGATGCCACTTTTCGCTGCATTAAATTGATCAAAAATCTCGTCGGAAGTTTCACCTAAAGAGGTAATTCCAGCCATTCCTGTTACAACAACGCGTTTCATCAGATGAGTCCTCCATTTACAGAGATCACCTGTCGGGTTACATAAGAGGCTTCATCTGAACATAAAAATTTCACTACGCTCGCCACTTCATCGACCTGTCCCATGCGTTGTAACGGAATCATTTTAAGTGCATGTTCTTTAACTTCATCGGTGACCATTTCGGTCTCAATCAGCCCCGGTGCAACACAGTTCACGGTAATTTTTCGCTTTGCCAACTCGAGTGCCAAGGCTTTGGTCGCACCAATTAAACCTGCTTTTGCAGCGCTATAGTTCACCTGACCACGGTTACCCATAATTCCAGAAACAGAAGATAAAGTGACAATACGCCCGCCCTTGCGTAAGTGAATCATTGGCATAATGAGCGGTTTTAAAACGTTATAGAAACCATCTAATGAAGTCGAAATCACTTCATCCCAGTCTTGATCAGTGAGTGCAGGAAAAGCACCATCATGGGTAAGCCCAGCATTGAGAACCACGCCATAAAAAGCACCATGCTGCTCTACATCTTGTTCTAAAATTTGCTGAACCGTACTGCGCTCATTTACATCAAACATTAAATAATGGCTATTTTGTCCTAATGCCTGAATCTCTTGTACGACTTGCTCCGCTTCTGACTGACGTGAACGTGCATGTACCGTTACATCAAAACCAGCCTTTGCCAGTTGTAATGCAATCGCCTTCCCAATTCCTCGACTTGAACCCGTTACTAAAATTCGTCTTGTCACAATGTATTCCTAATTCTTTGTGGTTATTCAAATGGTGATTCTGTTGGCTCAAATACACTTAACGTTGCCTGAATGCAGTGTTCAGCATATTGAATTTCACAGGAAAATTGCCCAAGTCCTTCATGAAAATATTGTTGTTCTATTTGAATGATCAATCGAGAACCCAAGGCGAAATAAGGAATAGGTAAATGTAATTTACGTGTTCCCAATAAAAATCCGACTTTTGGTGCTTGTTCTGACTGTTGGCCTTGCCAGCCTGAGTAAGCACTAATGGTTTGCGCCATAATTTCAATGCTTGCCCATGTCGGTAAACCTTCTGCTTCACAAAACATAAGCTCAGGTGTAATGGTTAGCTCAGCTTGTGCTCGCCCTTCTGCAACCTCAGTTAAATGGTCTATAAATACCATTGGTTGCTCATGAGGAATATATTGAATTGCCTCCAGTTTCATTAGGGCTTCACTCCAAAAACAAGACTAATATTACTTCCCCCAAAAGCGAAAGAATTACTCATTACATAGCGAATGGATTGTTTTAGTTCGGCATTTTGCACATAGTTTTGGTCAGCCAAATCCGGATCAATCTCAACATCTCGATGTAATGGTAGCCAGCTCTGATCTTTTAAAACCTGCTCACAAATAAACGCTTCTATAGCACCAGCCGCACCAAGACAATGTCCAGTTTTATGCTTGGTACTACTTAAGGCAACTTGATAATCGCCAAAGACTTGTCGTACAGCTTTTATTTCCATGGCATCGTTTTGTGGAGTTGCAGTTCCATGAAGGTTTAAATATCCAATATCTCGTGCAGATATATTTGCCATCTCCAATGCGCGTTCCATAGCGATCGCAGCGCCTTTACCTTCCGGATGCGGAGCAGAAATATGCCATGCATCCATTGATTCTCCCGCACCCATTAACATGACAGGTGTTTGCTCTTTAGTGAGCAAAAAGAAGGCTGCGGCTTCACCAATATTAATACCATCACGTCCAGCCCCACATGGCTGACAAATATCGCTAGATAAACTCTCTAGGCTATTAAATCCATTGAGTGTGAGTTGGCACAAAGTATCGACACCACCTACTAGTACTGCATCAGCTAAATCGGCTTGTAGCAAACGCTGCCCAGCAGCCAAAGCTTTAGCACTTGAGGAACAAGCAGTAGAAATGGTATATGCTGGCCCTTCCCAATTTAAATACTGTTGTAAGGCCTTTGCCAAACAACTCATTTCCTGACGTCGGTGAGAAATGAGTTGTTGAGTCTGTCCTTCAAAATATTGCTTAAGTAACAATTCACTATCGGAAATACCAGAAGTAGAGGTTCCAACCACAATCGCTAAACGTTTTGATGGAAACTTCTCTGTATAACTTTTTAGTTCGGTTTCAATTTTTGCTAAAGCAGTCAGAGCAAATCTTAAATTACGAGAATCGACAGACTGTAAGGCATCCGGCACACTCGAACACAATGGGTGCGTATATTGTCCCACCCAAACATTACGATCAGCGATTAAATCATCACGCAAAGTCAAGGTTTGCTGTGGCTGTTGTAATGCTTGTTTGATTTGATCAGGTTCACAACCTAATGCAGATAAACCCACACTGAACTGTATGCCGACTGCCATTTGAGCAGAATTATTTATAGATGAAACGCTCATGGTGTACTGCTTTTTTGAGGCTGCAAGGTATTTTCAATCGAACTTAGCGTCATGCTATAAGGAACTTGCTGATTAAGTAATTCGATACTTCCCTGACCTTTCTTGATCTGTAATACAGGCTGTTTATCAATATAAATCTCCTGATTATCAGCCTGTTGCTTCATTTCTACAGCTTGCTGTCCCAAGCTTGAAAATTTTGGGTAGGTCGCAAATAAAAGATCACGTACCACAAATTCAAAAGGTAATAAGCGCATTTGGTCAATACGCTGCTCTACATGAACTCGTTGCCCATCAAACTGTAATTTAAACAGCTGTTGACCAGTCAAGCTCAAAGCGACCATATCCAGTACAGTTCCTTGCTGTTGCTGATAAAGCAAAAAACTAAAACTTTGCTGTTTCCACTGAACTTCAACCTGATCCTGTCTTTGATAAGCTTGAGTTTGCCATAAGGGACTTTGTAAACCTTTCGCATGTGGCATCACTTGGCAGCCCGTAAAACATAGGCAACTACCAAGTAATATCATCATCCATTTGCGCTGCATGCTTATACCTCTAATACCTGTTCTTGCGTTAAGCCTTCACGACAGTATTCTGCTAGGGTGTTAAGTCTACGTTTGGCATTTTTATGAATTGGGTTTTTTTCGTCCCATGCATAACCCGCCAGTAATGATGAAATCATACGGCGAATGCCATCATTCTGATTTTGTGAAAAAACGACGTCCTGAAATTCACCTTCATACCATGACTCAACATAGGCACGAAACACCTGAATGCCACGGCGCAGCGGTTTTTCATATTCTTGCAACCAGTCTACCTGTTCACCTTGCAAAACACGCTCAACCAAAGGAACCGCCAAGCTGGAAGATTTTAACGCGATAGTCACTCCTGATGAAAACACTGGATCAAGAAACTCACCCGCATTCCCTAAAAGTGCATAATTGCGATCTGCCAAATGCTTAACATTGGCAGAATAGCCCACCAAAGTACGTACTGGTGTATCAAACTTAGCTTGATGAAGTACCTCCGACAAGCTTGGTTCGTCAGCTAAAATGCGTTTAAACATTGCCTCTGGCTCATTATCGGCAGCATTTTCAACTGTGTATTTGTCAAAGAAATCTTGTTCAGCCACTACACCAAAAGAAGCTCTGCCGTCAGCAAATGGAATTAGCCAATACCATGCACGGTGGTCTTTTTCATGTACAGTAATTAAAATTTTATTACGGTCAAACTCAGGGTCATCCGTAATTCCATCTTCAATATGAGTAAACAGCGCACGACGTACCGGAAAGTTTGATGGACTCTCTAAATCTAACAATTTTGGCAAAATTCGACCAAACCCACTTGCATCAAGTAAGAACTTGGTTTGAATTTGATAGCTTTGCTGATTTTCATCTAATACCGTAAGAATAGGTTGTTCCGGTGCTACATCTACATCTAAAACTTCATGCCCAAAACGGAGGTCTGCCCCATAAGCCTGAGCTTGTTTAGCAAGTAAATTGTCAAAATCGGCACGGCGAACTTGCCAAGTCGTCCCCGGCCCATCGGTAAATTTTTCAGTAAAGTCATAAAAACTGCGTTGTTTACCACGTAAAAAGGCCGCACCATTTTTAAATTGAAACGCATATTGCTCGACATGCTCGCGAACTGTTTCTAGTAAACCGGCTTCTTCTAAAAACGCCATAGATTGCGGTAGTAATGACTCACCAATTGAAAACCGTGGGAAATACTGCTTTTCCAAAACTGCGACTTTATAGCCTTTTTTGCGCAGAAGTGCCGCAGCAGAACTTCCTGATGGACCCGCCCCAATAATCACTACATCAATTTTTTCTAAAGTGCTCATAGCACAACTTTCCTTTTTAATTTATTCAAATTATGAATGGTCTTGTAAATTCACGATATGTTTTTCATCTGCCGGGGTGAATAAAGTCGCATAGATGAATGAGAAAATAACCCCAAATAAAACCGTCAAACCAAAACAGTGAATTGCATACGTATGGCTAAATGAAAGTAATCCAAAGCCAAGTAAGGTCGACATCATACATAAAAATAACGCCATTCCAACTACTTGTGGATGATCATGCCCATGTCGATAAAAAATTGCATAGTCGACACCAATCCCAATGATCAGGAAAGTCGCCATAATACTAAACAAATTAATTTCTACACCTAACCACGCCTGAACAGCAAAAGTGCTCAATAACGCCAAACTCACAGGCAGAACTAGAGGCACAATTGAACTTAGTCCATAAATAACAGCTAAGCCTAGTGTTAATCCAATTAACGCATAAATCAGAAGATGCTGAGCCTGTACTCTATGCTCGGCAAACATTTGCGACATTGTTGCAATCGGTTGCTGAAAATGCACATATTGAGACTGTAGCCCTTTTAAAACCTCTGGATGTTTTATTCCTGTCACCATAACCAAACGCTCATTCGCTTGGAGCTGTAAAAAAGCTAAAGGATGATCTTTAAATACGGTAAAATCCAATAGGGGTTGTTTCGCGAGCTGCTGTTGCCATTGCAAAACATCAGCCACATTTAACCCCATACTTTGTGCATATTGTTCTAAAGTCGAGCGTGGAATACTTTGTAATAGCTGCACATTATGTTGCTGTTGAACCAACGGTGGAATCCACTGTCCCAAAGCTTGAAATGCAGAAATTTCTCCTTTTGCCTGTAACTGCTGCAACTGTCCAATGAGTTGTTGTTCCTGTTGTTGCATTTCATTTGCAGAGGCGGCTTTTACCACAAAATAATCACTGCCTTGTTGTTGTCCAAATTGTTCACGTACAGTTTGATCTTGCTGCTTTAAGCTCGCATCCATACCTTGCAAATTACGAATATCATCGTTTGTTTTAAGGTAGAAAAGACTAACTGTACCTGCAACTAAAATAGTCGCGATCAAGCTATAACGTATTTTTGCACGTTGCTGAAACCACAGTCGTGTTTGTCCAATCCATGACAAAGCATGTATGGCTGGCTGGGCATTAAGTGCCGGTAGTCTTGGTAACAGAAGCACACTACTAATCCAAGCCGCAGTTAATCCGACAATTGAAAATACCGCAATCTGTCTAAACCCGGGAAATGGTGTAAAACTCAAAAAGACATAAGCCACCAAGGTGGTCATTAAGCCCATAAATAAGCTAGGCAATAAAGGTAATAAAATCTGGAAACCACCAAGCTTTCTATGCTGCGATTGCATTGCCATGAAGTAAAAAGAAAAATCGACACAAACCCCGATTAGACTCGCACCAAATACTAAAGTGATGAGATGGATTTCCCCAAATATCCAGTGAGTCACTGCAAATGCAACAAAGCTTCCAGTCGAAACAGCAATAAATTCTGTAGCCATAGGACGTAATGAGCGGAAACCAAACCACACTAGAAAAATCAGACCTAATGTCGAACCAACACCAATGGTCGAGATTTCCTCTTTAGCTGATTGCGTTCCAAAATTCGTAAATAAGATCGTTCCCGTCCAATGGGAATTTAGCCCGATTGCAGCTAATTTTTGTTTGGTCTGATCAATCCAGTTCGATACTTGTTCTTGATAATCAATATTGTATGGGCTTTGGGTTAACTGTAATACAAATAACCGTGAAAGCCCCTGATCATGATGAATAGTCGCAAAGCCTTGTTCCATTTCAATATCTTGCTGCGATGGCTTTGCCAATTGCATGGCATAACGAGTAAACAAGAGTAATGGATCTTGCTTAAGTGATTCTGCTGTCACAGGTAACCCCGGACTCATCATCTGCATTAAGCTTTGTTCGCTAAGAGCCGAGTAGTCTTTTTTTTGTAGTAACTGCTGGTCTTGCTCGCTTAACAAACCTACCCGATGTTGATAGAGCTGCTTTGCAAATTGATCAAAATCAAGTTGTGGTTTTAAAGGTTGCCATAATGCACTACTTTTGGCTTGTACCGTTAAAAGCTCCGTCGCGCGTTGTATCTCAGATTCATCTTTAGCATCAACTATAACAAATACTTTGTTATTGAGTTGCTCATTCATATACTGCTGAGTACGTGCAAGCTGTGGGTCCTGCTGCATTTTTGGCAATAGCGCAAAAATATCCGTCTGAATATGGATATCTTTTTTAAGCCACGTTATACCCAACCCCACAGCCATGAGTAAGAGCGCGATTAGCCACAGTACAGTAAATTTATTTTGCCAATTGGAAAAGCGCATGCTCGGCAGCCATTAAAGTCGTCGGTTTAGAAGTCTGGTGACTAAAGCGAATTGTGGTCAAATTATTGGCTTTTTCGGTAATCACAATTTGGTTTACATACTGTTGACCTTGAGCATCTACACGCACAAACAGTTTTTTAAATAAGCTACTTTTTGGCGTTAAACTAATATTCCAGCCCGCTGGACTATAGTTTGCACTCACTACATTAAAGTTCTTTGCCAAGGCTTGTTCATTGCCTGACATTAACTGCAAAAAGAGTGTTGCAACAGAACTATAAGGCGATTGATCAATTTGAATCTGGCTAAATGTTCGCTGAGTTTTTTGTACCAGTTTGGTTGGAGTAACAATGAGATCCGCCTGTACCGGACGTTTAATTTGCCATGCCACACCATAAGATTTCGCAAATAATAAAGAACCGTTGGATACAAAAGTTTTATTCAAAGACGGTAATTTCTTTTGCTGCTCGAAATCAGCACGGACAATCGGCGTTTGTGCCAACTGCTGAAAAATCTGTGTCACTTCTGTTGAGGCCGCATAAACGGCACTCAAGCTGCCCATCCAGACTGCGAGACCTATCCCTAAAGTTTTAACAAATTTAGACATCATGCTCCTCTCGTTGGCTGGAACTCAGACCACGCATTTAAACGTTCAAATAAAACCTGAGGTGACTGAAGGCACATTTCACGGTTAGCAATATTTACAGCAACCTGTGTGGTATAACCCTTGGTTAAACGCTTTCCAGACTCGGCATCAAAAATTAAATAGTCTATTTTTAAACGGTTTTCCCATTCTTTTAAAATAGCCCGAACCCGAATCTTTTGTTCAAACTCAATACCATATGCATAACGGACGTGACTTTCTATCACAGGCCATGCATAACCAGATTCTTTCATTTGCATATAGTTGTAATGAAATTGATCAAGCAATTTACAGCGTGCAATTTCAAAATACTTTAAATAGTGTCCATGCCAAACCACATTCATGGTATCAACATCATGAAATGGAATCTCAATGATTACATCCGCATGCATTCGCTCACCTTATCCCATAAATTCTGGTTCATTAAACAATTCAAGTTGGTCTAAACGATCAACAATCTGTTGTAATTCGGTTTGTAATGGTCGATCTTCTTCGACAAATGCAAAGCTTTGTAAGGTCCATTGCATGAAGGCTTGTAATGTTGGGCTTAATTGTTCCGTTAAACCTTTCAAATGAATCGCCTGTACACTCGCACAGCATAGCGCTGCAATTACTTGCTGTGTCAGGGTAATCACACGGCTCGCATCACGTGCAGCAATGGTTCCCATACTGACTTTGTCTTGGTTATGGCATTCGGTTGAACGTGAAAAAATTGAAGCAGCTAAGGTGTTTTTTAGCGCTTCGGCTGTCCACGCGGAGACTCCAATCTGTACAGCTTTAAAACCATGATTCAGTGGCAAACGTTCAGCCGTTGCACCTGTTAAATTACGTGGTAAACCATGATTCATTTTATGATCAACCAACTGTGCAATCTGTCTATCCATCAAGTCGGCAATATTGGCAATCATAATTTTTAAGCTATCCATTGCCTGTGCAATGTGTCCACCGTAGAAGTGACCGCCATGCAATACACGCATGCCGACAGGATCAATCAATGGATTGTCGTTACTCGAATTCAGCTCATTTTCAATAAACTGACGTAACCATACTTTTGAGTCTTCAAACACGCCAATAATATGCGGCGCACAGCGTAATGAGTAACGATCTTGCAGGCGTGGACTCTGATGTGCTGTTTGTACTTCACTGTTCAGCCAATCACGTAATTGCTTGGCAATCTGTTGCTGCCCGGGATGCGGCTTTTGTGCAAACAGAACTTCATCGAAATGACTTGGATTACCTTCCAATGCCAATACGTTCAGCGCAGTAATTAAAGTACTTGCAAGAGCAATCTGCTCGGCTTTTTTATAATTTAAACATGCAATTGCCGTCATCACCGCAGTACCATTCATAAGGGCCAAGCCCTCTTTCGGTCTGAGTGTTAAAGGCTGCAACCCTTTTTCGGCATACACTTGAGCAACCGGAACAATTCGTCCATCGACATAAACATCACGCTCACCAACTAAAGTTCCCGCAATATAAGACAATGGCGTTAAATCACCGCTTGCCCCCACCGAACCTTCAGATGGAATAACCGGAATCACATTTTCATTGAGCAACCAAACTAAGCGTTCCAGCAAAGCAATCGACACACCTGAATAACCACGTGCCAATGAACATAAACGAGTAACAACGACTGCACGTGCGGTGATTACATCAAGGTTTTCACCTAAACCACAGCCATGAAAACGAGAAAGATGCAGCGGTAATTCATTGACCTGATGCAATGGAACTTCAACTAAACATGAGTCACCGTAACCCGTGGTCACACCATAGATTACCCCTTCTTCTTCAAGTAACTGATCGAGAAAATCAGCTCCTTTTTGAATCAGTTCACGCCATTCAGAAGACGCAGGTAAAGCAACCTGACATTCGCCTCTGGCTACAGCAACAACATCTTCAATGCAAAGTGGTTGTTCCCCTACGGTTAACACACGCATGTTATTTCGTCCAAAAATTATAAAAATTAAACCATTGATAAGGAGCTCGCATGCAATGCCGCTCTAATACATTTACATAGGTTCGAGTCATACTTTGCATACTTTCAATACGGTGGGCACGCGGTAAATTTACCTGCTCTGAAATGAGATGGATATGCACTTGAAATTGTTGCTGCATGCGATAACAAAATACGGCTATGACCGGTACTTTAAGCAAATTTGCTAAAATCCATGCGCCTTGTGGAAATGCAGCAGTTTCCCCTAAAAACTCTAGCTGCTGTACCCGGTCTGACTGCACAGGCACTCGGTCTGCCGCAACAATGACCCACTCCCCTTGTTGCATTTTGTCCTGAAGCAACATAGCCGTTTCAATACCGAGCTCATCGACAGATAAAAGACAAACATCTGCTTTATCATTTATTTTTTTGAGAAAATCATTAAATTTCGTTGCATGTTTTTGATAAACCAACACATTAATTTTCTGTGGATGGTCTGATTTTATTGCACGAAGCAACTCAATATTACCAAAATGCGAGACAACAATTAGAGCGCCCTTTTGGTAGTGCTGATGAAAATACTCATGTCCAAAGATTTCCAGTTTTTGTTCTGGAATATTGCCTAGCCAGCCCTCGATCTTATCTAAAATACATTCGCCGAACTGCATAAAATGAGTGTAGCTATTCCCCAAAGTTGGCTCATGTGTAAATGGAGAGTTGGCTCCCGCAAAACGATGTAATTTTCGTAAGTAGAGTAGTGAAGCTTGTCTTGCTGCAACTGCAAATAACCAATACCACATAATCACAAAGTACAGCACCAATTTACATAACCAACGTCCACCAAAACGATAAAACCAAAGCATTAACATTAATGGCAACATGCCACCACGCTCTTTAATATCATTCCATTTTGGAGAAGCTGACTGTGTCATGGTTAACCTTGCAGCTTATGTTTTAACAGTTTTGGCAAACGAATCAGCATCCCCATAAATAGAGTTGCATGTGCCTTACTTAGGCCTAAGTTGTCTCGCCAAGCATGAAAATGGGAAATCCCCTGCTCTGGATAAACCACTGGTGTCGGGACATTAATAAAAGGTGTATTTTCCCATTTTAAACGCACTAAAATTTCACTATCAAAACCCATACGCGGCTGGAATTTAGCGCTATTCAATACCTTAATGGTGCTCTCAAGTGGATACACTCGGAAACCACACATACTGTCTTTAATCTCAAACGATAAACTATTTAACCATACCCAAAAGTGGGTAATGTAACGTCCATATAGGCGTTTTTTGGGAATAGAGGCATCGAAATATGGCTGACCAATCACCATCGCATCTGGATGCTGCCGAGACTGTTCCAGAAATTTTGGAATGTCATCCCAGCAGTGCTGACCATCGGCATCGAGTTGTAATGCATGACTTAAACCAAGCGCATGTGCTGCGCGTAATCCAGTTATTACAGCTTGGCCTTTGCCTTTATTTACCTCATGCTCGATTAAATGAATTTGAGAGTATTGCTCTGCCAAGTCTTTTAAAATTTGGCTACACGCATCATCACTTCCGTCATTTACCAACACAATCGGCAGATGAAAACCATCCAAATTAGCAATCAAGTCTGCTAAGAAATGTGGATGATTATAGACTGGGATAACAAAGCCATAGTTGGTCTGCATTTTTAACCCTCTACTTCCGTTTGCAAAGCAAATAATAGTCGTCCTGAAGCTAGAATCTGTTCTGAATCACGTAATTCAAAACTCACCTTATGCTCTTTTCGAGAAAGCTTGAGTTGTACAACAGCATAAGGACAAATGAGATTTTGGAATTTTAACTGCTCATACCCTTGGCACCAATTTAAATCGGACCAAATTGATTTAGCAAAATGTTGTAAAAAACCTATTTGCCCCACTCCTGGATAAATAGGCTGGTTTGGAAAGTGGCCTTTAAAACATGCTAACTCAGGTGGAAACTCAAGACTAAAAATATAGTCATCTGCACTTTGACTCTGTGACAGCACAACTGGTTGCAACATCGGCTTGAATAGCGTTTTCAAATAACTTTTATCGAGTTTAGACTGTGTATTTTGAGGTAGCTGACTTAAAAAACGCCATTGACGTGGAATTGCCAAGGTTTCTAAATGATCTTTCAACTGCTGTTTTAAATGGCCAACAAAGACTGCCTTACCCTGCTTTTTCAACTGCTCACGAGCCTGCTCTGTCAGAACAACAATAGAACCCAGCATTTGACGATGCTCATGCTCAAACACCAGTACATGGCACTGTTTGACTTCGTCTAAGGCTTGAATACTTTGTTCAATTGCATCTAGACTCAAACGCTTTTCTTCAAGCTTAATAATTCGGTCGGTACGCCCCAAAAGCTGAAAGCTCTTACACAAGTGATCTGCCCATTCAGCACGGTCACCTGTGGTAATCCAGTTATCTTCATAAGCATGATTACTTTTGACCATGAGCTGATGGTCTTCAATACGAATAGCTACATTCGCAAAAGGCGTCCATACGTCATCATCTTTAGCACGATGGGCAATGCCGCCCGTTTCCGAACTTCCCAAAACTTCAATAATTAAGCAATTGACTAAAGGACGAACGTCACTTTCTAGTTTGCCACCAGAGCTAAACACCATCTGGCATTGTTCTAAAACCACATCGGTTGTCCAGCGTTTTAATAAAGCTGGGCTTGAAATCAAATAATTACTTAAACCCAGTGTTTTTAATTGCTTTTGAACGTGTACGACATCTTCTGGATAAGCAACTTGCGGTATATAAAAACAACGCCCTGTTGCAAGAGGTAAAAGTAGCTTAAACAGTAATCCATAAATATGTTGGTGACTCACCGTTGCAATAGCTATAGCATCATTTTCAAAAACAAAACTTTGGCTTAAGCCTTGTACCTCATTGAGTAATTGTTTTAGGGTTCTTGGGATTTTTTTAGGCTGCCCTGTTGAACCAGAGGTATAAAAATAGAGTTGTGCCTGCTCTAAAAAGTCATCATCCAACGTTAAAGATAAGGGAGCAACTGATTCAACACGTTGACGTTTTAAAAAATAAATATGCTGTGCTGCAAAGTCCTGTTCTAATTCACGCACTCGATTTGGCGGTAACAGCACCTGCTTTTTAGCCAATAATGCAGCAAACAATAAAACCAAAAATTCGTAGCTATCTGTTTCCCATAAAGCCCAAGTTAAATTTTCTAATTGAGCAATTGCACCGGCTTGTAAGGCCACATCCTGCCAAAAATGATTAAAGCTAGTTGAATGCAGAGCACTGTCTAAGCAAAGTGGCTGAACCGAATCGATGAATTTCTGAAAATGACACTGCATAATTTTGAATTAGTGATTTGAAGAATGTAAACGCTGATGCCTTTTACGCAAAATAAATTCGCCAAGGAATAACATGCCCATCAGCACATAAGAAATAAAGCCATTATAAATGACCCAAATTTGAGTCGAAGTAAAAAAAACCGTAATGAATGCAATTAATGCATTACATAAAAAGAAAACACACCAGACCTTAGTGACCTGCCTAGTCCAATGAATACCTGATGGTGGTAAATCAGGTTCAACCAACCGAGCAAAACGCTCAATCATAGAAGGAGGTTTTATTAAGGTGAATGCAAAAATACCTAAAGCGCCTAAACTCATCCCAACCGGATACAGCTTTAACCATGCATGATCCTGTAGTAGTAAGCTTAAGCCACCACAAACAATAGCAAGGCTGGTTAAAGGCCATAAAAGGTGATTACCTTTACTAAATAAACGTAAAACACCTAGCCCGATAAGCAATGCACTTACCCAGACAAATTGTCCGTGCGATAAACTCCAGCCAACAATAAAGGGATACAGCACAAAAAGTGCTGTAATTATCCCTTTAATTAACATTTTCATTCAGCAGTCATGTTCTGAATAACAGTCACCACATCTAACACAGTTCTTACATTTTTAAAGTCTTCAGGTTTTACTTGTTTACCTGTGAGCTCTTTAATCTTCACTACCAAATCAACTGCATCAATACTGTCTACATCTAGATCTGAATATAAGTTTGAATCTAACTGTACAGACTCAGGTTCGATTTCAAATAAATCTTCCATCCATTCACGGAGTTTTGCCAGTACTTGTTCTTGAGATAACATCATCACACTCCTTATGCTTGCTGCTGCGCTTCGACCAACGCAACCAAACTTTGAACTGATTTAAAGTGCTGTTTGGTCTCATCCGATTCTGCACTTAAATGGATGTTGTAACGTTTTTTCAAAGCAAGTCCTAACTCAAGGGCATCAATCGAGTCTAATCCTAAACCTTCTCCAAATAATGGAGCTTCTGTATCAATATCGGCAATAGTAATATCTTCTAGTGCTAAAACATCAATAATCATTTGCTTTAGTTCATCAGCAAGATTGCTCATTTCAAGATAACTCTTCATCAAAAATTTTGTAAAAACTACGACTTAACTCACGAACTTGTTTAGGTCCTACCGTTAAATCTTCTAATAGATCTTTTACATACACTGCATCTAGTACCTTCACTTCTATATGAAACGGCCGAGATGGTACGTGATACCATTTTTCATTTTTGGTTAATGTAGATGGAGCACATGTAATCACTACTGGGCGAATTGGCACATTTGCACGAATGGCAATATTTGCGGCCCCTCGCTGAAACTCGTTTAGGATCATTCCTTTTTCAGTCCGAGTACCTTCCGGAAAGATCAAAAGAGAAGCGGCATTATCCTCTTTTAGCCGAGAAACACAATCCTCGACAAACTGCTTAGAGCCTGCATTTAAAATATAACCTGCACTTTGTACTGGTCCTTTGGTAAATGGATTGCTCCAAAGGGATTCCTTCACCACACAATTAGCTTGCTGCATCATACCAATTAGTACTACAACATCAATCAAAGTCGGATGGTTGGCAATGACAAGTTCTTGACGACTATTTTCTAATTTTTCTAGGCCTTCTACCGAATAGGTCATAATACCAAGCTTAACCATCATTTCAGTAAAGCCTTTAAAGCTATGCTTAATTATACTTTGTGCATATTGTTGGCGTTTTTCCAGATCTGATGTGGTCACTTTTAATGCAGGTGCAATCACTGCCGCAATTGCCATACCCCCTATACCAAAACTCGCAAAGCTAAAACCTGTAGCAGCTACCCGCCAACAATAATTACTTTTTTGCTTTAACTTTTTAAGGTTTAGCATTTTTTCCACCCATATTCAGACATAGAAAGATCAGCACTTTGCCAAAAACGAGAAAATGTCAGACCGTCTAATTCATCTGTAGGTGACCATTCAGTAAACTGTAAATTAGGCTGATCCAGACTTACTAAAGCAGCCATTGCATAGGCAGGAAAATCAATAGTCTCGCTATAAATGTTTGGTAAGGGTTCATCGTAGGCAACGACTAAAACTCGCTGAATACGTGGTAAAGCTTTTAATGCAGCGTAAGCTTCTATTAATCCTTCAGTCCATGAACAACTTAGACTGGTAGATGGAGTGTCATCCTGACATAAAATAGAATACAAACCAGAAATAGCATTGTGAACTGAGGTAGAGAACTGTGTAGGTGATGGTGTTTGGCCTTGCAGAACATCTTGTAATATTCCCAATGTTTTGGCTTCATCACCATAACGTGATACCCAAACAATATAATCAACACGCTGTCCATCTAAAGTACTAATTGCACTATTGAGCGCTAATTTTGCCAAGGGTGACAGACGCCTTCTTTGCATGGCGGGAATACACTCAAGTGCCGCGTAAGAAGGCTGGGCATGTGTAAGCGTTAACTGGGCAAGATGTAATGTTACCATGCTAAAAAAGAACCTTAAGCAGCATTATTCTTTCGGAATATAGATTATTTTATAAAAAAATGGATTATAGCATTCGTTATGAAATTTACAAAAAATTACGTTTATCAATCACACTTTTTCATAAATCTTTGTTCTGTCTTAATTCTTTGTAAAAAAGCCCAAAGATGACTTTGGGCTTTTTTACATGAATACAGATTAACGATTAAATTTCTTTTCCGCTTTTTTGAATTTCTGAATATAACGACGGCGGCGCGCAGCTGTACGTTCATCAACTTGACTCTTACGACCTTCAAATGGGTTTTCAGAAGTTTTAAAGTCAATACGAACTGGTGTACCTTCAAGTTTATACACTTTACGGAACACGTTCTCTAAGTAACGGCGGTAGTCCGCAGGTGTCTTATCAACCTTGTTACCGTGAATCACAATAGTCGGTGGGTTTTGTCCGCCCATATGCGCATAACGCATTTTAATACGGCGACCACTAATCATTGGTGGTTGGTGAGCTTCTGTTGCATCACTCAAAATTTGAGTTAATTTCGCTGGTGAAACTTTTAAGTTTGCAGACTCATAAGCACGGTGGATAGAAGGATATAAATCACCTACCCCTGTTCCATGCAGTGCAGAAATTAAATGAATTTTTGCCCAAGGAATGAAGTCAAAACGACGTTCAACGTCAAGCTTACATTGCTTGCGGTCGTATTCAGACATGTTATCCCATTTGTTAATGGCAATAACCATGGCACGACCAGCTTCAAGCGCATAACCAATTAAGTGTAAGTCTTGTTCAACAATACCTTCACGCGCATCGACTACAACAACCACAACGTGAGCATCTTTCATTGCCTGTAAAGTTTTCACAATTGAGAACTTCTCAATCATTTCATCAACTTTACCTTTACGACGCACACCCGCTGTATCAATTAAGGTGTATTTACGGCCTTCACGCTCAAACGGAATATAAATAGAATCACGAGTTGTACCCGGTTGGTCAAACGCTACTACACGGTCTTCACCAAGTAAGCGGTTTACCAATGTAGACTTACCAACATTCGGACGACCAATAATGGCTAAACGTAAGCCTGTATCTTTGTCATGCTCTTCCGGATTTTCATCTTCTGGAACTTCCGCAAGAACATCTTCAAGCATTTGCTGTACGCCACGACCATGGCTCGCTGCAACTTGTAATGGTTCACCCATGCCAAGTTTATAAAACTCAACTAAAGCAGCTTCAGCATGTACGCCATCTACCTTGTTCGCAACAAGATAAATTTTCTTGCCTAAAGTACGGAGTTCACGAGCAATTTGCTCATCAGAAGCTAACAATCCAGCACGTGCATCAACTACAAAAATAATAATATCTGCTTCATTGATGGCTGTTTTTGACTGCTCGGCCATGTAGTTATCGATACCGCCTTCACTTTCACCGATACCGCCAGTATCAACAACAATGAAAGACTTATTTTGATAAGTCGCATCACCATATTTACGGTCACGAGTCAGACCCGCGAAGTCGGCTACAAGTGCATCACGACTCTTGGTAATCTGGTTAAATAACGTTGATTTTCCGACATTCGGACGACCAATGAGCGCAATAACGGGTTTCATACAATAACCTTAATTCAAGACCAGCCATATCTCATGGCATGAGCATTAGAAACAGTACAGGAGATATATTTTAAGGTCAGATATGACCATAATAAAAGACGGGGCTTTGAACTGATTTAATTCAAACACCCCGATATTTTTTAACAGCGTAATTTGTTAAGCGGCTATTTTAGCACAAGCGAACAAAATTAACGATTCTGCCAAATACTTAAATCGCCTTTTCGGGTCGAAACGTAGAGCTGATTCTCAATAACACGTAATGTATTGACCTCACCACTTGTTTTAGAACGACCTACCAATTTACCTGTTGCTGGGTCGATCAGGTGTAAAACACCATCCAAATCGCCAACAATAAGGTCCGATCCCAATACAACAGGGTTACTTAAATGACGATTTAAGAGACTTTCATTTTCCCAAAGCTTTTCGCCTGTAGATAAATCATAAGCAGTCAACTTGCCATCAGTTGATGAAACAAATACTTTATTGTCATAAACTTCTGGACGTTTGGTGCTGCTTGAATCTTCACTCCAAACTACGCGTTGAGAAGCCAAATCAGTCACTGTGACTTGACCTTGGAAGCTGGTTGTAACCATCAGCTGGCCTGCAACAACCGGATCACCATCAATATCAATTAGACGTTGAATATCAGAACGACCTTCACTTACCGCAACACGACGTTGGAAACGTGGAATACCACTGATCGTATCAATTGCATAAACATATGCATTTGCAGAAGCAATTAAAACAGTACGAGGATCAAGACTAACTGGAGATGGTTGACCGCGCAAACTGAACTGAACGTTTGGCAATTTGTATGCCCAAACTTGTTGTCCTGATGATGCATCATGTGCAAATACAGTACCGTCGTTTGCGATCGTAATCACACGTCCAGATTGAACTAAAGAAGGACTTAATAATGCACCAGATAATTGTGCAGTCCATTTTTGCTCACCTGTAGCTTGATCTAAAGCAAATAACTGACCTTTGCTGTTACCCACAACAACAATACCTTCAGCAGCTTCAACACCAGAGCTTAAGCCCAATTTACTTACTTTTTTCTCCCAAAGACGTTGTTTACCGCGATATGCAGCAACTTCGCCTTTAGGGTCAAGTGTAAAAACAACACCGTCACTAGCATCAAGTTGTAAACGTAATGGATCTGCCTTATTCGTAGAAGAAACACTGCGCGAAAACACCGGTACTAGAGACTTTTTCGACTCAGTCAATTTCGGTAGTGGATTTGGTTTTGCTTCTTTTACTTTGTTGCTAGAACATCCCACCAGTACAGCTGATGCGATTGCAATTGCCAAAGGCAGTTTGAATTTCTGATTCATTAAGACTCTTCCACCTGTGTTTCCAAAATTGGGCGCTCAATCTGTGGATCTTCAACTAAAACGCCAACACTTTCGAGTTTAATTTGTAAAATTTGTCGCTCTTGTTTACGTTCCAGTAACGAATCCCATGCAGCTTGATACGCTTTTTTAGCAGAATCAATATCTTTCTTCGCAACAAAGATATCACCACGTAACTCTTCTACTGTTGCTTTAAATGCCGGATCGACATTACCAGATAAGGTTTTTAGAGCTTCATCATATTTGTTTTGCGCTAATTGTGCATCTGCTAAACGCAATTTTACAACCTGAATCAGTCCTTCATCTTTTACTTTTGAGTTTTCAACTTTTTTCAAAGCTTTTTCAGCAGCAGCATAATCTTGTTTTTCATATGCAAGCTTTGCTAATACAAATTGAGTTTGTATCGCCTGAACTGAATCAATATCATCTTTTACAAGTTTATCTGCTGAAGCTGTGATTGAAGCTAAAGCATTTGGATTATCGGCTGTTGCATTTGCCTCATCCATTAACTGCTGTACTTTTGCAGTTTCTGTTTGGCTCGTTGCAAGATTTCTTTTTTGCCAATATTCCCACCCAAAAAAGGCAATCAATGCAATGAGAATCCCGCTAATCATGGCAGAACCATATTTTTTGGCGAACGACTTTAAGCTGTCGAATTGTTCTTCATCACTTAAGCTCATGTGATTGTCCTTTTCCAGATGTTTCAGTTTATTTTGTAAATTTTTCAATTAAGAATGGTACGAGTTCAGCCAATGCAACTTGAGACTGCTCAGCTGTTGCTAACTCTTTGATAGCAAGCTGCTGTGCTTCCCATTCACGTTCACCCAAAATCATGGCGTAAACGGCCCCAGCCTGATCAGCTTTTTTCATCTGACTCTTCATGCTGCCCTGTGAACCCGTTTTAATGCGAACATTGCTATTAGCAGCCTCTAACTGATCACGTAATTGCTCTGCCAAAACCAATGCTTTAGCTTGATAAGCAGGCTCTGCAACCAAGAAAACTTCACAATCACGTACAGTTTCAGCTTTTTCAACTTGCTCAACTAGAAGCAATAAACGCTCCATCCCCATACCGAAGCCAACAGCAGGTACAGATTGATCTGCCTTACCCTTTAGCTGACCAACCAGACCATCATAACGACCACCCCCACACACAGTACCTTGCGACCCAAGTGCAGTTGTTGTCCACTCAAAAACAGTTTTATTGTAGTAATCTAGACCACGTACCAATTTTTGATTAATGACAAATTTAACGCCTGCAGCAGTCAAATAGTCTTGTAATTGTTGGAAATGGCTTAGGCTATCTTCTTTTAAGAAGTCATATAATTTTGGCGCATTTTCCAAAATTTTCTGGGTCGATTCAATTTTAGAATCTAAAATACGTAATGGATTTGTCGTTAAACGACGCTGTGAATCTTCATCCAAAGCATCTTTATGTTCATTTAAGAACGCAACCAAAGCATTACGGTATTCTGTACGCTCATCTTTTTCGCCTAATGTATTCAACTCAAGTTGAACCATGTGGGCAACGCCCATACGTTTCCATAAACGAGCTGTCATCAAAATAACTTCAGCTTCAATATCAGGAGTTGCTACACCAAAAGTTTCTACACCGAACTGATGGAACTGACGGTAACGACCTTTTTGTGGCTTTTCATAACGGAACATAGGTCCCATATACCACACACGTGGTGTAGCACCACGCAACAAGTTATGTTCAACCAACGCGCGGACACAACCCGCAGTCCCTTCTGGACGCAAAGTTAATGATTCAGGTGGGTTTCCTTTATCGAAGAATGTGTACATTTCTTTTTCAACGATATCGGTTGCATCACCAATAGCACGTTTAAACAGTCCCGTTTGTTCAACGATCGGCAAACGAATTTGTTGGTAACCATAAGCATCCATTAACGATGCTAAATGCTGCTCGAGACGTCTCCATGCTGCTGTTTGCGTTGGTAAAACGTCATTAAAACCTTTGATTGCGACAATTGAACTCATGATGAACTACGAATAATTTCTTTAGATTTAGCTTCTTCAAGCTCTTGAACACGTTGACGAACCATAGTTTCGATTTCATCAACCAATTGATTGGTATCAATTAAATGGCTTTTCTCACCATTACGATAAACCAGTGAACGAGGCGCAGCCCCAACAACCCCGATATCTGCTTCTTTTGCTTCACCTGGGCCATTTACCTTACAACCAATAACCGAAACGTCCATTGGTGTACGGATATCTTCTAGGCGCTCTTCTAAGGCCTGCATCACCTGAATCACATTAAATTCTTGGCGAGAACAACTTGGACAAGCAATAAAGTTAATCCCGTTAGAACGTAGGCCAAGCGATTTTAAGATATCAAAACCGATCTTGATTTCATCTTCTGGTTCAGCAGCAAGCGAAATACGCATTGTATCGCCAATGCCTTCCATCAATAACCCACCAAGAGCAATCGCTGATTTCACAGTACCTGTACGGTAAATACCAGCCTCGGTTACACCCAAGTGCAATGGATTATCAATTTGTTGTGAAAGCAAACGATAGGCATCCATGGTTAAAAACACATTTGAAGCTTTTACGCTGACTTTAAACTCATGGAAATCTAGACGGTCTAAAATATCAATATGACGTAAAGCCGACTCAAGCAGTGCCTGCCCTGTAGGCTCACCATATTTTTTCTGCAAATCTTTTTCTAGAGAACCCGCATTCACACCAATACGCATAGAAATGCCATGATGACGTGCAGCAGCAACAACCTCACGAACTTTCTGGTCTGAACCGATATTACCTGGGTTAATACGCAAACAGTCTGCACCATAGTCTGCAACTGCCAAGGCAATTCTATGGTCAAAGTGAATATCAGCCACTAGTGGAACTGAAACACGTTTACGGATCGCACCAAAAGCTTCAGCTGCTTCCATAGAAGGAACTGAAACTCGCATAATATCTGCACCTGCATCAACACAACGTTCAATCTGAGCAACTGTTGCATCGACATCGCAAGTTTCGGTATTTGTCATACTTTGCACGCTGATAGGTGCATCGCCGCCGACATAGACCGAACCAACACGAATTTTACGTGTTGGTCGACGTTTAATTGGGTTCTCTATCATTGTATCGCTCAACTCATGGTATTAGCGGGATAAACGGAATTCAGCTTTACCGTTTACCGTATATGGAGACAATGAAATCTGTTCTTGGTTTAAACTTAATGACACAGCTGTTGCGTCATCAAGACGGATCTGAAATGGAGACTCACCATTTAAGGTTAAAGTCGATGCCTGACGACCCGTAGCTAAAACCTTCCCTGTTGCATCTACAATATGAACAGAAGTTGGACGGTTAAAGTTTAACACCAATTGATCACCCGCTGTTGCAGAGGCATTTCCTTTCATAGGTAAAACTTCAACATTAGACTGATTTGCTTTTGGCACCTCAGCTTCTTCTTTGTTTGAAGTCCATTTTTGGACACCCATCACAATCAATGACACGACAGCAATAATCAAAATCGTAAGCAATGCACGCTTTAACCACTTCTTGTTACGATCACTATTAGAACCTGGTAATTTACCCATGATTTTAATTGGTGAGTTGTTTAAAGCATGATTTGGCAAAAGACCTGTATCGTTTGCATAAATCTCATCAAAACGCTGAATAATTGCAGTTGCATCAGCATTTAAATATTTTGCATAAGAACGATAATAACCTTTGATAAAGGTTGCTTCTGGCAAAGATTTATAATCGTCTTGCTCTAACGCACTGAGCGTTTTAAGCGGCATATTTAAATCTGAAGATACTTGCTCTAATTCTTTTTTCTGAGAAACACGAATTTGACGTAAATACTCACCAGGACGTTGAATATTTCCTAAAGCAGAAGTCGGTAAGCTTGAGCCAGTTGGCTGCTGTGAATTAGGATTTATTTCCATACGGCCTCAGTACTATACTGTAATTGCAAATAACGTTGATATTCTGGACTTTCCGGGAATAAAGCACGTAACTGGTTTACTAAAACTTGCATTCCCATTTTATCCGCATTGGCTCGAGCCACTCTTAAACCAATCCAAAGTGCGCGAGCACCCTGATTTTTCTGCCCCACTGTACGAACATATTGTTCATACATTTGTGTAGCAGCCGGAATCTGCTGCTGCAAATAAAAAATTTCTGCTAACTCTAACATTGAAATGTAAGAGTCGCGGTTAGCAAGGAGTGCTTGTTTGAATGTTTTTTCAGCACTCGCAATATCACCCAATTTTAAATAAATCCGCCCAAGATTTTCTAAGGCTTGATAGCGTTGATCATACCCTAATGTTGCACCAGCAATACGGAATTGCTCGACAGCATCATTATAACGCTCCATTTGGTACAAGTACGTACCATAATTATTACGTGCCTGAGCATTATCTGGCTCAGAAGAAATTGCACGTTTAAAATAATGTTCTGCTTTTTCTAAATTGGGTTTACTGCCTTCTTGTTGCAATAAAATACCCATCATCATATTTGCCGTTGCATCACGACTATCGACACTTAAAGCTTGATCAAGGGAACGCTTTGCAGAATCCAAGTCACCAGAACGAATGTATTCTGCAGCAAGTTGCGTACGCACCTTAACTGCTTTTTCTGGGTCCTTTTTTAGTGTTGGCGAAGTCTGACAACCACTTGCCAGAAATGCAACTGCAACCCCCATACATAACATGATCTTTAACTTCGGAGTACTCAAAGTCTTCCCTCAACTTTATCCTTGTGTACGTAAAATCTCTTGACGCTGTGTAACTTTTTTCTGCCACTGTTCAGCACGGCGGGTTCTATCAGCTACTTGCCCCACTAACTGTCCACATGCAGCGTCAATATCATCACCACGTGTTTGACGAATCGTACACACAAATCCGGCATCAGACAAAGTTTTTTGGAACGAGATAATACGATTTCGACTTGAGCGACCATATGGCGCGTGCGGGAACGGATTAAACGGAATCAAGTTAATTTTACTTGGTAAATTTTTTAATAATTTAATCATTTGCTGTGCATGTTCAGGTTGGTCATTCACACCTTCCAACATGACATATTCGATAGTCACATGTTTACGCGCACTTTCATTACCATCTTTGGCAATATAACGCTGACATGCTGCAATCAATTGAGCCAATGGATATTTTTTATTAATAGGCACTAATTCGTTACGTAGCTCATCGTTTGGCGCATGTAAAGAAATTGCCAAAGCGACATCAATATCTTTCGCAAGCTGGTCAATTTTTGGTACAACACCTGACGTTGATAAAGTCACACGACGTTTTGACATGCCATAAGCAAAGTCATCAAGCATAATGTGCATTGAGCTTAATACGGCGTCATAGTTGAGCAATGGCTCACCCATACCCATCATTACAACATTGGTCACTGAACGCTCACGTTCAGCAACAGGCACTTCTTCCATATAAGAATAGTTTGCCATCCAGAGTTGCCCAATAATTTCATCTGGGGTTAAATCACGTTGGAAACCTTGCTTACCTGTTGAACAAAATGAGCAGTCCAATGCACAGCCTACTTGTGATGAAATACACAAAGTTTTGCGTAAGCCTGTTTTATCTTCGGCAGGAATTAGCACAGTTTCAACTAAAGAACCTGCACCCTCACCTACGCGAAACACCCATTTACGTGTGCCATCTTTTGAATAGTGACGATGCACAACCTCAGGAGCTTTAATCTCACAAATTTGTTCAAGTTTTGCACGCAACTTGCCTGAAATATTCGTCATTTCAGCAAAATCAGTAACAAAGTACTGATGAATCCATTTCATGACCTGTCCGGCACGAAACTTTTTCTCACCAATATCTTCAAAGAATTTTTCTAATTGCGCGCGTGACATGCCGAGTAAATTCACTTTTTCGGCAGCAGGCGATGCTGGCGTGGACGAAGATTGCTGCTGTCCATCAAGATTTTCAGATGAAACGACCACTGCAGAACTCATGTGTATTTACCTAAACCATGTCAAAAACAGAAGATATTGTTCAAGAATCAGACAATATGCTCTTGAGAGAATAAAAAAACCAGATAAGTAGTATACCACTTATCTGGTTTGAATGCTTTCGATTAACGAGTGCGTGGGCAGATCTCGTTGTCAGCAAAGAAGTAAGCAATTTCACGCTCTGCAGAAGCAACTGAGTCAGAACCGTGAGCAGCGTTTTCGTCGATGCTTACAGCGAAATCAGCACGGATAGTACCAGGAGCCGCTTCTTTAGGGTTTGTAGCACCTAAAATTTCACGGTGAGCAAGAACTGCATTTTCGCCTTCAAGAACAGATACTACAACTGGACCAGAAGTCATGAATGCAACTAAGTCACCAAAGAAACCGCGTTCTTTGTGCTCTGCATAGAAACCTTCAGCATCAGCTTGAGAAAGGTGTTTCATTTTAGTCGCAACAATTTTTAAACCCGCTTTTTCGAAACGAGCAAAAATTTCACCGATGTGGTTTTTAGACACAGCATCAGGCTTTACGATAGACAAAGTACGTTCAATAGCCATGAGTGGCTCCTTTATTTTAAGATTTAAACTTTAAAAAATTTGCAGCATTATACCGATGTCATAGGTAATAATCAGCTTTGAATGTGTAAAAGTTGCGATTTTTTCTACTGTTTTTAGCGAACTTCGTCTATCCAGGCCATTTGGATACCTTCTAGCAATCCTTCGGTTGATTTATTTGGGTCATCACTGAAGTCTGGTAATGCACATACCCATGCATGTAAATCGGTAAAACGGATCCATTGCGGATCAACTTCTGGATGTGCTTCTGACAATTCAATGGCAATATCAATCGTATCTGTCCAACGTAAGCCCATAGCGGCTCCTATCTGTTTAATCTGCTAAATCACGAACTGTGTACTTTAGCAAATCCACAAACCTAATCGATAGCTTAAGCTGATAAAAATTACGGTTCGTTATAAAGCGATGTTTAATAATGGCGCTACAAATATAATGATACTTGCCACTGCTGCACCAATAAGTGCACCCACAATCACATCACTTGGGTAGTGAAGTCCAAGCACCATGCGAGACAACGCAACCAGTACCATGAAAGGTAGCATAGCGGCTAATAACACAGGTTGGATATACCCCAACACAATTGTCACCATTACTGCATGTAACGTATGGCCAGATGGAAAACTAAAGTGATCAAGTGGTCTTTCACCAAGCACAATCACTTGATGGACTTGGTATGGGCGTGGACGCGTCGTTTTATGTTTTAAAAATTTATAAATTGCCGTTCCGATTGAGCCGCCAATTAACAAATAGATAATTTGCAAACTGTAGGTAATGCCATGCATTCCCCATACAATTGCCAGCATGAGATACCAAAAGGGCCCATCGCCCGCACGGCTAATAATTTTGAAGAATAAAGCCACACGTTGTGAGTGAGAAAAATGATTGAGATATAAACAGCCTCTCAAATCGAGATCGAGTATTTTTATTTTTGCATTCTTTAATTTCATGGTCGTTCTCCTATTTTAGGATACTTAGGTGAAGTCCACCGAGGATTCCTTCACCACCTGATAAAATGCCTGTTCTAATTGTTGTACCGGAAGTTGCCAACCGCTTTGCTGTACTTTATGACAGGCTTGTATGCCCATTTCTCTAAGTTGTTGTACTGAAGGGAGTTGATAAATTTGTTGTATAAAATGGTTTTTCTGCCCAAGTGGACTTAACCAACCACTTACGTTATGGACTAAATATTGATGTGCACATGCATAATCATACGCGATAACCGGCAAACCGCTCGCCATTGCCTCTAAAACTACGTTACCAAACGTTTCAACTTGACTCGCAAATACAAATACATCTGCGCTTGCATAGGCAGCTGCCAAATCTTGTCCACGCAAACTACCTGTAAAAATGACATTTCTCGCTTCAGGTAATGCTTTTAATCGAGCAAGATCCGGGCCATCTCCCACCACAACCAGTTTAGTTTTATGTTGCTGCATGTTTTGCATGGCTGCATAACTTTCAACAATCAATTGCACTTCTTTTTCTGGTGATAAACGCCCTACATACAGCATGACACGAGTATCGGCATCGACACCCCATTGTTGGCGTAAGCTTTCTGAGCGATGCTTTGGCGAAAAGCGCGTAGTATCGACACCTCGTCCAACCACAATAAGTGGACAGGTAATACCGAAACCACGTAAAGCTTCTTCTGTATCTTTACTTGGAACACAGGTCACTTGCGTGTTGTTATGAAACCAGCAAAGATATTTTTGAATTGGCTTAACTAAAAAAGCCAAATCAAAGAACCGACTAAAATCTTGAAATGGTGAGTGAAAGCCACTAGAAACTGGAATGTCTTTTGCTTTCGCAGCTTGCATAGCAGTTAAGCCCAGAGGCCCTTCCGTCACAATGTGCACAACATCTGGCATAAACTTTTCAAAAGCTTTTGAAACTTTTAAATATTGAGGCCAACCAAATTGCAGCGTTGGATATTTCGGAATCGCTTGTGACATAACTAGACATTCTTGCTCTGGCAAAAAATCATGACACTTTGCCTTTTGTTCAGGTCGAACCAGTAGTATTTTATGCCCTTGTTTTTGCAAACCTTGACATAACTGTAATAGTGAGAGTGCTACGCCATTAATTTCTGGTGGCCATGTTTCTGTCACAATCGCAATTTTTAAACGAGGACGAACCAACCCGTGGAGTTGGTGCAATTCCTGAGTATTAGACAACTGCTGTTTTTGTTTAAAATAGAATTGGAAGCTTTCAGGGAGTTGCTGTTGTTTTAATAGTGCTGTCGCGTATGAGCCTTGCATAGCGCCATCCATCAATGTATTTATTTTCATGCTTAAAGATTAAGCAGCTTTCTTGACACTTTGATGATAAATGCATGACAGTTTACTGACATAAAAAATTAAAAAAGCACACTGAGAACAGCGTGCTTTTTCGTAAAACAGACAAAAGAACTTAACGGTTTTGCAATTTTGCATAGTCCATAAGTACATTTGCTGCTTCATTCACAAATGTTTCTTCTTCTGGCAACGCAGGACGTTGGTTAGCTTTCATTTTGGCACGAGATTCAGCTAACGCATCTAATGAAGCTTGGTAGCTTTCCCAGTTTGCAAAAGGTTTTTGACCTGTTGCTGCACGACGTTCATTTTCAGCATCTAAAGTTTGCTTTTCTAAACTCAAAAGCTCTGCACGGCGCTTATCAATATCAAGCACAACCTGTTTCTGGTCACTCGTAACCTTCGCGATTGCCGTACGTTTATTTAAATATTTAAACTGAGGATCGGCAGCAACACGTTGTTCAGAGAATTGAGACAACTTCGCAACATATGGTTGAACAGAACCTTCACGCTTAAATGGTGCAGTCGGAATGGTATCCCACTTTAATGCGTTCTTCGATTTACGCTCACCAAACTCTTCGTTATAGATATCGACAAGCTTAATATCTGGCACTACACCTTTATTTTGCGTACTACCACCGGTAACACGGTAGAATTTACGTTGCGTTAAAGTCGCTTGACCGTATGCCAAAGTATCAAGTTGGACCTGAGCTGTACCTTTACCTGTGGTTGTACTACCAATAATAATACCGCGCTCATAGTCTTGAATTGCCGCAGAGTAAATCTCACTTGCTGAAGCAGATGCTAAGTTCACCAATACAGCGAGTGGACCCGTATAGATTTGCTGACCGCCATCGTTGTCTTCAAATACACTGACATTGCCGTTGCCATCACGAATTTGCACAACTGGACCTGACTTAATCACTTGCCCAAGCATACGTGCAACTTCTTCTAATGAACCGCCCGGGTCATTACGCAAGTCAATAATAATACCTTCTACTTTCTTCGCTTTTAATGCCTCAAAAGCATTTGCAGTATCTTCGGAAACTGAACGATATTGCTGACCAGCGCGACGTGAACGATAGTCAAAATAGAACGATGGAATTTCAATCACACCTAATACATGCTTTTTACCATCGCGTGTCACTTCAACTGTACGTGAGCGAACACCTGCATCTTCTTCTTGAATAACATCACGTACTAAAGTCACATTACGTGCCTGACTCATTGATGCACCAGCACCAAGAAGTTTTAGCGTGACTTTAGTGCCACGTTTACCACGAATAAGCCCAACAATTTCCGAACTTGTCCAACCAACCACATCGATCATTTTCCCGCCCTCTTGAGCGACTCCAACGATTCGATCTCCCGATTTCACTTGACCAGACTTACTTGCAGGACCACCTTCTACAATGGTTTCAATCTTGGTGTAATCTTCATTGCCACGCTCTGGACGAATCGATACCCCAATCCCTTCAAGCTGTAAGGTTGTTTGGCGATTCAGTTCAATCGCATCAATTGGCGGATAATAGTTACTGTGCGGATCATAAGTCGCTAACATTGCGTTTAATGTTTTATCTAAAACATCATCGCTTTTTACACGACTAATTCTTTCAAGCTGACGTGTATAACGCTTAGTCAAAGTTTGAGCTGGCGTTAAATCTTCTGGACCTTTTAAGTCTTGGCCATCAGCAAGTGAAGGGTTTTCTTTCAGTGCCTTTTGTTTTGCCTGCTCTTCTTCACGGCTAATCGTTAAATTAATTAACTGTGAAACCAGCATTTTACGCCAGTGATTTTGCTGCTCAGCCGTTGTTTTAAAATACGGCGCTTTTTCGCGATCTACTTCTATATAGCTATTTGGTTGCTTTAAGTTCTGTTGTTGTTTCAACTCAGCCAACATGAACTCATAAAATTGTTTTAAGCGTTCACGATATTGCTGGTGAATTGCAAATGGTCCAGTTAAGTTCCCCGCTTTTAATGAAGCACCAAAATTTGAACCATAGAGTTTTTTATAATTTTGAACTTCAGCGTCTAAAAATAATGAATGGTCTGGATCAAGACTGTCTAAATACATATCAAGAATACGGTTAGATGTATTCGCATCCAGACGCATATTTAAATAATGTTGGCGATCAACTAAAGTTGCCAGTTGACGAGCCACCAAGGCCTGCTCTTGCGTTGGCTGGATCGATTGAGAAACAGCAGCTGTATTGGTTGCTGCTCTTGCTTCGTTCATCGTATGAGAGAAGAATAAACCGCCAGTCGCGATTGCTACTGCACAAGCTATAGTTTGAAGTTTCATAAATTCTTAATACTTCCTTGGGTGTTCGTATCTTACACGCTCTGTTTTCGATATGAACTAAGCAGATTCAACATCTTAACCAACTAAATTGTTTATACCGTGTAGTTTTATCATATTCTGTACTGACAAAATGTAGCAAATCATTGCAAAATTCGCTTATTGTTTTTCAATCAAAATTCAAATGGAACCAATATGATTGGCGCGTTGATGCTGGACATTGCCGGCACAGAACTTACTAAAGAAGATATTGAACTATTACAAGCTCCGCAAGTCGGTGGCATGATTTTATTTGCACGAAATATTGAATCACCACAACAAGTCCGTGCTTTAACCGACCATATGCGCCAAGTTCGCCCAGATATTTTGATTGCTGTCGATCAGGAAGGTGGTCGAGTTCAACGTTTAAAATCTGGCTTTACCTTATTACCAGCGATGGGCCGCTTTGGCGAACTCTATATCACTCAACCACAAAAGGCTCTTGAACTGGCTGAACAATGTGGCTGGTTAATGGCAACTGAAGTCTTGGCTGTGGGGATCGATTTTAGTTTTGCACCAGTTTTAGACCTTAATGCAATTAGTGATGTGATTGGCGACCGTGGCTTCTCTAAAAACATTGAGGATATTGCCCCACTTGCTGGCGCATTTATGCGCGGTATGAAAAAAGCCGGAATGGCAAATACCGGTAAGCACTTCCCAGGTCACGGTTCAGTAAAAGCAGACTCTCATGTTGCTGCTGCAATTGATAGCCGTAGCTATGACGAAATTTATAACCATGACATGCAAAGCTTCATTAAGCTTATGCCTGAGCTTGATGCGCTCATGCCTGCACATGTGATTTATGATCAGGTTGACCCAAATCCGGCAGGTTTCTCACCTTTCTGGATTCAAGAAGTTCTACGCAACCGTTTGAAGTTTAATGGTGTACTTTTCTCCGATGACTTAAGCATGCAGGCTGCTTGTGTAGCAGGTGGCGCAGATGCACGTATTCAGGCCGCTCTGGCAGCGGGTTGTGATATGGGACTGGTATGTAATGACCGTAGTGCAGCATGTACAGCACTTGAAGGTATTGCGAACTTAGAGCTACCAAACCAAGAACGCCTTGAACGCATGCGTGGTCAAATTCCACAAATCCAAGTTGGTGAAACTTTATCGCTTGGAAATGACTGGCAAGCTGTCAAAACAGCCATTGAAGAGTTTAAGAATTCGATTTAAGTTAGTAAAAATTTTAATTGGCTACAAAAACCTATTCACTATCTGATACGCGGTTAAGTCATACGCAACCTGCTCATCTGCTGAAGGATATTGATTGCTTCAATATATTTGATAGATGCAGAAAGTGAACAGGTTTTGCGTATGACAATGGTTTTGGTTACTTTTCCCGAAAGAAAAGTAACTCCAACTGAAAGTTCATCCCAGAATGCCAACCTAATTGACAGGACTCCATCATGCAGGTTCATTCACCATCAATACATTAGAACCTCTTCATTGTTATTAATAATGAAGATCACACAAAAACAATAAATCGAGTTCAGGACGAATGACACAACACCTTTCAAAACACCGCCACATCTCTTTTACAGCCCACTATACGGGTTATATCTGGTATCAAATGGGGATCTCACATGAAGCACTTGCCACCAGTAAAGGAAAATCGTTAGCATATTTAGTTCACCCATTAGAGTCTTGGGCAGAAAAATATGTGGGCGGCAGTATGCGCACGACGCTTAAACAGCGCCATACCATGCTTGATCATGATTTAGAGAAGTTAATTCAAGAAAATCCTGATTTACAGGTACTTGAAATTGCCTGTGGTTTATCACCACGTGGTTGGTGGTTTAGACAGCATTACCCTTCTATTACCTATCGGGAGCTTGATTTACCCGATATGGCTCAGACAAAGCAAAATGCATTACAACAAATTGAAAAAAATGCACCTGAGATTTTATCAGTCGATTTATTTACCGAAGCCTTTGCTCAGGCATTTGAAGTGTTTGACGCGAATCGCCCACTGGTTGTGATTAGTGAAGGTTTGATTAACTATTTTGATAAAGACTTATTAAAACAACTGATCCAGTCGATTGCTCACTACGGAACTTCTTTTAAAAAGTTCCATTACTTAACCGACCTCTACCCTGAACCCGTTAAAAATAAACTCGCCAGTATTATCTGGAACAGTAGTAAATTACTTAAACTTATGTCTCGAAGCTCATTTAGTTTTCATTTTAAGACTCCACTTGAAGTGAAAGACTTTTTTAAAGATGCAGGATTTAGTCAGGTAAGTGTTGAACAACCACAAATATTCTTTGGACAAGTTTCTAAAGAGAGCGATGAAGAACATTTAGGTGACTTAGTTTGGACCATTCACGCCCAAATAAAATAATAAATATAAAAAAATGGAAGCTCGAAATAAACGAGCTTCCATTTATAAAAACCTAATTAAGCAGTTTGTTTTTGACGGACAATAAAACGACTTAAACGATCAGCAAGCTCAAAACTGCCATGTTTAAATAAAGCACGGATTCCTTGTTCAGTAGCTTCAAAAATTAAACATTCAATCGAGAAAGGGCCTTCCTCATCTTCTAGATGCAGAGCCAGATCCCGTGGGTGTTCATTTACAAAATCGAGCTGTGTCACATCATCTAACTTCAAGTACATCCCAAAGAAAGTCACGTCAACAATCGTCACTGACACTTCCGTTTTACATTCACGGTGGCTCAGTTTCGTTTTAGGTTGAAGAACTGAAATCCGCTCTTCACCACGGCGCTCCATGTTTTGCATTTGTTCACGTGTCATAGGAATAATGCCATCCAAATTTTGGATAGATTCACCTTTTAAAAATGAAGTGAACAAACTCATGGTTTCTTTACGACGCTGCAACTGAGGTACATGGTCCGCATTTGCAATAAGGGCAAATTCCATATCTGGACATTGCAAAGCAAAATTGGCATTTTCATGAGGCAGAGTAAAACTATCGTACTGCCCTGCTGCAACCAGTGTTTTACACTTTGGAATCGGCACATCTGTTAAACGCAAAAGTCGATTACAGTTAATGTCATAACGTTCACGCTCGGTACCCGTAAACTCAGCCATTTGCCTAAAAAATAATTTTTTAGCTGTAGGTGACATACGGGTTTTATCTAACTTGGCATGATTGACCAAATATAAAATTACCGCTTGCCCAAACTCTTCCATGCGGTTTTCTTGCATGAGTTTGAGTGATTCTTCCAAAATCATTCGCCAGCTTTTACGGGTCTTTTGCATAACACCCATCAAAATCATGCGATCCATCAAATCTGGACGGTGATAGGCAAAACAAGAAGCAACTACTGAACCCAACGACATTCCCATTACAGAAACTTTTTGAATTCCGACAATATCTAACCAGCGACCTAGCATTTCTGATAAATCAGGTAGTTCTAATGTTCCAGCAGAAATTCCAGTATCCCGATTGGTAATTTGTTGATTTGCACCCATTGATGGTAAGTCAATTAGAATGACCGGACCACTTTCAAACAGTTGCTCAACACAATATTTATAAGAGTTAAAATTTTGAAAAGCGCCGCCAACAATCACGATTGGTGTTTTGTGAATGGTTTTTGGGTCTGCAATCGCCATGTATTCAATTTTCCAGCCGTCAATCCATGTGGTACGAGCTGGCTGTTTAAAACTATCTCTATGGTAGATATCGAAAAACCCAAAACCGGCATAAGCTTGGTTTATCTCCGAATCCATTTGAATAATGGAATTCATATCCTTGCTTCCTCCTTGCTGTAATTTTTTTATGCTGCAAGAGTTCCTTCTTGAACATGTAATCTTTTATGCACAAATCTTTAAAATTTGTATTAGTTTGTATTGCACCAGTCCATTCTAAACAATTGTCTGAAATATACGCAATCGCTGAAATGACCGCTCATCTTGTTTAAGCCGCTAATAGTTTTCAAAATATTTAAATGTTTTTTTATAGCGGTCACATTTTTGAAAAAAAGCCATTCATTGTTCCGCATTTGACTGCTACTATCGTAGTCATTGGTAAATGATTAAAAACTGCTATGCAAGATTCAATTGAACAATACATGCAAAAAGTTGGGCAACAAGCACGTGAGGCTTCACGCGTTTTAACAAGTGCTTCAACTTCGCTTAAAAATCATGCACTCTCTGCTATTTATACTGCTTTAGAAAATAATCAGGCAGCAATCTTGGCGGCGAATCAACTCGACATGGAAAAAGGCCGTAACAACAAGCTTGATAGCGCCTTACTTGATCGTCTTGAGCTTACACCCGCACGCTTTAAAGGGATGTTGCAAGGTTTAAAAGATGTGATCGCGCTTGTCGATCCAATTGGGGAAATTACGGATCTTGCATATCGCCCCACAGGTATTCAAATTGGAAAAATGCGTGTGCCTTTGGGTGTCGTTGGTATGATTTACGAATCACGTCCAAACGTAACACTTGAAGCTGCATCTTTAGCAATTAAATCGGGCAATGCCATTATTTTACGTGGTGGTTCAGAAGCACTTGAGTCAAACAAAGCAATCGCAGAAGCGATTAAACATGGTTTAAAAGTTGCTGGTTTACCTGAGCATTCAGTACAAGTCATTGAAACTTCTGATCGTGCAGCGGTTGGTCACCTCATTACCATGGCTGAATATGTAGATGTAATTGTTCCACGTGGCGGCAAAAGCCTAATTGAGCGTGTAACCAACGAAGCTCGTATTCCTGTGATTAAGCATCTTGATGGTAACTGCCATGTATTTGTTGAAGCACAAGCAGATTTGCAAAAAGCTTTACCAATTACATTAAATGCAAAAACACATCGTTATGGCGTTTGTAATGCGATGGAAACTCTGCTCGTTGATGAAAAAATTGCAGATGTTTTCTTACCACGCATTGCTGAACTATATGCTGAAAAACAAGTTGAGCTTCGCGGCTGTCCAGAAACACGCCGTATTTTGGGTGCTTCTGTAAAACCAGCAACAGAAGAAGATTGGTATACCGAATATTTGGGGCCAATTCTTGCAGTTAAAGTAGTGAGTGGTATTGATGAAGCAATTGACCATATCAACAAATATGGTTCACATCACACCGATGCTATCGTAACTGAAAACTACACGTTGGCTCGTCAGTTCTTGGCTCGTGTAGACTCAAGTTCAGTCGTGATTAACGCTTCAACTCGTTTCGCCGATGGCTTTGAATATGGTTTAGGTGCTGAAATTGGTATCTCAACAGATAAAATTCATGCACGTGGTCCAGTTGGTTTAGAAGGCTTAACTTCTCAAAAATGGATTGTGTTAGGTGACGGTCAAATTCGTCAATAATCAAGCCATTCTTGCAAATAAAAACGCCTGATCAATATCAGGCGTTTTTTTATTATTCAAATTATTAGCAACTAAAAAAACCAGCCAAAAGGCTGGTTTGTTAATCATATGTTCATTAGAAAATAAAGTCGGTATTCACAAATTTAGAATAGTGCTCAGACACCATAGAGGCCAGCATGCCTTTGCTATCATCGGTCTGTTTAGCAGCAATCATAGCGCGGATAGAAAATGCACGTAACGCATCATGCACAGACAGTGTACCTTCGGCAGAATCTTTACGACCACCAAATGGGAATACATCTGGACCACGTTGACACTGACAGTTGATATTTACACGACAAACTTGATGTACAAGTGTATCGACTAAATGACCAATTTGCTCGGGGTCGCTACCAAAAATACTCACCTGCTGACCATGATCCGAAGTCGTAACATATTCCAGCACAGTTTCAATGTCATCATAAACAGAGACAGGCACCACTGGACCAAACTGTTCTTCGCGATACAGTCTCATACCCTCTGTCACTGGATAAACTACGGCTGGATAAAACATGGTTTTGCAGAATTCGCCACCTTCCGGATTAACGACTTTAGCTCCTTTAGCCACGGCATCTTCAATGACTTCAGTCATATAGGTCGTACGGTGCATACCTGGCAATGGAGTAATAAATACACCTTTTTCCCATGGCATACCCACTTTTAGTTTAGCCAGTTCAGCCGTTAAGCGCTTAACAAATTCGTCAGCTATTGACCGATGTACCATCAACATTTTGAGCGCAGTACAACGCTGACCATTAAAAGACAATGCCCCCAACAGGCACTCTTTCACTGTCAAATCCAAATCAGCATCTGGCAGAATAATGGCTGCGTTCTTTGCATCCAGTCCCAGAATCGCACGCAGACGGTGAGATTTAGGATGTTGTTTTTTCAAGTGATCGGCCACTTTACTAGAACCAATCAGTGCCAATACATTAATTTTTCCAGATGCCAACAGATGCGGCACCACCAATGAACCTGGTGCATAAATGGTATTGATCACACCTTTTGGAAATGAATCACGGAATGCTTCCAACAATGGTTCAAACAATAAGGTACCAAATTGAGGTGGTTTAAAAATGATGGTATTACCCATCAGCATGGCCGGAATCAAGGTAGCAAAGGTTTCGTTCAGCGGGTAGTTGTACGGTCCCATACACAACACGACCCCTAATGGAGTACGACGGATTTGACCAATCGTACCTTCAGCAATCACAAAGCGGGAGTTGGCATTATCCAGATCTTTCAGGGCATCAATCGTTTGACGCATATAGGTGACAGTACGGTCGAACTCTTTTTCTGAGTCCGCCAAGCTCTTACCAATTTCCCACATGATCAGTTTAACAATGAGCTCTCGCTGTTCCACCATACGCTGAATAAAATTCTGCATACAAGCAATGCGCTCACCAACTTTCATCATTGGCCATTCACCACGACCATTATTGTAGGCACGTACTGCAGCTTCTAACGCTTCGTCACTTTCTTTCTCACCCATGACTGGATAACTACCAAGCTCAACTTGCTGCAAGCTACCGTCAGGTTGCTGAATCCAGATTGGAGAGAATGTCTTCTTGGTTGAACCAGCCCATAACTTCAACTCACCATCCACTAACGAGATACGCTGATGAATCTGAGATGGCAGACGTACGCTGTCAGGAATACTATCTACTGGGGGAAATTTATGTTGTAAATTATTTGAATGGCTCATTATTCTTATCTCCAATTATTTATAAATTTAAACCTAGCCTGTTATGAACAGGTCTAGTTTGTGTGAATACCAGTACTGTTACCGGTATTCACCTTGCTTGGGCCTCAGGCTATAGAGCCATCAAGATGTGAGTTTTAAATGAGGTTATCCTCGACACACACTATCAGTCACCCCTAGCTTCTGGATGACTTGTTCAATGATCTGTTCTGGTGTGAGCGCAATATCAATAGCAATTGCTTCATTCACATCAGGTTCCTCTAATGTATCTAGCTGAGTTTGTAGCAATGATGGGTCAAAGAAATGGCCTGCTCGCTCAGCAAGACGTTGCTGCAACAGCTCATAAGAACCTTTTAAGTATACAAACTTAATATTCTGGTCCTGCCCTCTTAAAATATCGCGATACATCCGCTTTAAAGATGAGCATGTAAATACAGCTGTTTCACCATCTCTTTGTTTTGTTTCAATCGCCTGACGAATGGCTTGTAACCACGGCAAACGGTCTTCATCAGTTAAAGGAATACCTTGGCTCATCTTGCTTTTATTTGCAGCCGAATGAAGCGTATCGCCATCGAGGAACTCACAAGCCAAACGCTCTGATAACAACTCACCGATTAGGGTTTTACCTGTTCCACAGACACCCATTGCAATCACAATCATGGATTACTCACCTTTAATTATAAAATAGTGCTAAGCAGTAGCGTGAAAGATAAACCCAACACCGAAATGATCGTTTCTAATACCGACCAAGTTTTGAGTGTCTGCCCTACTGTCATACCAAAATATTCTTTGATTAGCCAAAATCCTGCGTCATTTACATGTGAGAACACTAATGAACCCGAACCCGTCGCAAGGACTAAAAGTTCCGGCCTAACAGCAACGCCAGCCGTAGCTGCAATTGGAGCAACAATGCTACAAGCGGTAGCCATCGCAACCGTTGCAGAACCTGTAGCCAAACGAATCAATGCTGCGACAAACCAGCCTAACAATAACGGCGATAAATTTGCCTTCAAAGCTGTAGATACAATCTCATCAGAAATACCGGTGTCACGCAAAATGCCACCAAAACCGCCACCTGCACCTACAATCAACATAATCCCGGCAATAGAAGCTAAACACCCGCCACAGAATTTTTCAATTTGTTCACGGTTAAAGCCCTGCATCGTACCAAAGGTAACAAAGCTGACCAGTACAGCAATAAGCAATGCGATATCAGAAGTACCAATGAAACGTAGTACATCATTTGCGAAAGTTTTTGGTGCAAAGAATAGATCAGCCCAACTTCCGATTAACATGAGTACAACAGGCAACATAATCGTAAATAAGGTAATCCCAAAGCTTGGTAGCTCACGAGTCTTAGTCGTATCCGCATCAACAAACTGCTTTGCTAAAGGGTTATTTTCGGGCAATTTGACGTATTTATTAATCCAGAGTGCGTACAAAGGCCCAGCCACAATAGCTGTTGGAACACCCACGATTAAACTGTAAGCAATCGTTTTACCAATATCAGCATGATATGCCTGCACTGCCAGCAAAGCTGCTGGATGTGGCGGAATTAAACCATGTACGACCGACAAACCAGCCACCATCGGCAAGCCAACAACCAGTAAGGACTTGCCTGTCCGTTTAGCAATGTTAAATGCGATTGGAATGAGTAGAACGAAACCGACTTCGAAAAATACGGGAAGACCAACAATAAGGGCAATAAACATCATGGCCCAGTGAATATTTTTCTCACCAAACCATTTAATTAAAGTAATTGCTATTCGTTCAGCACCACCCGACTCGGCCATCATTTTGCCGAGCATCGTTCCGAGTGCGATTACAATCGCAAGGTGGCCCAAGGTTTTACCAGTACCAGCTTCATATGACTTAACAATATCGCCCATTGGCATGCCAACAGCTAAAGCTAAACCGAGTGAAACAATGATAAGAACTAAAAAGGGATAAATTCTGAACTTCGCGATCATAACAACCAATGCAATAATCGCGATTACAGTGTAGATCAGCAACATGCCACCCTGAACCGTCTCCATGGGACACTTCTCCTTGGAATTATTATTTAGGCACACTGCCTAAACAAAGGTCTTCAACCACAGTAATTCCTACTGTTAAGACATTAATTTTTTATATTTAGGTGTGACCAGCACAAACTGGTCACATCAATACAGCCTTTAAAGCACATAGAATGCACTTCATTTTTTATAAATATTGACTACATTTACAATGCTCTCAACTGACTCGCAATTTGAGCTAAACGCGTGATTTCAGCCCAGTCTTGTTCAGCAACAGCAGCTTTAGGCGTCAACCATGAACCACCCACACAAACTACGTTAGGTTGCTTCAAGAAATCTGGTGCTGACTCTGCTGTAATTCCACCGGTCGGGCAAAAACGCAAGTTTGGAAATGGACCATAAAATGCTTTGAGCATCTCGACCCCACCTGCTTGCTGAGCTGGGAAAAACTTCACAATGTCATAACCCAACTCAATCGCCTGAATCAGATCACTTGGTGTCATGACTCCTGGTAACAAAGGTAAGCCAGCATCTTGCGCAGCCAAATGTAAGTCTTTGGTTAAACCAGGAGATACACCAAACTTAGCGCCTGCTTTTTTAGCTTGGGCGCAATGCTCAGGCTTGGTAATTGTTCCCACCCCCACCACAATGTCATCTGCCAACTGGCTTGCACGCTCAATAGCAGCCAAACCAGCAGCGGTACGTAAAGTAATTTCCAGTACTTTTACACCACCAGCATGCAACGCACGTGATACATGTTCACCTTGTTCGGCAGAGTCAAAAGCCAACACGGGAATTACTGGGCCTAATTTGACCACATCTTCAATCTTGCTCATTACTTTGTAATTCCTTTGTCTCAAATATGCGCTTGTGGCTCTTCACCAACAAGTGAACCAAACACAGATGCACCATGTTCAGCAGGCGCTGCTGCTGCACGGAATACACCAAATAATTCACGGCCGAAACCGACTTCGTTTTCTGCCTGATGTTCTGGTTGTGCAACAGGGCGTGACTGCCAAGTTTGTTCATCTAACTCAATATCGAGTACACCAGCTTCAGCATCAATAACCAACATATCTCCGGTTTGGACTTTAGCAATCGGACCGTTGAGTAAAGCCTCTGGAGACAAGTGAATGACTGCTGGTACTTTACCTGAAGCGCCAGACATACGACCGTCAGTGACTAAAGCAACGTGGAAACCTTGGTCTTGTAAAACACCCAACACAGGCGTCAAACGATGTAACTCAGGCATACCATTCGCACGAGCACCTTGGAAACGAACAACCGCAATAAAGTCTCGGTGTAATTCGCCACGGTCAAACGCTGCTTGTACCGCTTCTTGAGAATCAAACACAATTGCTGGAGCTCTAACTTTACGGTGCTCTGGCGCAACCGCAGAAATCTTGATAACACCACGACCAAGGCGACCTTGCATTAAGCGCAAACCACCATCTGGCTGAAACGGCGCATCAATGCTACGGAGTACTTTGTCATCAAGGCTTTGAACCACACCGTCAACCCAAGTGAGCTTACCGTCAATCAATTTCGGTTCTTTGGTGTAGTGCTGTAAACCTTTACCAGCGACTGTCGTTACATCGTTATGGAGTAACCCTGCCTCAAGTAAGTTACGAATTAGGAAAGCAACCCCACCCGCTGCTTGGAAATGGTTTACATCAGCCTTACCATTTGGATAGATTTTTGCGAGCAATGGAACAACAGCAGACAACTCATCAAAGTCATCCCAGTCAATTAAGATACCAGCCGCGCGTGCAATCGCAATCAGATGTAACGTATGGTTGGTTGAACCGCCTGTAGCCAGTAATGCCACAATGCCATTTATAATTGCTTTTTCATCGACAACATGACCAATCGGTGTGTAGTTGCCTCGCTCAGCAGTTAGGTCAAGCACACGTTTAGCAGCTTCGGCAGTAAGAGCGTCACGTAGTGGTGTGTGAGGATGAACAAATGCAGCACTTGGCAAATGTAAACCCATCACTTCCATCAACATTTGGTTACTGTTGGCAGTACCGTAGAAGGTACATGTGCCCTGACCATGATAGGCAGCTGACTCAGCTTCAAGTAAGGCATCTCGGCCCACTTGACCAGTCGCGAATTGTTGACGAATTTTAGCTTTATCATCATTCGATAAACCACTACTCATTGGACCCGCAGGCACAAAAATAGTCGGTAGATAACCAAACTGTAAGGCACCAATCAGTAAGCCCGGCACAATCTTATCGCATACGCCGAGACACAATGCGGCATCGAACATATTATGAGAAAGTGCAATTGCTGTACTCATCGCAATTGTTTCACGTGAAAACAATGACAATTCCATACCGGCATTACCTTGGGTAATGCCATCACACATTGCCGGCACACCACCTGCAAACTGAGCAACACCACCATTTTCGCGGGCAGCTGTTTTTATAATGTCTGGGAAGGTTTTATAAGGGGCATGTGCTGAAAGCATTTCATTATATGAAGACACAATCCCAATATTTGGTTCACGGCCAACTTTAATAATTAATTTTTCATTATCTTCCATGCTGGCAAAACCATGCGCGAGATTGGCACATGAGAGTGCTCCACGAGCAGGAAATTTACCTTGGGCATGTTCAATGCGTTGTAAATATGCAGAACGAGTTTTTTGGCTACGCGCGATTACACGCTCGGTAACTTTTGCCAATATTGGGTTCGGCAAGTCCATGCTGGACGCTCCTGTACAACCGGATAAGCCGGAAAAACAAAATAGACCAAATGATATATTTAACGATCATTTGGCAGAGGGATGAATAATATTATTAAGGCAAAAAGCGACATGCAAGCCCTTATAACTCCGAGCAATACTCTAGGCCTTAGCATTAAAGACAAATAATGTTTAAGTTTTAAACAAGGAAATGATTTTATTTTTGACTATATTTACGGGTAAATTAAACATTAATAACTATGAGAAATTTCTCATAATATCAAAGCAATAAAATATCTTTATAAATGGGTGAGCACTGACTTTTTTATACTTAGTTTGATATTAAAAATGTTTATAATTTATCCTTTTTATCCTATATATAAACTATTAAAACTTAATTTCAATTACGTATATTATTTGTAATACTCCCCTCTAGTTTGATTAAAATGACAGCACTTCTTTTTTCTTAAAAAACTTATACCAAATAGTTGAAAATTACTTTAATTCAAAATTTACTTTTCATAAATACATACAAAAAACTGTTTAATTCTTCTACAAAAAAACAATAAATACAGTGGTTAAGCTTTATACTGAACAGATATTAGTTATAAAAAATTTGATGGTCGATAGTGCTTAAGTCTAATGGGCTAAAGTCTATCTTGGACAGAAAAACAACACATGTTAAAACATCACAACCTGCTCTTAATGCATGTTGCAATTAATGCCTTTTGATCAGGAAGTTAGGAAAACTATTTTTAAATCAGGACTTGGGTATTTCAACGTGGCTACATCAGTATTAGTTATTAATTGCGGTTCTTCATCTATTAAATACGCGCTGGTTTCAGACCGTCGTGAAGATCGTATTTATGGTTTAGCAGAAAACTTAGGGGCGGCTGATGCTCGTATTAAAGGAATTACAGTCGGTGGAGAACCACTAGAGCTTTCAATTCCCTATGCTGACCACGCCAAAGCTTTAGAAACTTTACTTGCACGTCTTGCAAACTATAAACCTCAAGCAATCGGTCACCGTGTCGTACATGGTGGAAGCCTCACCAAAGCTGAATTACTTACTCCTGAAATTATAGAACGTATTCGTGCAGCTACTCCTCTTGCACCGCTTCATAACCCAGCCCACTTAATCGGGATTGAAGCAACGATGCGCCTATTTCCTGAATTACCTCAAGTTGCCGTATTTGACACTGCATTCCATCAAACCATGCCTGCGCATGCATACCGTTATGCAATCCCTAAATTTTTATATACAGATCATAACGTTCGCCGCTATGGCTTCCACGGCACAAGTCATGCTTATGTGTCTGACCGAGGCAGTGAACTGGCTGGTAATTTCCAAAAAGGTGGTTGGTTAACAGCGCACTTGGGCAATGGTAGTTCGACATGTGCCGTATGGAATGGACAAAGTGTTGATACTTCTATGGGGCTTACTCCGCTTGAAGGCGTTGTGATGGGAACCCGTAGTGGGGATGTCGACCCAAGCTTACACAGTTTCCTTGCAAAAAATCTTGGTTGGGACTTGGCGAAAATCGATAAAGTTTTGAATAACGAAAGTGGCTTACTCGGCTTATCACAACTCTCTAACGATATGCGTACAGTGATTGAAGCCTCTGAAAATGGCAACGAAGATGCGCGTCTTGCAATTGAAGTATTTAGCTACCGCCTTGCAAAATCACTTGCTGCACTAAGCTGTGGTTTACCAAGCATTGATGGCCTGATCTTCACAGGTGGTATTGGTGAGAACTCAGCTTATATTCGTGAAAAAACTTTAGCTTATTTACCTCACTTTGGTTTACAGCTCGATAAAGACCAGAACAACAATTTAAAACGTGGCACAGAAGGCCGTATCGATAGTGGTACAGGCCCACAAATTTGGGTTATTCCAACCGATGAAGAAGGCCGTATTGCCAAAGAAACTCGTCAGGTTGTAGACGTTTCACAAAATACATCTCCTGAAGTTAGCCTTGCTTAATTACAGAAGTCAAAGAACGTTATTCATTTATTTATAGGTTTATATGAATACAATTTTATTAATTCCTACAGGTGAAGGGGTTGGTTTAACCTCTGCCTGCTTAGGTATGATTTATGCACTTGATTGTAATGGGATTAAAGCAGGCTTTTTAAAACCATTTTCTCAGGTAGATCAAGAAAATTTAGACCGAACTACATCTTTATTTGGTCATTTATTTCAAGGTAAAACTGTTCAATCCATTTCTCATGAAAAGTTAACCCAACGCATTGCGTCAGGTGAAGTTGATGAACTACTTGAAGAAGCAGTAAGTCTTCATCGCAGTATTGCAGCCGACAATAATGTCATTATTGTTGAAGGTTTATTGCCAAATGGGCAAGATCATTTTGCCAGTGAGCTTAATGCAAGTCTTGCTCAAGCCCTCGATGCAGAAGTGGTTTTAGTGAGCACTGCTGACATTCAAAACCCACGTAAAACAGCCGAGAAAGTTGAAGCTCACTTGCGTCAGTTTGGCGGTGCAACTTCAAACCGAACAGCAGGTGTACTCTTTATGCGTACACGCGGGTTATCTGAGGAAACAGCTCAGATTCCTGTTGCGTTTGATCCATCGTTACGACCGACTGAAGACATCGCAAAATTTACGACAGAGCTGCAAAAATATAATCGCTACTTTGGATCGAACGATTTACCCATTATTGGTTTAGTGCCATTTAGTAATACCTTAAGTGTACCTAGAACTTTAGACATTGCGAACGTGATTGACGGTCAGTGGGTACATCAAGGCGAAGCAAAAACACGTCGTATTTTGCACTCAAGTTTGATTGCTTCAAGTATTGAATATGAACTAAATAAATTCATTGCTGGCGAGCTGATTATTAGTGCATCTGAACGTACCGACGTTTTACTTGCTGGTAGTTTGGCAACTAGTAATGGTATTCCACTGGCAGGCTTAGTACTAACTGAACGTGAAGCCCCTGCTCCTGAGCTTTTAGAGTTTTGCCAAAGCGCCATCAAACAAGGCTTACCAATTTTACATACCCGTTTAAACACACTGGAAACAGCACAGCGCTTATCTGATTTTGGTAATGAAATTCCAATCGATGACACCGAACGTGCCGAGCAAGTGACTCGTTTTGTTTCAAGTCATATCGATGTCGAATGGCTTAAACAGCACAGTAATAACGGTGCAACTCCACGCCTTTCTCCTTCTGCATTCCGTCATGAGTTAGTGCAAAAATCAATTGCAGCTAAAAAACGAATTGTGCTTCCAGAAGGCGATGAGCCACGTACTATTGAAGCAGCTGCTATTTGTCAGGCGCGTGGTATTGCACATTGTATTTTGCTAGCAAAACCAGATGCAGTTCAAGACGTTGCAAAAGCACGCGGTATTGAACTACCAGCTGACTTAGAAATTATTGATCCGGACAGCATTCGCAACCAATATGTTTCACCAATGGTTGAGCTTCGTAAGGGTAAACTCAACGAGTTACAAGCCAAAGATCAATTACAAGACACCGTAGTTCTCGGCACCATGATGCTGGCGCTAGATCATGTAGATGGTTTGGTTTCTGGTGCAGTTCACACTACAGCGAACACCGTGCGCCCTGCTTTTCAGCTTATTAAAACCGCACCGTCTTACTCACTGGTTTCATCCATATTTTTTATGCTTTTACCAGATGAAGTTTATGTTTACGGTGACTGTGCAATTAACCCAGACCCTACAGCCGACCAGCTTGCTGAAATCGCGATTCAGTCTGCTGACTCTGCAAAAGCGTTTGGAATTGACCCACGTATTGCCATGATCAGCTATTCAACTGGTACATCTGGCACTGGTGCTGATGTTGAAAAAGTACAGCAAGCAACTCAAATTGCACAGCAACGTCGCCCTGATTTACTGATTGATGGTCCACTCCAATACGATGCAGCTTCTGTTGAAAGTGTCGGACGCCAAAAGGCACCAGACTCACGTGTTGCTGGTCGTGCCAATGTATTTATTTTCCCAGACTTAAATACAGGTAACACGACCTATAAGGCAGTACAACGTGCAGCAAATGTAGTCAGCGTTGGACCAATGTTGCAAGGCCTCAACAAACCAGTCAATGACTTGTCTCGTGGTGCTTTAGTAGATGACATCGTCTTTACTATTGCCTTAACAGCAATTCAGGCTGAACAACAAGCTGCTGCCAAATAATTAATATCATTTAATCTTTTCTACCTCTCGCCATTTGATGTCCGCTCAAATGGCTTTTTTTATTCTCAAATAACTGCCTTAGCTGTTGGTTATTCTTAGTTTTAAATCACTTAGCATTGGTCTTATTCGACTTTCGGTCAAAAGATCAACCAATCCCCCACAAGATTGTCTTTTTGTCATATAATTTAGCCCGCTAGCTAACAGCCCGCTCAAGAGATTTTTTGGTATGACAACGATTATCAAACAAGATGACTTGATTACATCAATCAAGGACGCCCTACAGTTTATTTCGTACTATCACCCGCAAGACTTTATCCAAGCGATGAGCCGTGCTTATGATCGCGAAGAAAACAAAGCTGCAAAGGATGCAATTGCACAGATTTTAATTAACTCTCGCATGTGTGCGGAAGGTCATCGTCCAATTTGCCAAGATACTGGTATTGTTAACGTTTTCCTTGAAGTGGGCTTAGATGTTAAATTCGATTTAACAATGAGCTTAGACGATGCAGTAAATGAAGGTGTTCGCCAAGGTTACCTTGAAAACAGCAACGTTCTTCGTGCATCTGTACTTGCTGACCCTGCATTTGGTCGTAAAAATACAAAAGACAACACCCCTGCTGTTATTCACTACAAACTCGTACCGGGTAACAAAGTAGATATTACTGTTGCTGCTAAAGGTGGCGGTTCAGAAAACAAATCTAAGCTTGCAATGCTTAACCCATCTGACTCGATTGTTGACTGGGTACTTAAAACTGTTCCAACTATGGGTGCAGGCTGGTGTCCTCCAGGCATGCTCGGTATTGGTATTGGTGGTACTGCTGAAAAAGCCATGATGCTTGCTAAAGAAGCACTCATGGAAGAAATCAACATGGACGAATTACTTCGCCGTGGACCAGAAAACAAAATCGAAGAACTTCGTATCGAAATCTTTGAGAAAGTAAATGCTCTTGGTATTGGTGCACAAGGTCTTGGTGGTTTAACGACTGTTCTTGATATTAAAATCAAAGATTACCCATGTCATGCTGCTGGTAAACCAGTTGGTATGATTCCTAACTGTGCTGCGACTCGCCATGCTCACTTCCAGCTTGATGGTTCAGGCGTAGCTCATATTCAAGCACCAAAACTTGAAGACTACCCATCAGTAACTTGGGACTCTTCACAGTCTAAACGTGTAAACCTTGATACCATTACTCAAGAAGAAATGGATTCTTGGAAACCAGGCGATACATTACTTCTTAGCGGAACAATGTACACAGGTCGTGATGCTGCACACAAACGTATGGTTGAAATGATCGACAATGGTGAAGAATTACCAGTTGATCTTAAAGGTAAATTTATTTACTACGTTGGCCCTGTTGATCCAGTGGGTGATGAAGTCGTTGGTCCTGCTGGCCCTACAACTGCAACACGTATGGACAAATTCACACGTAAAGTACTCGAGCATACTGGTCTATTCGGTATGATTGGTAAAGCTGACCGTGGTCCAACAGCAATTGAAGCAATCAAAGACAACAAAGCAACTTACCTTATGGCAGTTGGCGGTGCAGCTTACCTTGTATCTAAAGCTGTTCGTGAAGCTGAAGTTGTTGCTTTTGCAGACTTAGGTATGGAAGCAATCTACAAATTTGTAGTTGAAGATATGCCTGTATCTGTAGCGGTTGATGTAAACGGTACATCAATTCACGCAGTGGCTCCAAAAATCTGGCAAGCGAAAATTGGAAAAATTCCAGTAATTGATGCCGCAGCAGGCTAATCAAGAAAAGCACCGGATTCGGTGCTTTTTTTATGCCTTTTAATATTTTTTGGAAATTGAAAAGAATTGTAACAATTGATTCACCAATCTGTGCTATTAATAAATACACCCACCCGCCATAAATTGCATATAGGTCATTTCATGACTATCCGCCCTATTCTTAAAAATCTCTCAATCAGTCTCTGCCTAAGCTGTATTACAACAAGCTTATTTGCTTCTCCTGCCAAATTAAGTTCAGTAAAAGAACTCATGCAAATGAGTCAAATTGATTATTTGCTTAAAGAATCAATTAATGAATTAACACCTTATTATGATCAACAAGCTGAACAGATCATCACTAATATTACGGGCATCAAAACTTTAGGCCCGAAAGAAAAAGAGGCAGCGAAAAAGTTAGGTTTACTTTTAAAAGATTCGAGTAACCAGCTCATTAGTAGCCCCAAAACTACACAAGCCTTACAAGATATTTATTTAAAGACATATACTGAAGAAGAAGTTCAGGCAAATCTGAAATTTTTAAAAACTCCAGAAGGCCAATCGATTACGCGTAAAAACGTACAGATTATGGGACAAATTTCAGAATATATGATGGAGCTGGGTCAACAAACCTTTAATGACCCTAAAGCACGTGATCACATGCAAGAAGAGATGCTTAAAATTATTGCGCCATTGATGAAGGATAAAGAAAAGTCTTAACTTTTCTTTATCCTTTGTAGGCCATTACCACGTTAAAGGGTTCCATAACTTAAATGGTTTAATCAGATGGACATCTGACTTCTCATCATATTTAGCTGGTTTTAGCTCTTGCGGTTTATGACGTATTTTTCCTGAAGTATCTTCAGCAACAAAATTGTAGCTAGAAGATTTAAGCTCAGTAAAAGCAATCTCTCTACGTCCAATATTGTCTTGCATTAACATAAATGGGCCAGTGTGTTCACCACGGTCCATTTTATTTTCTTCATCGTATTTTAAATAATAAGACGTTCCAGCATCGACCGTAATATCAATATATTTTGGCTCTTGGAAATGAATACCTAATAGAGGCCGACTTGCAGAAATACGATAACTTCCTGCTGGCAGTTCAATCCAGTAATAATGGTTATGCAATAAGCTTGGAATTCGTTTGCCATTTACAAACAAATTGATTGCTGCAATTTCCTGACGGTTCCATTTGGTATCTGGCCGATAGAGATAGACTACTGCTGCATGTTCATTTTGCGGTTTAATCGGTACAAATGTCTGACCTAGTTTTTGGTTGACCCAACCACCCATACTAAAGCCACCAACATGATATTGATCAAATACACCAGGTGCTTTATCAACATCAACTTTAGGTAACGTTGCAGTCAGCTCAGCTGGATTCTTTGCTAAGTGTGATGAACTTTGGCAACCCACAAGTAATGCGGTACAACTTAATGAAATAATTAAATAACGCATGACATCCCTCAAAGCGTTTTCTTTTGATTTTTCTATATCGCAAAACTATGCGTATTTTGTTTTTTTAGATTAACACCACCTACATGAATTGAAAACAAAAAAAGCATGAATCACAAGCGCGATTCATGCTTTTTAGATGAATGAAATCTAAGCAGACTTCGAATCAATTACTTTTAAATCTGCCTTAGCAACACTTTCATGAGTTGCTGTTTCTTTAGGCTGGCGTTCTGGCTTGTAAACAGGTTCAGCTTCACCATTAATGACTGCTTCATTAATGAAAACTGTTCCTACATCTGTACGACTTGGTAAGTCATACATTGTTTCAAGTAAAACATTTTCCAAAATCGAACGTAGACCACGAGCTCCAGTATTACGCTCAAGCGCTCGCTTAGCAACCGCACGTAAAGCAGAGTCTTCAAATACAAGGTCAACATTTTCCATGTTGAACAAGTATTGATATTGGCGTGTTAATGCATTTTTTGGTTCTGTCAAAATTTGCATTAATGCTTCTTCATCAAGCTCTTCTAGCGTTGCAATGACTGGTAAACGACCAATAAATTCTGGAATTAAACCAAATTTTACTAAGTCAGTTGGCTCAACTTGACGGAACAATTCAGCAATTTTCTTGCTTTCATCTTTTTTCTTCACGTCAGCTGTAAAGCCAATCCCGCCTTTCTCTTGGCGTTGTTGTACAATTTTTTCCAGTCCAGCAAATGCACCACCACAAATAAATAAGATATTTGAGGTATCAATTTGAATGAACTCTTGCTGCGGATGTTTACGTCCACCTTGCGGTGGAATTGAAGCTACAGTACCTTCAATCATCTTAAGCAATGCTTGTTGTACACCTTCACCAGAAACGTCACGAGTAATCGACGGATTTTCAGATTTACGTGTAATCTTGTCGATTTCATCGATATAGATAATGCCCTTTTGAGCTTTCTCTACATCGTAATCCGCTTTTTGCAAAAGCTTTTGTACAATATTTTCAACGTCTTCGCCGACATAACCCGCTTCAGTTAAAGTAGTCGCATCTGCCATAGCAAACGGAACATCTAACAAACGAGCCAATGTTTGAGCAAGTAATGTTTTACCTGAACCGGTAGGTCCAATCAGTAGAATGTTACTTTTAGCAATTTCCACATCTTTAGACACATGACCAGATTGCCCGACTTTCAAACGCTTATAATGGTTATAAACGGCAACAGATAATGTCTTTTTGGCAAGATCCTGACCAATCACATATTGATCAAGCGCAGCACGTATTTCATGTGGTTTTGGCAATGCCTTGCTCGCCCAGTCACCTGCTTCAACCTGTTGGCTGGTTTGTACAAGGTCTAAGCAGACATCTACACACTCATTACAAATATATGCGTCCTCGCCCGCAATCAGTTTCCCGACTTCAGACTGCGTTTTACCGCAAAATGAACAATGTTTTTGTCCTTGAGGATGTTCGGACATATTCTCTCCACAAATAGAATCTTAAATATGAGGGCAAGCGATAGGGTTAAATGACTATATGGAGGCGTTTTCTAACAACTCAAGCCATTTAATACTCCCTTATGGGCGCTTACTTAATACCTGATCGACTAAGCCATATTCTTTTGCTGCTTGTGCAGTCATAAAGTTATCACGGTCGGTATCACGAGCAATCGTGTCATAGTCTTGACCACTGTGTTCTGCCATCAAACGATTCAAGCGTTCTTTAATAAATAGAATTTCACGTGCGTGAATTTCAATGTCTGATGCCTGACCACGGAATCCACCTAATGGTTGGTGAATCATTACACGTGCATTTTCAAGGCAATAGCGTTTACCTTTAGCACCAGCATTTAATAAGAATGCGCCCATAGATGCAGCCTGCCCCATACAGTATGTCACTACATCAGGTTTGATAAATTGCATCGTGTCATAAATCGCCATACCAGCAGTGACTGAACCACCTGGCGAGTTAATATAAAGATGGATATCTTTATCTGGGTTTTCAGCTTCCAAGAACAACATTTGAGCAACAATCAAATTTGCCATGTTGTCTTCAACTTCACCAGTTAGAAAAATGACGCGCTCACGTAAAAGTCGTGAATAAATATCAAAAGAACGTTCGCCGCGAGAAGATTGTTCAACCACAACAGGAACTAAAGCATTTTCAATTGTTGGAACATACATACGTTATTTATTCCTAAATTTTTTTGTGACTTAACCTATGGCAACAATATGCGGGATAATTTCTCAAATTGCAAAAGGTTCGCACTGAAATATTATATTATTTATACCTAAGTACTTAAGACGTACTCAAATTGACCACATACCTAAAAATGAAAAAGGCGCCTAAAGCGCCTTTTCCTGACTTCTCAAAAGATTAGCCCATACGGCGAGCTTGTTGTTCTTTCAACAAGTCTTCGTAAGATACTGCTTTATCAGTCACTTTAGCAGCAGCTAAGATGTGATCAACAACTTGATCTTCTAATACAACAGCTTCGATTTGAGCACGTTGTTGAGCGTCGTTTTTGAAGTATTCGATCACTTCAGTTGGATCTTCATAAGAAGAAGCCATGTCGTCGATGTAAGCATCAACACGTGATTGATCAACTTCAAGTTTAGCATCAGCTAAAACTTTGCTTACTAATACGCCAAGTTTAACAGAACGCTCTGCTTGTTCTTTGAACAATTCGTCAGGAAGCATGCTCTTGTCAAAAGATTGAGCACCAGCACCACCAAATTGTTGAGTGAACTGTTGAACCATTTGTTGACGTTGACGGTCAATTTCTTGAGCAACCATTGCAGCTGGAACTTCAACTTCATTAGCAGCAACAAGAGCATCAAATGCAGCTTGTTTAACTTGGTTACGTAAACCATTGCGAACTTCACGTTCCATGTTTTTACGAACGTCAGCTTTTAATTTTTCAATGCCTTCTTCTTCAGAAACACCGAAGATTTTTAAGAATTCAGCATCAATCTCTGGAAGTTTAGGCTTTTCAACTTGCTTCACAGTGATTTTGAACTGAGCTGCTTTACCCGCTAAGTTTTCAGCTTGGTAATCTTCAGGGAAAGTTACATCAATAACTTTCTCTTCACCAGCTTTCATGCCAATGATGCCGTCTTCGAAGCCAGGAATCATACGGCCTGAACCTAACACAAGTTTAAAGTCTTCAGCAGAACCGCCTTCGAACTTCTCACCGTCGATAGAACCTTCAAAGTCAAAAGTCACTTGCATGTCTTTTTTCGCCATACCCTTGGTTACAGCCCAAGTTTGACGTTGCTTTTGCAAGTTTTCGATCATAGTGTCAACGTCAGCGTCTTTAATTTCAGCTGTTTTACGTTCAACTTCTAAGCCGTCAAATGCTTTTACTTCAACTTCAGGATAAACTTCTACAGTTGCTTCAAAAACTAAAGCATCTTCTTTATGTTCAACTTTCTCAATGTTCGGCATACCCACCGCATTGATTTTTTCTTGTTGAATTGCTTCGAATACGCTGTCACGAATGATGTCATTCACAACTTCTTGATAAATACTTGCACCGTATTCGCGACGAACAACGTTTGCAGGTACTTTGCCCGGACGGAAGCCGTTGATCTTCACAGTTTTGGCAGTGCGCTTCAAACGAGCTTCAAATTGCTCGTTAATACGGCTCGTCGGTACAGAAACATTTAAACGACGGGCAACGCCCGAAACCGCTTCAGTCGTTACTTGCATGGCTTCCTCGATAAAAATTAGTTAGTAGGAACAGTTTTTAAAAAAGTGCTGTATTATATGACAACTTTCAAGATATACAAAATTAACCGATCAGATCAGTAAATTGAAGGCCGTTTTTCCAGTAAATTTCACAATAATTTTATGATTTTTTAATTTTTTTTAATTCACCCTTAAGCCAAAGTAATTTTTTAGTTATTCTTCATAAATCTAAAATTACAATTAATTTATAGATTATTATCGGCTTTATAAACAGTTAAGAATAATCAATCAATTAGGGAACTTAAGACACAAAACCCTATTAAATCTTTCACATTTTCTTCACAATCCTATCGGCAAATCCAATTAACACAAACTGTACATATAAATAAGAATTATTATTATTCGCATAACGTTTTGTATTTAAGTCCTGAAAGTCATGTCATTGATTAGAACACGTAAAAAAATTGTTTCATCTGCAATCGCATCATCCCTTTCTATGATCGCAACAACTGCAATGGCACAAGAGTCACTTTCACAATTACCAACCATTCATACTAAAGCAACTCAAGAAGAATCTTTAAAGGTAGATCAATCAGCGAATGCAAAATTCGTTGCTCCCCTTTTAGATACTCCGAAATCAGTTTCAGTTATTTCAAAACAACTTATTGAAGATACAAAAGTAACGACATTATCTGATGCATTACGTACAGTTCCTGGTATTACTTTAGGTGCCGGTGAAGGTGGTAATCCAAATGGCGACCGACCTTTCATTCGTGGCTACAACTCAGAAAGTTCGATGTATGTAGACGGCGTTCGCAATGCAACTTCTCAAAACCGTGAAATGTTTGCTGTCGACCAAGTTGAAGTTATTAAAGGTTCTGCATCTGCTTTAGGTGGTGCGGGTGGTTCAGGCGGTAGTATCAACCTGATTACGAAAGTTGCGAAAAAAGGTGACTCTCTTGAAGGTTCTGTTGCCGGGGGCACAGATAACTATGCACGTGTTACTTTAGATGGCAATAAAGACTTCGGTAATGGAGTGGCTGCCCGTGTGATTGTGATGGGGCACCAAAATGACAAAGCTGGCCAAAGTAATGGTGCAGAATATAAACGCGCTGGTATCGCACCAAGTATTAGTTTCGGTTTAGATAGTGCTACCCGCGGAACACTGAGCTACTACTATTTAAAAACTGATGATACACCTGATTCTGGTGTGCCTTATCAATATGACGTCATTAAGAAAGCGACTGCTGGTAAACCGGTTGATGTTAAACAAGGTATTTATTACGGTTGGAAAGATCGCGATTTTCAAAAACAAGAAAACCAGATTGGTACACTTAAACTTGAACATGACTTCAACGATAACTTAACCCTCAGCAATACTGCTGTTTATGGTAAGTCTAAAAATAATTATTTATGGACTCAGCCAGATGACAGCCAAGGTAACATCGTTAATGGTAAGGTTTGGCGCCGTGTAAATACCAATATTACTGATACAGACAGCTTTACTGATCAATTATCCCTAAAAGGCAAGTTCAATACTGGTTCTCTTAAGCACAGCTTTAATATTGGTGCTGAATATAGCAAGCAAGAGTCAGATCGCGGCACAAACATCGTAACCGATCCAAATACTTCACAAATTGGTGGTAGCGGTGCAAATAATGCTTGTTCACTTGCTAACTCAAATGGCTGGTGTACTGACCTTAATAACCCTAATCCAAATGATGCATGGTTGGGTCGTATACAAGCAAACCCAAATGTTACCAACATTACATCTAAGACCCAGTCAATTTACGCATTAAACAACATTGAAATTACACCTCAATGGTTAATTGACTTAGGTGTACGTTGGGACAAATTTGATACTGATGTTAAATATAATAAGGACTCAGGCTCAGGTGCAACGCTTATTAAAGCAGGCACGAAATACAGCTCAAGCAATGACTTCTTTAACTATCAAGCAGGTATCACATTTAAGCCTGTTGAAAATGGTTCTATTTATTTGAGCTACGCAACGTCAGCTAACCCAGTCGGTGTAGATGCTGGTGATGGTTCAGAAGGAATTAGCGTTCCAAACCGTAATACAACCGATGAACAAGCAAGAGCTATTAATAACCTTAAGCCAGAAGAAGTTAAAACTTATGAGTTAGGTACAAAATGGGATGTACTAAATAACCGTTTAAACTTAACTGCTGCAATTTTCCGTACTGAAAAAACCAATACACGTGCTTTAGGCACTGATGGTTTCACAAGAAATATTGGTGAAACACGTGTTGACGGTATTGAATTAGGTGCGAACGGTAACATTACTGAAAAGTGGGCAGTCTCTGCTGGTTACACCTATTTAGATAGCGAAATCGTTGATGGTGGATATGCTAAAGATAGTAACGGTAACTATGTTCCAAGCCCAACAAACGGTAATCAAGTACAAAACGTAGCGAAAAACTCAGCGACACTTTGGACAACTTATAAAGTATTACCACAAGTGACAGTAGGTGCTGGTGCAGTCGCTATGGATAAAGTATTTGGAGATGCTGCAAATACTAAATATGTTCCTGGTTATGTTCGTTACGATGCTATGGCTCGTTATGACGTAAATAAAAATGTTAATTTACAGCTAAACCTAAACAACTTATCTGATAAGCGTTATTTCACTAAAGCTTATGCTTCTCACTATGCAACAGAAGCAGAAGGCCGTAGCGCAGTACTCGCAATTAACTTTAAATACTAAGTTCATTTAGAATCCCATAATATTTTTATGGTTTCTACTATAAAATGGCCTCTATTGTTAGAGGCTATTTTAATTTTCTACTATTATTACTCGCAGGTATCACCGTGCTCCACCATATTCCCAATGTATTGAGTAAAGAACAGGTCCAATATTTTCGTAATGAAATGGACAAAATTGAATGGGTCAATGGCAAAGTAACCGCTGGTACACTCTCTGCAACTGTAAAACGCAATCAGCAATTACCTGAAGATCATCCGCTTACTCAACATCTGAGCAATATTATTCTTGAGGCACTAGGCACTCACCCATTATTTTTATCTGCTGCAATACCACTTGATATTATCCCTCCCCTGTTTAATCGTTATGAAAATCAGGAGTCTTTTGGGTTTCATGTAGACAATTCTATCCGTCGCATACGTGGTACCAACGAACGGCTGAGAACCGATTTGTCATGTACTTTATTTTTAAGCGAACCTGAAGAATACGAAGGCGGTGATCTAGTTGTAGAAGACACTTATGGCTATCACGAAGTGAAACTCCCAGCAGGAGATATGATTTTATATCCATCTACCAGTTTGCATGAAGTGACGGCGATTACTTCTGGCTGTCGTATAGCTTCTTTTTTCTGGGTGCAAAGTATGGTGCGTGATGATGCCGAACGACATATGCTTTTTAACCTAGATCAAACAGTACAAAACCTAAGAATGCAGCTAGGTGACAATCATAGCGAAGTCATTAAACTGACCAACCTTTACCATAACTTGATGCGTAAGTGGGCTGAACTATAACTCTATTTATTTTTGCCTTATTTAGTCTAATTAATTATTTTTATCTCAATAAGGCAAAATAATGAAAATTATTTTCGATAAAATATAGAACAATGCAAAATTAGAAAATTATTTTCTGAACACTGAAATTAAAATGTGTATAAGACTTTTGCACAACGTGTAATCATTGTTTAGATGTGATATATCTAAACAATAAGCATATTAGCAAACCACCAAACTTACTATTACATGGTCTATAGATGAAAACGAATCACTTGTTTGCCCAGCCTACTCAAGCAAGACATCATCTTGAACTCCTGATGCTGCGCCTCGCGCGCGTATAAATTTTTGTCTGCATTTTAGAGCAGACCTTTTCAAATTCCCTTTAATTTTTCTGTATTAGATACCATATATAACTGTAGAACGTTGCCTTTTACATGATACCTAGAGCAACCGTGCTACGAGATAAGGAGTTTTCTCATGATGTTGGCTGACCCTAGCAAAAAATACCGTCGTATGTACCAGCGAGTCGATTTACCAGATCGCCAATGGCCAAATAACGAAATTACAAAAGCACCAATCTGGATGAGCACGGATTTACGTGATGGTAACCAAGCAATTTTTGAACCGATGAACATGGAACAAAAATTCAAAATGTTCAAAATGCTTGTAAAAATCGGTTTTAAACATATTGAAATCGGCTTCCCGTCTGCATCTCAAATTGACTTCGATTTTACCCGCATGCTAATCGAAGAAAATCATATTCCTGATGATGTGTACATTGAAGTATTGGTTCAGGCACGTGACCATTTAATTGAGCGTACTTTCGAAGCTTTAGCAGGTGCTAAGCGCGCAATTGTGCATATTTATAACTCGAACTCTCCAACCTTCCGTCAAAAGGTGTTGAATGTAGATGTAAATGGTGCAAAACAGTTGGCGATGAATGCTGCTCAAAAAGTGAAAGAGTATGCTGCGCAATATCCTCAAACTGACTGGATTTTCCAGTACAGCCCAGAATGTTTCTCTGCAACCGAATTAGAAGTTGCAAAAGATGTTTGTGATGCCGTCACAGAAATTTGGGATGCACGTCCAGATCATAAAGTGATTTTGAACTTACCTGCTACTGTCGAAGTTTCTACGCCAAATGTTTATGCAGACCAAATTGAATGGATGCATCGTAACTTGGCACGTCGTGATGGCGTGATTATTTCTGTTCACTGTCACAATGACCGCGGCTGTGGTATTGCTGCATCAGAACTTGCCATTATGGCCGGTGCTGACCGTGTTGAAGGTTGTGTGTTTGGTAATGGTGAACGTACAGGTAACGTTGACGTTGCTGCGATTGCATTGAACATGTACACCCAAGGTGTAGCGCCAGAGTTAGATTTCTCTAACATTAATGAAGTCATTGCAACGGTTGAAGAATGTACTGGCTTACCTGTACACCCTCGTCATCCATATGCAGGTGACTTGGTATTTACTGCATTCTCTGGTTCACATCAAGATGCGATCAAAAAAGGCTTTGAATACCAGAAAAACGAAGAAATCTGGGATATGCCTTACTTGCCAATCGATCCGAAAGACTTGGGCCGTGACTACGATGCTGTAATTCGTGTAAATAGCCAGTCTGGTAAAGGCGGTATCGCTTACTTATTAGAATCAAACTACAACGTTGTGTTGCCTCGTCGTTTACAAATCGAATTCAGCCAAGTTGTTCAACAATACGCTGATGAGAATGGTACAGAAATTAATGCCAAAGAAATCTGGACCTTGTTTAAAGACGCATATGTCGATGTGAAGAACCACCATTACACAGTCAAAAACTATAAATTATCTGACATAAATGGTACTCAAATCATTGAACTTGAGATCGACGTTGAAGGTGAAACTCAACAATTACGTGGCGAAGGTAATGGTCCTATCTCTGCATTCTTAAATGCACTTCAATTACCAATTGACGTATTGAACTATGAAGAACGTAGTATTAGTTCAGGTGCAAATGCCAAAGCATTAACCTTAATTGAACTTCAAGTGAAAGGTACTGGTAGAGGCTCGTTTGGTGCGGGTGTTCACGACAACACAGTCACCTCATCAATTGAAGCAATTATCGCATGTACCAACCGTTTGATTGATCAAGGTGTTTTAAGTACAGATCAGGTTGTTGCCGCCGCTGTTTAATTAAAAAAAAGACTTTGGAAAGGATACCTAGCTTGGTATCCTTTCTTTTTATTCCTGAAAGATTTAAAAGGCGAAATGTTCCCGTGTCTTTTCCAGCTGACTCAGTGGGGTTAGTCACTCCGCAAAAGTTCCAATTTGAAGAACCCTTACATCTTGAATGTGGCCGTGTTTTACCACGCTTTGAGTTAATGGTTGAAACTTACGGCACTTTAAATGCAGATAAATCAAATGCTATTTTGATCTGTCATGCCCTTTCCGGACATCATCATGCAGCGGGTTATCACCATGAAGATGATAAAAAAGCTGGATGGTGGGATAGCTGTATTGGCCCGGGCAAGGCAATCGACACAAATAAATTTTTTGTAGTTGCACTCAACAATATTGGTGGATGTAGCGGGTCGACTGGTCCAACTTCACCAAACCCTGAAAATGATAATCGCCCTTATGGACCAGATTTTCCATTAGTAACGGTACGCGACTGGGTTAAAACTCAAGCGATGCTTTCTGACCGTTTAGGAGTAAGTGTTTGGTATGCAGTAGTTGGCGGATCATTAGGCGGCATGCAGGCACTACAATGGTCAGTAGACTACCCTGACCGTTTACAAAAATGTGTCGTCATTGCTAGCGCGCCAAAGCTTTCAGCACAGAATATTGCATTTAACGAGGTGGCACGTCAGTCCATCTTGTCTGACCCAGACTTCCATCATGGTCGTTATTTAGAAAATGATAGCTATCCAAAACGAGGCCTAATTTTGGCTCGTATGGTCGGCCATATTACCTATCTTTCTGAAGAAGCCATGAAGCAGAAATTTGGTCGTGATTTAAAATCTGGCAAGTTTATGTACGGTTTTGATGTCGAGTTTCAGGTCGAAAGCTATCTGCGTTATCAAGGTGAACAGTTTAGCCGTAACTTTGATGCCAATACTTATCTGATTATGACCAAAGCTTTGGATTATTTTGATCCATCACGTGAGTACGGTCATTCACTTACAGATGCGATGAGTAAAACCAAATGCCAGTTCTTAATTGTCTCGTTTACAACTGACTGGCGTTTTGCACCAAGTCGCTCACAAGAAATTGTAGATGCGCTCATTACCAACCATAAGCCGGTAAGTTACCTAGATATTGATGCTGAACAAGGTCATGACTCGTTTTTATTCCCGATTCCACTGTATGTCAAAACACTGCGCGCTTTCTTAGGCGGTGAAGAACATTTAAAATCGACATCACTGGAGGCAAGCTAATGCGTATTGATCAACAACTGGCAGAAAAGTGGATTAAACCCGGCTCTAGCGTACTCGATTTAGGGTGTGGTGACGGTGAATTACTCGCTCATATGAGCCAAAAGCATCAAATTCGTGCTTATGGTTTAGAAATTGATCAAGAAAAGATTGCAATTGCCGTCAGTCGCGGGTTAAATATTATTCAACAAGATTTGAATCTCGGTTTGAGCCGTTTTGCCGACCAGTCTTTTGACTATGTGGTCATGGCACAGGCTTTGCAAGCCGTAGATGCACCCGATGTTTTATTAAGAGACATGGTGCGTGTGGGAAAACAGGCCATTATTACTTTTCCAAACTTTGCACACTGGAAGACTCGCTCTTTTCTAGCATTAAAAGGGATGATGCCTGTATCGGATGCTCTACCATATATGTGGTATAACACCCCCAACATTCATTTATGTACGTTTAAAGATTTCGAAGCACTGTGTGCGGAAAATCAAATACAAATTATTAATCGACTCGCCGTCAATGGAAACCAGCAGGGAAGCCTGTTAAGCAAACATGTTCCGAATTTGTTTGGTGAAGTCGCTATTTATCGAGTGAGTGCACTATGAAAAAGACATTATTTAGCACACTAATTGCAGGACTGCTAAGTATGCAGGCTCATGCAGATTATATCGCCCAGCCACAATCGGTTGCGAGCCAGGCTGCGCGCTTCTCCACAATGGGGATTCATGACCTTCAAAAAGCAGCTCAAGCGGGCCAAGCTGGCGCACAATTTTATCTTGGAACACGTTACCAATACGGTAAAGATGTAGCAAAAGACGATAAACAAGCATTTACTTGGTTCAAAGCTGCTGCTGACCAAGGTTTATCACCAGCACAGTTAAATGTAGGCCGTATGTACGCCGACGGTATTGGTGTTAAGAAAGATGAGTCTATGGCTCGTAAGTATTTCGAAAAAGCTGCAAGTAACGGCGATAACCGTGCAAGCTATAACCTCGCGATGATGGAAGAGCAAAAGAAAAACTACGTAGGTGCTTACCAGTGGTATGAGCTTTCAACTCGTGATGGCATGCTAGACAATAAAGTGATTAGCTTATCTGAAGGTAAAAAGACGGCTCTTGCTGCAAACTTAACTCAAGAGCAAATTCGTATGGCACGCGACCGTGCGGATAAATGGATTCAAGCTCAATAATAATCCAGCAAACTTACTCGACTAAAACCACCTTATAGCACCTATAAGGTGGTTTTAGTTTTTAAGCTTCTAATTTTATATTCTATTTGTTTTACTCTGTATCCCCTTCCAAAAAACACGTAACATAACTGACGTTCAATATTGGTTATAAAGTTTGGTTATCTTATGTCTACCCCACATTGGTTTGATCAGGGCTCTTTAGTCCTTGCAAGTAATAACAAAGGTAAAGTCGCAGAGTTTGAAAAACTTTTTGAACAGCTTAAGTTACCTGTAGAAATTATTCCTCAGGGTCGCCTAAATATTCCCGACGCCATTGAAGACGGCTTAAGCTTTATTGAAAACGCCATTATTAAAGCACGTCATGCCTCTAAAATTTCAGGGAAACCTGCTATGGCTGATGACTCAGGGATTTGTGTTCCGGTTTTAGGTGGTGCACCTGGTATTTATTCAGCACGCTATGCTGGAGAACATGGTGACGACGCAGCGAATAATGCCAAATTATTAAATGACCTTCTGCCATACCGTAAAAATGGTGAAGCTATTGAAGGTATGTTTGTGTGCGTACTTGCTTTAGTGACTCATGCGGAAGACCCTTTGCCACAAATTTTCCAAGGTATTTGGCACGGCGAAATTTTAGAAGCTGCACGTGGTGAAAATGGTTTTGGTTATGACCCACTGTTCTGGTTACCAGAGCTACAAGTTTCTAGCGCTGAACTTTCTAAAGAAGATAAAAATAAGATTAGTCATCGTGGACAAGCGATGCAGTTATTTAGAGAGAGCTTGCAGAAGTAAAACTTTATATAGCATTTATTTAGTTTAACGTTAAAGCCATTTGCTATCGTGCTAGGCGACATGGATGTCGCCCGTCGAACTGCGACATCAAGGATATGTCGTCAGTTCGACAAATGGTTTTGTTACTTTTGACGAAACAAAAGTAAATATTGCCTATATACACAAAATAAGCATATAACCATTATTCAAAGGCCGTCTGGTCTAATCTCTTCCTTAGAAATAAAGATGTAAAAACACAGCATAAATCGCAATACACACACAACTCACAATCGTGCCTGAGGCAATATAAGCCGCAGATCTCCCCGTCCCTTGATAATGTGTTTCTAACGCCACAATATTGGCTGCTGGCGGCAGACAGAACATTAAAAACATCACCCCTATTTGCTGGTTTATATTTGGAATAGGTAAAAATCTATAAGTTAGTACACACAAAATAAAGCCACACGCGACTTTAAAGGCTTGAGCTTTTGTACTGTAAATTAAGTCTTTTGCATAAACTCTGGTACGGCGCAGCCACATTCCAAGCACACACATACCTGCAAAAGTCATTGCAAATTTAGCAACCTCATAAACCCAATGTATAGCAGGGCTTTCGATATGCTGGGCCCCTAAAAGTCTGAGCACAACAGCACAAAATATTGATATACAAGGTGGGGAAGTTAAAACCTTTTTTAATATATTGAGCTTACTTTGCGGTGCAGTAGTAACGGCAGTCACAGCCCAAGCATTTCCAAAAAGTGACATCCCAATATATAAAGCGACAATTGGAGCAGTTGCTTCAGGACCAAATAGAGCCATGGCAAAAGGAAAACCAAGCCATCCCATATTGGTATAGCTTACACAAAGGGCCAGTAAGCGGTCTTTAAATAAAGCTAAATAGGCAAAGAAAATAATAAAAGCCGACCCAAAACTAAAGAGCATTAAGCTCAAACTTCCCGATTGATAAAAGACCATGTTGTAAATGATCACAATCGGGATCAGGAGTCGTGCAAGCCAAGCTGAAAGAATAGGTTTTATGGTTTCCGCGATAGAGGTCTGAGCAAGTAAAAGTCCGGTGATAAATGCCAATACAGGCAGTAGTAATGCCACGCTCTCTCCTCTTGCTCATTAAAAACAGCTTGTTATGCTACACCTTTTGATTTTGAAGCGTATGATCTATTTCACGTAAATTGGTCTAAAACCTAAGTTAAATAAAATTTAAAATTACTCGGATAAATATCTTTAAAAATCTAACCGTAACTGACGACTTATAAATACTGTCTTAAAAATGAAATATAAGTGTCACATTCTTGTCATGGCAACCTGTTGATATAAAGCGAACTAAAAAGAGGTATAAAATCATGGCTGGTTTATCTATTTGGCATGTCGTTATTTTCGCAATTGTGGTTATTTTATTGTTCGGTACATCTAAATTAAAAAATATCGGTAAAGATGTTGGCGGTGCAGTAAGAGACTTTAAAAAATCAGTTCGTGAAGAAGACGAAGCTGCATCTTTAAATACTCCTCGTACAATCGATGCACAAGTTAAAACATCTGAAAGCACATCAGTGAAAAGCTAAAGGTTTGACCCATGCTTGATGTAGGAATGACAGAGCTACTCTGTTTTGCAATTATTGCAATTTTAGTTTTAGGTCCAGATAAGCTTCCCGAAGCTGCACGCTTTGCAGGCCGCTGGTATGTTCGACTAAAACGCTATATTACCAATCTGCAAAACGAGATTGATCAGGAGCTGCGTCTTTCTGAGTTCCGCAAAGAAATGCAAGAGGAACTTAACCGCATCGAAGCATTGGAACGAAAAGTACAACAGCAGCTTGAAGAAATACAAAAACAGCAGATTTCAGAACATTTAGAAGTTCCAGAAACGCCTAAAACAACACAAAAGCCTATTCGGAAATGTATTCCTATATCAGACCATTACAAAGTGCCGTATGTTGCCAAACTTACGCCATTAGTTCCTCAAACTGATATTTCAGAAACATCTCCTGTTGAATTGAAGATTGCCGTATGAACCAACTGCCTTCAACCACTGTAAATAGTCAAGAAAACCTAGACCAAATGCCAATCATGAATCATTTGGTGGTTTTAAGACGCCATTTATTCAGGATTGTAGGGGTAACATTATTCTTATTCTTTTGTTTACTACCCTTTCGAAATAATACTTACCAATTATTATCTGAGCCTTTAAGGTTACAACTTCCTGCGTCATCTTCAATGATTGCAACGGATGTAACAGCAACCTTTATGGCGCCATTTAAACTTAATTTATTTGTCGCACTTATGCTTGCAATGCCATTTATTCTTTATGAAATATGGTCTTTTGTTCGCCCAGCACTTTATCAAAAAGAACGCCATTTAGCGCTACCGTTACTGATCGGTAGTATTGTTCTATTTTATGCAGGTGTCGCTTTTGCTTATTACATTACCCTCCCGGCAATATTACATTTCTTTATTAGCGTTTCACCTGAAACAGTAGCGCCAATGACCGACATTAATAGTTATTTAAGCTTCTGTTTAAAGCTATTTTTAGTGTTTGGTGTCACTTTTGAAATTCCTATCGCAACCTTATTACTTATTTTAATTGGCGTAGTAAATACTCAAAGCCTTGCTGAAAAAAGACGTTTTATTATTGTGGGATGTTTTTTTGTTGCTATGTTTATTACACCCCCAGATGCGATTTCAATGGTGATGCTAGCGATTCCAATGTGGTTGCTTTTTGAAATAGGCCTACTGTTCGGTAAGATTCTTGAGAAGAGAAAAAGCCAGTCTGCTGAATAATCTAAAACTTCTCTTTAAAAGCCCAAATATTAAGATTTGGGCTTTTTACTTTTAAATCGTCTTAATTAATCAAATTATAAACTGTCTTCAAAGTGACTTAAAAATGTAAGAAAAGTGTCATTTCCAATCCATAGAATCGACTCAACAAATATACACACAAAAGTTACGGATTTATTATGACAACTGCTTCTAACCACCCAACACGTCGCGATATTTTAAAATGGTTTACGGGGATCCCTTTTCTTCCATTAGGTGCGATGGCTACGGCAGCAACGTTAGCAGGCTGTAATGACAGCAATAATGATTCAGATGTTGTTACTCCACCACCAACAGTAAACTTTAAAAATGCAACTTTCACTTCAATGGCTGCACCATCTTTAGCAAACCCAGCAGCGATGGCAACCACAACTGTTGCATCAAGCCTTTCAATTAGCTGGGAAGATGGCTCAAAAACTGACTATACATTAGCGTATAAGCCTTTCTTTACCACAGGTGATCTGGTTGCAGACGGTAAAGGTGGAAAAATTCTAGCGGGTGGTTATGTTGATATTAATAATCAACCAATTATTGATAAATCAAAACCAGGGCAAGAACGTCAATTCTTCTCTGACTGTCCAGATGGAAGCTCTTTAATTAGCTTTAAACAAGCAACTGGGCGTGACTTTACCGATGCAGACAAACAAGCTTTAGGTGTGACAGGTAATCCTGTATTTCACGTCGTTCAGTTTGAATATACGACTCGTGACCAAAGCTTAGCGTCTATGTATGGCTTACTACCATCTCCAATTGCGATTTTAACTTTAGACCAAGACCCTAAAACTGGTCATTTAACACTGGTTAAATACCACAATGTCGATACTTCTAAAGTAAACGGTTTATGGATTACTTGTGGTGCAAGCTTATCTCCATGGGGAACTCACCTTTCTAGTGAAGAATACGAACCAGACGCAAACAACGTTGCTGGAAGCTACTTACCAGTATTTAGCAAAAACTTATTTGGTGACAGTACCAAAGGTAACCCATACCACTACGGTCATTTACCAGAAGTGACTGTAAATACAGATGGTACAGGTTCAATCAAAAAACATTACTGTTTAGGTCGTATCTCGCACGAACTTATTCAAGTTATGCCAGATAACCGCACTGCATTGATGGGTGATGATGCAACGAATGGTGGTTTATTCATGTTTGTTGCCGATAAAGAAAAAGACTTATCTGCGGGTACGCTCTATGTTGCTAAATGGAAGCAAACCTCAGGTGTAGGCGCTGGTGCGGGTGATATTTCTTGGATTAACCTTGGTCATGCAACAAGTGCAGAAGTAAAAAGCTGGGCAGATCAATACAAGATTTCAGACTTGATGGATGTAAAAACTACAGATCCTCAAGATGCAAGCTATACCAAAATCCGTTATAGCGGCAAAAATAACTGGGTCAAACTTGTACCGGGTAAAGAGCGTGAAGCAGCTTTCCTAGAAACGCATCGTTATGCAGCTTTAGTGGGCGCAAGTATGGGCTTCACCAAGATGGAAGGCACAACTGTAAATATTAAAGACAAAATCGCATACTCTGCGATGTCTTATGTACAGTCTTCTATGGTTGATAAAACCACTGATATTCAAGTACAAGGTCCAAAAGCTGGTGCAGTTTATGCACACACTTTAAAAGGCAGCCAAGTTGACAACAAAGGTCAGCTCATTAACAGTGAATGGGTATCGACTCATATGGAACCGCCAGCAGCTTTAGTGGGCGAAGACCTTACAACTGCTGATGCTTTGGGTAACCTTGCAAATGCAGATAAAATTGCAAACCCAGATAACATTAAGTTCTCTGAAAACTTACGTACGCTCTTCATTGGTGAAGACAGTGGTATGCACGTAAATAACTTCTTATGGGCATATAACGTAGATACCAAACAATTAAGCCGTATCTTATCAACACCTGCTGGTGCTGAATCGACAGGTTTACATGCTGTAGATGCAGTGAATGGCTGGACTTATATCATGAGTAACTTCCAGCATCCGGGTGACTGGGAATCTCCATTACACGATAAAGTAAAAGCAACTCTTGATCCTCTTGTTCGTGCAAACTACAAAGATCGTTTTGCAGCGGCAGTTGGTTATATTACGGCTGACCCTCTAGCACCATCTGTTGTGAAGAAATAATTCTTACCGCAACTCAAAAGAAGCCTGCTTTATGCAGGTTTCTTTTATTTAAAAACCCCCATAAAAATAAAAAGTACTTTTCTTTTTGACTAAACGATCAAATTTTTCATTAAGTTATCATTAAAACGTCAAGACCTCGTCATATTCAAAACTTAAGCTAATCAAGACATTTAGAAAAACTTATTTTGAATTAGGAATTTAATATGAACGATTTGACCCCATATCATGAAGATCAGGAACTAGATAACAACACTTCGAACAATATTCACTTTCGTGATGTTTTAGACCAATACGTAAGTCGTCGTAGTCTCATTACTAAAGCAGCAAGCGGGGCTGTGGCATTAACTTTAGCCTCTACTTTAACGGGCTGTAATGATAATAACGATGACTCTAGCTCCAACAACGGTGGAACTGCTCCAGTCGATCCAAACAAAAAGCCAGAAAAACTTACCTTTACGCCAGTTGCTAAAAATTTAAATGATATTGTGACCGTACCAGAAGGTTATGAGGCAAATGTGATTTACGCTTTAGGTGACTCTATTAATCCTTCTTTTGGTGATTGGGACGATAACAATATTCCATCTGGTCCAAGCTTCCAGTTTCGCTCTGGCGACTGCCACGATGGTATGCACTATTTTGGTTTAAACACATCAACAAACCGTTTTGATGAAACTGTTTCAGCACAAGGTTTATTGGTGATGAACCACGAATACATCAACCAAACCTTTTTGCACCCTAAAGGTCCAACCAAAGTTGATGGACGCCGTCCTGAAGATGAAGTCATTCGCGAAACCAATGCTCATGGCGTTTCTGTAGTACATATTAAAAAAGACCCTGCTACACAAAAAGTAGAAGTTGTAAAAAACTCTATTTTTAATAGACGTATTACAGGCTCTACAGTCATGGACTTTGCAGGTGCAGCAGCAGGGTCTAACTTACTTTCAACGCGCTTTTCACCTGCTGGCCGTCAGACTCGTGGTACACACAATAACTGTGGTAATGGCTATACACCTTGGGGAACATACTTAACCACAGAAGAAAACTTTATCGGTTATTTTGCCCGCAGTACAACTGATGATGCGCTACGTGCTCCAGAAGAAATTATTGCCCTTAAACGCTATGGCCTTAAAGCAGGGTCGAGTTCGCGCTACGGCTGGGAAACCGCAATTGGTCAAGTAGAGGCACAAGACCTATATGACCGCTGGAATGCCGATGTAAAAGCAGCTCAAGCAACCCAAGATTACCGCAATGGTCCAAACACATTTGGCTGGATGGTCGAAATTGACCCATTTGATAACCGTCAAAATCCGGTTAAACGTACCTCATTAGGCCGTTTTGCCCATGAAGACAGTGCTTGTCGTGCCGTAGCAGGTCAACCAATCGCATTTTATATGGGTGATGACTCTCGTGGCGAATACATCTATAAGTTTGTTTCAACCGCAGTGTGGGACACAAAAGATATAAACGGCGGCTATGCAGCCGGTGACAAATACATGAACTCAGGTAAGTTGTATGTTGCCAAATTTAATAACGATGGTTCAGGTCAATGGATTGAACTTGCCTACGGTAAAAATGGTTTAAATGAAAGTAACACTACCTATCCATTTAAATCTCAGGCAGACGTAGTCACCTTTGCGCGTTTAGCAGCAGATTCAGTCGGTGCAACAAAAATGGACCGCCCAGAATGGGCAACCGTTAACCCGATTAATGGCGAAATCTATGTCACACTCACCAACAACTCAAACCGTGGTAAAGATTACCCTACAGATGCAGCCAACCCTCGTAACTATACCGACCTATATGCAGGCACAAAAGAACAAAAAGGAAATGTGAACGGCCATATCATTCGTTTTAGAGAAGTCGATGACAAAACCACTGCTGAAACCTTCAAGTGGGACATTTACTTATTTGGTGCAGAAGCTTCGATGGCTTCAAACATCAACTTGTCAGGTTTAACAGACAATAACGACTTTTCATCTCCAGATGGTATGTGGTTTGACCCACGCGGTGTTCTCTGGATTGAAACAGATGACGGTGCTTATACAGATGTCACCAACTGTATGATGCTTGCTGCCCTACCGGGTCAAATTGGTGATGGCGGTGCGGCAACTACATCAAATGGTCAGCAAACCATAACAGGCGCTAAAGTTACAGACGCAACATTACGCCGTTTCTTAGTCGGACCAAAGCAATGTGAAATTACTGGTATTGCCATGACACCGGACTATAAGGCAATTTTCATTAATGTTCAGCACCCTGGTGAAGACTCTCCAAGTTACGCAAAACCAGAAAGTAACTGGCCTGCCACACAAAAAGACCCAAACAATAAAACTGCGCGCCCCCGTTCAGCAACTGTAGTGATTACCCGTAAAGATGGCGGCGTTATTGCTGGTTAATGACGTCATTATTATAAAAATGCCGATCATTTGATCGGCATTTTGTTAACAATTTAGAAGTATCTGCTGCTGTACAATTTGGCCGCTATGTTCGCCTTGCTGGGTCTTTTCCAACCAAATCCATTCATTATTGGTCATTCTTAAAAAATTCGAACAACGTGTTCCATATACTGGGCTTTGAATAAAAGTCGATGACAATAACTCTTCCATTTCTGGTTGAATGCCCGTATTTGGCAACAATGCTGTGGTGACCTTGCGCTCATCTTCTAAAATATCCCACGCTGCATGTTGCAAGCTTAACTCTTCTGTTTTGTGCTGATGCATAGGCAAGAACTCTTGCGTAAAACGAGTTCTTAAATGTCTGGTTTTCTCCCAGTGATCGGACATTAAACCATTCGAAACCACATACACACCATTGGCTAATACTTGAGGAGCCTCACCACGGTTGCTCATGTAGACCGCTTGATCAGCAGTCCCCATAAAGAGGTTAAAACCAGCAAAGTTTTGTTGCCGTTGTTCTAATTGCTGAGCAAAACGAATCGGCAATAAATCAGACTCTAAAAAAGCCTGAACTAAATGACCACGAGAAGTCTCGTATTGCTGTTTATCACGTCCATCACGGAAATTAGTTAACACAGCCCATCGGCCCTGTGGCGTAACGCCCATCCAAGTGCCACCGGACTGTAAGTCTTGCCCTGCAATGATTGGTGTATGTTCCCATTGATGCAACAATGCGGTTGGTCGGTGATAAAACTCATCACGGTTTGAAATAAGACACAAGGGCATATCATCCAGAACATGCCATGCTAAAGCCACAATACACATTGATTCTTGTTCCCTATGTTTACACATTGAATGTACAACATTTTTCACATCATTCCGCTACAATCTGTCAAAACGTAAGATCAAGGAGCAGCAATGCTGACCTATCCTAATATCGATCCGGTCGCAATACATCTAGGACCTCTTCAAGTCCATTGGTATGGACTCATGTATTTATTGGCATTTTTATGTGCTTGGGGACTCGCTTCCTACCGTGCCAAACAGCGTGATGGCTGGACATCGGACATGGTTTCCGATCTGGTGTTTTATGGCGCTTTAGGTGTTGTGCTAGGCGGACGTATCGGCTATGTGCTTTTCTATGAATTTGATAAATTCCTTGAAAACCCAATCTGGTTATTCCAAGTCTGGACTGGCGGTATGAGCTTCCACGGCGGCTTCTTAGGCGTCATGATTGCAATGCTATTCTGGTGTAAAAAATATCAAAAAACATGGTTCCAAACACTCGACTTTATTGCCCCTTGTGTACCGACAGGCTTAATGTTCGGACGCTTCGGTAACTTTATTGGTGGAGAGTTATATGGCCGTGCGGTTACAGATCCGAATTATCCATTTGGAATGATTTTCCCAACGGATCCATTACATTTGGTTCGCCACCCTTCTCAAATTTATCAAGCACTTTGCGAAGGTCTAATTCTATTCATTATCTTGTGGTGGTTTAGTTCAAAACCTCGCCCACGTATGGCCGTTTCAGCGCTATTTTTAATGGGTTACGGCGTTGCACGTTTTGTAATGGAATTCTTCCGTCAACCCGATGCCGACCAAGGCTTTATTTTATTTGGTTGGATGACTAAAGGTCAGATTCTTACAGTTCCAATGTTGCTCATTGGCCTTTGGATGATGTGGTATGCCTATCAAAAGAAAATTTATGACTGGGGCCCACAAAAGAACAGTTAACATCTAAATCAGAGGAGTTTCGGCTCCTCTTTTTTATGCTACAGTTTTTATCTCCCAAGAAAGAAGATACACCATGCTGGAATTCTGGTTTAACAAGCAAGTCCCGACTTTTAAAAAATTAATCATTTTAATTATTACCCTCTTAATCTGTATTGGGTTATATCAATATCAACCATTGCCATTAGATACCATTTTAATGTTTACGGGAACTGGGGTTATTTTTTTAATCTGCCGTTACTTTAAATTGCATTTTGCTCAAAGCAATCCAACCGGTTTACTTTACCGCCTATTTACATGGGTGCCTATTGCCCTCTTGTTTGCTCTTATTTTTGTGAAAGCCATGCCGAACTTGCTTATTTGGGGCGTTCAAGGCATTGCATTTATGGCGCTTGCTGCTTTTATTTTTTCACCACAATCATTATTTAACAAATAGGCTCCCGTTTTATGTTGGCTTATTGGTACAACGCACCGCGTCACATCAAACTCATCTTCATTATTGCGGTTTGTGCTGCAATTTATATAGCCAATCAAGTCCAGCCTTTATCGCCGACTTATACTATTCTTAGCCTTGTGTTAGGTTTCGGGCTTCATTTCGGGCAATATTTACAAACAAAAATTCCAGCTCGTAGTTCATATAAATCTAACTTCCAGTTTCTGCTTAGAATTTACCCTTTCATTATTGTTGCTCTTGTTGTGTGGATGTTACCGCCTCAACACAATTGGATCGTAACGATACAAGCTTTAGGCTTTGTACTGGTTGGATTTTTTCTTGTTTCAATTTATCAAAATCGTGCCAAGCGTTTTGACTAATTATGCCTCCTGAAATGCCATAGAACTATTTTTAGATTTTCATCTTGAGCTACAACAGGTATCATCTTTGAGTATTTACACATTTATGTATTTACACATTTATGTATTTACACATTTATGTATTTACATATTTATGTATTTACACATTTATGTATTTACATATTTATGTATTTATACATTTATGTATTTATACATTTGAGTATTTATATATCATCTGACCTATCTTTCCCTTTTATTTGATGGAATTAATCCGAACTCGAGAGTGTTATGCGTGCATATTTAGACCTACTACAACATATCCTTGATAATGGCGGTGACAAAGGCGACCGTACAGGCACAGGAACCCGTTCTGTATTTGGTCATCAAATGCGTTTTGATCTCTCTAAAGGTTTTCCTTTACTCACCACAAAAAAAGTTCACTTCCGTTCTATTGTGATTGAGTTACTTTGGTTTTTAAAAGGCGACACCAACGTCCAATATCTAAAAGATAATAAAGTTTCAATTTGGGACGAATGGGCTACAGCAGAACAAACAGCTCGTTTTGGCCGCCCAGAACATGAACTAGGCCCAGTTTATGGCCACCAATGGCGTAATTTCGGCGCAACTAAAAATGCTGATGGTACTTATAATCAAGATGGTTTTGACCAAATTAAATGGTTAATTAACGAAATCAAAACTAACCCAAATTCGCGCCGTTTAATCGTTTCTGGCTGGAACCCGAATGAAGCTGGACAAGTTGCATTGCCACCTTGCCACACACTCTTCCAATTTTTCGTACAAGACAACAAATTGTCATGCCAGCTTTATCAACGTAGTGCTGACGTGTTCTTGGGCGTGCCATTTAATATTGCTAGTTATGCTCTACTCACTCATATGATTGCTCAAGTGTGCGGTTTAGGCGTAGGTGATTTTGTTTGGACAGGTGGCGATACGCATCTTTATGCCAACCATTTCGAGCAGGCACGACTACAATTAACACGTGAACCATTACCACTTTGCCAATTAAAACTTAATCCGGAAGTTAAAGACCTTTTCGATTTCAAATTTGAAGATATCGAGATTGTAGGTTACGAGTCACATCCAGCAATTAAAGCTCCGGTTGCAGTATAACGACGGCTTAAATTTCATTAGATTACGGTTTAGAGAATAAGATTATGGCATGGCAAAATGTAGAAGTTGTCCACGTTGTCGCAATGGACAAAAATCACTGTATTGGTAAAGGCAATGCGTTGCCATGGCATATCTCTGCCGACTTAAAACACTTTAAAGAAATCACCCAGCGTGGCGTGGTCATCATGGGCCGTAAAACCCTTGAGTCTATGGGCCGCGCTCTACCGAACCGTGTGAACTGGGTAATTACCCGTGATATTAACTGGCACTTTGACGGCGTAAAAATTGCGTATTCAATTGAAGATGCTTTAAACGCAGCTTTAGAAGACGCCAAAAACACCGAAAAGCAGGCGCTTTTCATCATTGGTGGTGGTGAAATATTTAAGCAAACCTTGTCAATTGCAGACCGTCTCGAGCTCACTCATGTTGACTTAGATGTACAAGGTGATGCACATTATCCAACTATACCGAGTGAATTTCATAAAACTGCGAGTGAGCAGCAAGTAGATGAAAAAACAGGAACTTCATTCGAATTTGCAACTTATAAAAAATAATTTTATGGCCGCCTATGCACAATATCGGAACACGTGAATTTATTATCGCCCTCCTCTTCGGCGCTTTACATGGTTTATTCACGTTGTTTATTGTGCTCTCCAGTATTTGGGTATGTTTAGCGCTTTGGGTGCAACAACCTTTTGGCTGGTTAGGCAGTCGCATTATTATCGGCATATGGATTGCCTTTGCATTAAGTATGGCTGGCTTATACTTCAATGGTCATATCATTAGCCGTCGTACAGATATCTTAATTTATCTTTTAGCTTTTGCTTGTTCTCTGGTTTGGTATTTCTCAATTACTGCGCGTCAAGACCGTGACTGGAACCCTGAAGTTGCCAATATGCTAAGTTACGAAAAACACGGCAACGTTGTTACTTTGCACAATGTACGTAACTTCAACTGGCATCCCGATGGTACTTATGACGCTCGCTGGGAAACCCGTACTTTTGACCTGAACCAGTTAAATGGCATAAATATTATTACCTCTTACTGGATGGGGCCACAAATTGCCCATACACTCGTCAGTTTCGAATTTAAGAATCAACAGCCTTTAGTTTTTTCAATCGAAATTCGAAAAGAAAAGACTGAGGAGTTTTCGGCAGTGGGTGGCTTTTTTAGAAAATATGAACTGAGCTTAATTGCATCTGATGAAAAAGATATTGTCTACACGCGTAGCAACATCCGTAAAGAGCAAGTTTATAATTTCCCAGTCAATATGCCACGCTCAGAACAAAAAGCGTTATTTTTAGAATATCTTAAAAAGTCAGATGAGCTACGTGCACAGCCAAAATGGTATAACACCCTCACAAGTAATTGTACAACCTTGATTTTTGATATGGTTCAAGCCATTAACCCATATCAGCTTCCTAAAGATTATCGGTTAATAGCCTCTGGTTATCTACCTAATTATTTATATGATCTTAAAGCGCTTAATCAAAATATTAGTTTAAAGCAGTGGTATCAAATCGCGCATATCAATCCACGTACTGAGCATTTTGAACAACTTTCAGATCAGAGTAGTGAACACTTCTCTCAAATTGTGCGACAAGGTTTACCCAAAGCTGACTAGAGTCTGCTTGATATTTTATAGACTCATTTTCGCTGACTATCAAAAGTACACTTTGATAGTCAGCGAAAATAATGTGCAAGAATCACAAAGTAACTCCATAACTTAAATTAACCAGTTTTCTAATAAAGGAAAATAATCATGACAGAAAAAATTACACCATTTAGTATTTCTAAAGTATTCAATGCACCTCGTGATCTTGTATTCAAGGTTCATACTGATATTAATCACTTACAAAATTGGATGAGTCCAAAAAATTTCAAAATCATTCATACCTCAATGGATTTTAGAGTTGGTGGAACTTATCACTATGGGTTAGAAGGACCCGATGGAACACAAATGTGGGGGAAGCAGGTGTTTCGTGAGATTGAACCTAATGAGCGATTAACGTTTATTCAATCTTTCTCAGACAAAGACGGTAACAACACACGACACCCTATGTCACCGACATGGCCCTTAGAAATGTTAGCAACCACAACTTTTGAAGATATTGATAATAAAACAAAAGTCACAATTACTTGGCAACCGTGGAACTCTGACGATATTGGGAATTCAACTTTTGATTCTGCTCGCGATGGAATGACACAAGGATTTAATGGCACACTCTCCAACTTAGAAGCATATCTAGAAACCCTTTAAATATAGAGGATCTGTTGGTGGCTATCGAAAACTAAATAAGTTATTCTCTTTTTCTTTACTTTTTTATACACGCTTTACTTTGTAATCTAGTTAGATAGACCCTATTGTAATAGGCAGGAAATAGAGGGAAAAACAATGCAACAGGCATTATTTGGCGGCGGCTGTTTTTGGTGCGTCGAAGCCGTATTTTTACAAATACGTGGTGTAGAAAAAGTAACAAGTGGTTATGCTGGTGGGCATACAACTCACCCAACCTATGAGCAAGTATGTCAAGGAGACACTCAGCATGCTGAAGTGGTCCTTATTGACTTTGATGAACAGCAAGTTACATATTCTCAGTTACTTGATGTCTTCTTTGCAACGCATGATCCAACGACTTTAAACCGCCAAGGTAATGATATTGGTACTCAGTACCGCTCTGTTATTTATTATTATAATGAAGAGCAAAAACAGGCAGCAGAACACACGATTCAAACGTTAAAAGATGACGATCTTGATATTGTGACTGAGCTGTCTCCTGTCCCGACATTCTATCCAGCCGAAGAATATCATCAGAATTACTATGCAAAGAACCCTTCACAAGGTTATTGCAACTTTGCGATTCCACCTAAGTTGCTCAAGCTGTATAGTAAATTCCAGCATCTGATGAAAGATCAATAAATCAGAGCAATAAAAAAGCAACCAAATTGGTTGCTTTTTTATTGAGTAAACTAAACTTTAGTTTTCACTGACAAAGGCAATATCGCTCAGTCCGGCTTCACTGGCGCGAGACATTACCTGAGCCACAGTATCGTACTTCGACTCTTTATCAGCACGAAGTTGAACGGTTGGTTTAACCGCACCTTGACCTGCTTCCTGGAAACGTTTTTGAAGCTCATCAAGGCTAATTACTTGAGTATCCCAAGCCACTTCACCATTTGCATTGATACTAATCGTAATTGCTTTTGGTGGTGGATCAATAATTTCAGCAGTTGTTTTAGGCAGTGTTAATGGAATCGATGGGTTGGCAACTGTTGCTGTGACCAAAAAGATGATCATTAACACCAACATAATGTCGATTAGCGGAATGAGGTTCATCTCATTTATGCCACTATCGTGGTCTTCACCCAATTGAAAAGCCATTAAGCTTGACCTCCAACATAACTTTGTTCTGCAGTTTTAACATCAGACTTTACAGTTGAGTCTTGCTGCAACATCGTATCAATTAATAAACTGTGTGCTTGATCTTGTAAATCATGAGCAAGACCACGATTAGCACGTACACAAATGTTATAAGCCAATACCGCAGGAATCGCAACTGCAAGACCAAGACCAGTCATAATAAGCGCTTCACCTACTGGTGTAGCCACTTGAGCCAATCCTGCTTGTCCGCTCTTACCTACAGCAACCAGCGCGTGGAAAATACCCCATACCGTACCAAACAAACCAACAAATGGTGCAATTGAAGCAATTGTTCCTAAAACAGAAATACCTTTCTCAGCATTGACTTTTTCAGCAGAAATTTGGCGCAATAATGCTTGCTCTGCAACTGCTTTACGCTGTTCAAAACTCAAAGGCTGTAACTTCGCTTTTAGCGAACTAATAGCTTTAGAGAGTTGAGCGTAAGCTTGTTGTTTTAGTTGGCGAGTCCCCATCAAACGTAAGATGAAAACTGTCCAAGTAGCAATCGACATTGCCAATAAGATGAAATACAGGGTTTTACTCACTGCATCTGCATGTTGCCAATAGATTGAAAAGTTCATATTCGAACTCCTGATTAAGGTTAGCCGTTGGGACTCAAATTTCGTTTAAGGGGTTAAATCAAACGGTTGCTCTGCTTTAATTGGATAAGCAACACCGTTTTCCATATAAGGTTTAAATTTTGCACCACGTACAGCACGGACTACTTTGTCATCTAGACTTGAAATGCCGCTGCTTCGGGTTACGCGCACATTGGTAATCTTGCCTTTTTCATCGGCTTCAATGAGTACAACAACTGAACGCGCTTCGCCTTGTAAATCTTTTGGTGAAACAGTCAAACGTGGTGAGCGACTCCACTGCACACCTGAACCACCAATTGAAACGCGTTTTGGTGATGGATCTGGCGCAGGTTGAGCTTTAGGTGCTTCTTGTACCACTGGTTTTGGCTTTTCAACGACTTTTTCAGTCACAGTAGTCGTTGGAGTAACTACTTTTGGTTCAACTTTAGGTTCTGTCTTTACTGTTTGTTTAGGAGTTTCAGCCTTTTTCACCTGCTGAATTTTTTCCACTGGTTTAGGTGGAATCACAGGTTTCTCAACAACCTTTACCTCTTTCACTTCTTTTTTGGGTTCCGGCTTTTTAGGCGGTTCTTTTGGTTTCGGTGGTAAAGGTTTTGGTTGTTCTTGAATTTTTACAAAGCGGACTTGTAAAGGCTTCTTGTCAATTGGCTTTAGTTCAGCAGGCTTAATGTGGCTAACTGCCCATAAGACCCCGATATGACCAATTGCAACCGCAATTAGCGCCGTGATGACTTTCTTTTTCATCGGATTGGGAGAGTTTAAGGCTGCGGAAGATTGACTCATAAGAATCTAATTACCTAATGGATGATGATCTCGACTTCAATTTATAGAAACGATTTCAAACATCGGATAGAACAATAAAGTGCCACAATAATAAATGAGAAGTGTTTTCATTTGCAACTAATTTTTTGCGAAAAACATTTCCTAGTATTGTGCAATCTAACTTCATAAAGTGATATCACCTTACTTTTCTCATGCTTAGACAACACACTAAAATTTGTTAGTTCCATAGACTACTTATCAAATCGTGCTCAACTTAAAAAGACATTAAGTAGTTACAATATTGAGAATAACCAATAGAACATCAAATTAAGGTTATGTTATAACATTTTAAATTTATTTTAGCCATAAAAAAGCACACTCAAAAGTGTGCTTTTAAAAATATAAGCTAATTAGAAAACAACTGTCTTATTACCATCTACAATAATGCGGTCTTCCAAATGCCATTTAACAGCACGAGCCAATACATTACGTTCTACATCTTCACCAAGCTCACGTAACTGCTCAACGTTATAATCATGGCTTACACGTTCAACGTCTTGCTCAATAATCGGGCCTTGGTCTAGGTCAGCAGTCACATAGTGAGCTGTTGCACCAATCAACTTCACACCTTTTTCATAGGCTTGCTTATATGGGTTTGCCCCAACGAAAGCAGGTAAGAATGAATGGTGAATATTGATGATTTTCATTTCCCATTTTGCAACAAAATCTTCGCTTAAAATCTGCATGTAACGTGCAAGAACTAATAAGTCGTTACCTTGCATCATTTCATCAATTTGAGCATAAGCTTCGGCTTTATTGTCTTTGGTTACTTTAATTACAGTAAACGGAATACCAAAGTTCTCAACAGATTCACGTAAATCTTCATGGTTAGAAATCACATGCGTAATTTCACAAGGTAAAGAACCACGCGCATGACGCCATAATAACTCAAGCAAAGCATGGTCGACTTTAGAAACTAAAATACCAACCTTTTTAATTTCGTTTACGAAAGCAAGACGCCATTGCATGCCATAACGTTCAGCAACGTTGGCAGCAAATGTTTGAATTAATGCATCTTTACGCGACTGTAAATGATCAAGTTCAAATTCAACACGCATGAAATAACGTCCGCCTTGAGCTTCCGTCGCATATTGATCAAGCGCGGTAATGTTTGCACCTTGATGGTACAAAAAGCTCGATACAGCCTGTACGATCCCAGGCTTGTCTTCACAAGTAATCAGTAAACGGGCTGTATTGGCAGTGGTCATATTCATTTTGTTAATATCACTTAATTGAGACAAATTTTTAATAAGCCGAGTATTCTAGCGCTCTAAATAAGCAAGCACAACTATTCATCTTTTAAGGATGACAAGCTTGCAAAAAGATCAGAAGGTCCAAGTGATTCGAGCAATTGTTCATAAGTCGCACGGCTTTCACCCATTAAATAAGGGCCCTCTAAGAAAACCATTTGGCGTAATGCTTGCCAAACCCATTTTTCCTCAAGGTGGTTATTGTCACTAATGTGTCCGGACATATATAAAAAGTTGGTCCAGTTGGTTAAGACAATCCAAAGGTTAATAATGAGTGCTTCAATTTCGGAAGCTGTCATTTTCATAAGACCCGCATCGACAAAGGCCTGATAAATTCTTTGTCCTTGCTGCATCACCTGTCCCGCAAAGCGCGGATAGATCTTCTTAAAGTCTTCGTTACTTTCAACTAAGTGATAAACATCGCGATGAATAAAGCGATAGTTCCACAACTGACCGCTGAGCACCTGAAAATAATTAATTTTGTCGTTGGTGGTTAATGGTCTGTCTTCAGGTAAAGAGAGCATTTCTAAAGTCTCGACCTGATACTGATACATTAATTCCTTAATAATTTCATGCTTGTTTCGAAAGTGATAATACAAGTTTCCAGGACTGATCCCCAGCTCTGCAGCAATATGATTGGTAGTGACAGACCGTTCGCCACGCTCATTAAAGAGCTGCAAACTGATTTGTAAAATCCGGTCTTTTGTCTTCAGAGCTTTAGGTAGAGACATTTTAATAACCTTCGTTAATTCATATGGTTAAGACTTGCACACAGAAACCAACTTGACTCTTTAGAGTATTTACTCTAAAAAATAAGTATATCAGTATATTTGGTAAGTACCGATGAACAGTCAAACAAAAACAAATCCAGAGACTCAGGTTCCTTATGATGTTAAGCATTTACAAGATTTGCTTGAGCAGCAAAAGATTGCCTACTTACGTCATCCGGTACCCACTGCTAAAGAGCGTATTGATCGTTTAGCTCGTCTTAAAAAAGTCTTGGTAAAATATCAAGATCAGATTGCCGAAGCAATTAACCTTGATTATGGCAATCGTGCCATTATGGAAACCAAAATTGGTGAGTTACTTACTTGTCTTGAACAAATCAAGTATTACAGTAAGAACCTAACCGGATGGATGAAACCATCAAAACGCCATATCAGTGTATTACATCAGCCAGCAAAAGGTTGGGTACAATATCAACCAATGGGTGTAATTGGCATTATTACACCATGGAACTACCCGTTACTACTGTCTGTTGGTCCACTCATCTGTGCTTTGGCTGCCGGCAACCATGCCATGATCAAAATTTCGAGTGCATCTCCAAATTTTGGACAGATTCTTGAAAATGCACTTTCTGAAGCTTTCCCACAAGAACTGGTTGCTGTAGTAAACGGCGGTGGCGTCATTTCTGATGCATTTAGTCATTTGCCTTTTGACAAAATGATTTTCACAGGCTCGACTTCTGTTGGCAAAACAGTCATGACAGCTGCGGCTCAAAACCTTGTGCCGGTTATTCTTGAGTTGGGTGGTAAATCCCCTGCTCTGGTACATGCTTCTGTAGATATGAAAGATGTCGCACAGCGTATTGCTGTGGGTAAACTATGGAATGCAGGCCAAACTTGCGTTGCACCAGACCATATTTTTTTGCCACGCGGGAAAACTGCCGAGTTTATCGAGAACTTTAAATTGATTGTGGCTGGAATGTATCCTCATTTCCGCAATAACCAAGACTACACTTCTATTATTAATGATAAACAGTACAACCGGATTCAAGGTTATCTTGAAAATGCCCGTGATCAGGGTGCTCGTATTGTTGAAATCAATCCGCAAAATGAAATTTTAGATGATGTCCGCAAAATTCCACCAACTTTAGTGACTGGTGTAACGACTGCAATGGATATCATGCAAAATGAAATTTTTGGCCCTGTGCTACCAATTTTAGAATATGACCAAATAGAAGAGGTCATTGAGTTCATTAATAGTCGTCCACGTCCTTTAGCAATGTATTATTTTGACTATGATCAGGCACGCGCTGATTACATCTCTCAGCATACTCATTCAGGACATTTCGGAATTAACATGGTCATTACCCATGTTGCTCAAGATGACTTGCCATTTGGCGGAATTGGGGCATCAGGTATGGGCAAATATCACGGACCAGAAGGCTTTTTTGGGCTTTCACATGAACGTTCGGTGATGTCAAATCCAAAACTTTATAGCCTGAAATACATTCTTCCACCGTTCAATAAACCAATTCATCGCTTCATTTCGAAAACCTTGTTGCGTTAACTGATCAAGGCATGATCTGTTACACTAGATCATGCCTCGTTTTTACCAATTTCGCTTGTCTTTTAATCGTATTTTTGGTATAAAACGCCCCTTGAATGAATTCATCCGTTTACATTTAGTATGACTGGCCACAGATTTGCTGTTGGCTAAATCAATGGAGTTACACCATGTCTAAGGTTTGCCAAGTTACCGGCAAGCGTCCAGTCGTTGGTAACAACGTCTCACACGCCAACAACAAAACCAAGCGCCGGTTCGAGCCGAACCTGCACCACCACCGTTTCTGGTTAGAAAGCGAAAAACGTTTTGTACGTCTTCGTTTAACCACTAAAGGTATGCGTATTATTGACAAATTGGGTATCGAAAAGGTTGTTGCAGACCTTCGTGCTCAAGGTCAAAAGATCTAAGGAGTCTGAGCAATGCGTGATAAGATTCGTCTCGTTTCTTCAGCTGGTACAGGTTATTTCTATACCACGACTAAAAACAAACGTACTATGCCGGAAAAAATGGAAATCAAAAAATTTGATCCAAAAATCCGTCAACACGTGATTTTCAAAGAAGCTAAAATCAAATAATTTTAGCCTCGAAAAAAACGACTTCTTTAAGAAGTCGTTTTTTTTTGCATTTTTTTTATACCCGCCTTTTTGTTAAACTTTCTACATATTCCGCCTTGGCATTTTTTATGCTTGTCTTTAGCCTAACTCACGTAAAAGGAGTTTTTAGTGCCGCATGACGTAGATTTAATTATTTTACTTGCTGTTGGTTTCGGCGTTGCCCTCTTTTTTGGCTATATTGCTGCCCGACTACGACTTCCCCCTCTTATCGGCTACTTAATTGCCGGAATTATTATTAGTCCCAATACCCCTGGCATAGAAGCAGATATTCATCTTGCCAACCAACTTGCTGAACTCGGTGTAATGTTCCTCATGTTTGGCGTTGGGATGCATTTTTCATTAAATGATCTTTTACAAGTTCGACGTATTGCCTTACCTGGTGCGATTTTACAAATTGCGGTTGCCACCTTACTTGGCGTTGGCGTTTCAATGTTATGGGGCTGGAGCTTTGGTTCAGCACTGGTTTTTGGCTTAAGCTTATCGTGTGCGAGTACCGTTGTATTATTAAAAGCTTTAGGAGACCGTGGTCTTTTAGACTCTGTAAACGGAAAAATTGCGGTAGGTTGGCTGTTAGTTGAAGATTTAGTGATGGTACTTGTTTTAGTACTTCTTCCAGCTACAGCAGTTTTACTCGGTGGAAAAGCACCGGCGGGCGCAGAAGGAAACATCTGGCTAACGCTTGGAATCACCCTATTAAAGGTGATCGGCTTTATTGCCTTTATGCTTATTGTGGGTAAGCGTGTTGTTCCTATCATAATGCAGTTTGTTGCGCGTTTAGGTTCAAGAGAGCTATTTACGCTGACCGTTGTAGCAGCAGCTGTTTCAATCGCCTATGGCTCTTATGCTATCTTTGGCGTTTCAATGGCCTTAGGGGCCTTCTTTGCGGGGATGGTCGTAAAAGAATCAGACTTTAGCCACCGTGCAGAAGAAGAGACTCTTCCCCTACGTGAAATTTTCTCAATTTTATTTTTCGTTTCGGTAGGAATGTTGTTTGATCCACATATTCTTATCGAGCGTCCACTGCATATTTTGGCAGTTATCGCGATTATTATGGTAGGTAAAACACTTGCTGCAATGGCCTTGGTTTTATTCTTCCGCTATCCAATTAATACTGCTTTGACTGTCGGGGCCAGCCTTGCACAAATTGGTGAGTTTTCATTTATTTTGGCTACACTGGGAGTTTCTTTAGGTCTATTAACCCTAGAAGCGCAAAACCTAATTTTAGCGGGTGCTTTATTCTCTATTACGCTTAACTCTTTTGTTTTCTCGGCAGTTGAACCTGTACAACGCTGGATTCGTGAACGCTCTCATTTGGCACGACTTCTTGAACGTAGTGGTGACCCACTCGCTATGTTGCCAGATGAAGTCGATCAGGCTTATCTACGCGATCAAGTGGTAATTGTAGGATATGGTGGCGTTGGACGACGTATTACTGAAAATTTAATTAATCAGAATATTAAAGTCGTGATTGCAGAAGAAAATCGTGAAATTGTAGAAAAGTTACGTCAAGCGAATATTGCTGCCGTAAGTGGTGTAGCAACTGAACCCGGCGTTCTCATTCAGGCCCATATCATGCATGCACGTCTTTTGGTGATTTCCCCTATGGATATTTTAGATATCCACCGGATTGTGGATATTGCCAAACAATTAAACCCTCAAATTCAGGTTTTAATTTGTGCAGAAAGTAAAGAAGAAGCTGCCGTTATTCGAGATGAAAATATTGGCGAAGTCTTCTATGCAAAAGAAGAAATGGCGAAGAATATGAGCCATCATATTTTAAATCAAATCGAGCTTGCGCATCAGTCAACACATCATTAACGCATACAAAAAAGCGTACTCAAGAGTACGCTTTTTTTAACTTAGGAATTTAGGCTGCTCATCTACAACTTCAGCCTGCCATTCATTAACCTGCTTCTCTAGCAGTCCAAATAAAGCAGCTTGAATCATATGCTGGGCAACGATAGGCGTTTGCTCGCCTAATATCTCTTTTAGTTCATCACTAAATTGAATTTTAACCAAAGGCTCTTTTTCAGAACCAGCATTACGCAAGGCGAGCTCACCACCTTCGAGTTGGACTAACTCCAACACTGCTTCTTGATTTCCAAATAACTCTTTCAATTGCTGTATAGACATATACTTCCTCCATGTTTCAACATGGTGGCAAAGCACCCTTGCACTTTGCATCTCTCGTCTTATTTATATAGGCGCACTGGGATTAAATTTCAAGCGCTCAGACAGTTTAATTTTAGAACTCGACCATTTCGTTACGAAAACCATCAATTAAATGACTTAACTCTCTATGCCATTCACGCAAAATTTTCACATCAGGTAACCATGATTGTGGCCCCTGAGTCACTTTAATGATCAAATTAGAAGAAGTTTCTTCTTCCGGTGTCGGTTCAGTAGGTTCCGGTGCATATTGGCACATGCGGTAAGCACGCTTTAACTCTGCAACAAAACCATCTTTTGCCAATTGCTGCAAAACAGAAACTTCAGGAGAAACCTGTCCTTTTGCCGCCATATGTTCTTCAATCGATTTTAATGTCGGCTGTGAATCGTTTAAACGGTAGTAACGTACCAGTTCTTGCAAAAATGCCAGCATCGCACCATGCAAGTGAAAGACAGCTGTTTCACGATACGCTTGCACCTGTTGTACATGATCAGTTTGCTCTGCTTGTTGACACGCTAAGCGTGCAAAATAGAGCTTTTGATTGGTACGATCGGCATGATAACGAGCAACACGTGACATAACTAAACTTTCCTGTTCTAAAATTGCCATCAATATGGCTATTCTTAGCTTAACGACTCCATTGATAAAATCAACGTTATTTATGGAAAATCCAAAGCGACTTGATAAATTTTTCGTTTAGCCTGCACTTTCAACTTCTGCTTCAATGGACGCACATTACTTAGAACCCAAGCGAAATATCCTTCACTCCAACCAGTAGCACAGGCAGGTTCAATCTCATCATTTTGCCAAACATGAATAGAGACAACATCGGCCAAAGCGACAGCTATTTCCTCTTCTTCATCACTATCATTGATTAAAAAATTCTGGTTTTCAACAATTAATAGATCTTTAAGAGGCAACTCTGTAGGCACCCATGAACGAACTTCTAGTGTCTTTACACCTTGGGCTATACGGGTCCCATTTGGAGCAACCACAGAAAGAGCTAAAAATTGTTGCATAAAAGCATTACTCTTCAGCGGCTTTAACGCGAATTCCGTAACCTTTTACTTTAAGTGTATTTAAGCCTTTAATGGCTTTGATCGCTTCACGTGGATTCGGCATTTCGACAAAGCCAAAACCTTTTGATTTACCTGTCTCTTTATCGGTTACAACGACGCAAGACTCAACTTTACCATAAGCCTTAAACAGCTCTAAAACTTCAGCTTCAGTCACTAAACGATCTAAATTACGAACTAATATTTTCATTTTCCAACCTTCATTGGCCTTCAAAATAAAGGTCAATATACATTTGAGTATTTACAGTGTCTTATACAGTAGTTTAGTCGAGATCGATACCAAAACCTAAGTTTACTGTTCGTGAAGTGTTCCATTGTTTTTTGGCAAATGGCTGTGGAACTTGACGATGAATTTTTGCCTGAACTAAATGCGTGGGTAGATCATTTAAGAAATAACTTTCGATTTTACGGCCTTGTTCATCATACGTGTCTTGTGACCATGTATTAAGATTTTGCTTCGTCAAAATCAATTCATTTTCCGCACGTGTTAATGCAACATACAATACGCGGCGCTCTTCTTCGACATCATCAAAATCTCCCTGTGCCCTTGCATAAGGATATTGATTTGGAGATACATGCGGTACATAACATACTTTTTGCTCTGCACCTTTAGCCGAATGAATTGTAATTAAGGTCACTAAATCATCATCACCCGCTTTTTCAATTTCAGAGACTGAAATAGGTTCAAGCACATATTCTTCAAGAAACTCACCAAGCGAGGCATGCTTACGCGCCAGTTGTTTAACTAGATCAAAATCTCTAGCGCGACGTGACCAGTCTTTAGTTTTATAGTTTTGCTCTAACTGTTCACTTAGGGCATCGAGTGCCAAACCAATACTTGCTTCAACATGCTGCTGTAACACATCAAGCTGCTTCAAAATCAAAATAGCCTGTAAAGGAACTTTTCCATGACGCTCCAAACGCTGACAACGCTCTTCAACCTCACCAATGCCCATTAACTCTTGTGCTAACTTACTAGCCCCAACGTCACCAATGCCATCCCATAAGGTTAAAAAGCGCATCCACGCCAAGTCATCCTGTGGGTTACTCACAATACGTAATAGACTGAGCACATCCTTTACATGTGCGGATTCCAGTAACTTTACGCCACCAATAAAACGATACGGAATTTCAGCAGCAATAAATGCCCCTTCCAAATAGCGAGCGCTGTAGCCAGAACGAACCAACACCATATGGTCGTACCAATTTGCGCCCTGCTGATGTCGCTCTATTAAATCTTGTGCAATCCAGTTGGCTTCTTCAAATTCATTACCAAACAAATGCAGTTGTGGCTTTTGCCCTTTGCCACGATGTGCCTGTAGCTGTTTTTCATAATCGATTGGACTATGCGCCAATAACCAATTTGATAAATCTAATATTTCTTGAGTCGAGCGGTAATTTAAATCTAAGGTATGAATAACCGCGTCAGGAATACGTTCTTTAAAAGAATGAATATTTTCGAAATCAGCACCACGGAAACCGTAAATTGACTGGGCATCATCTCCTACACAAAATAATTTCACCTTGCCAATCAAGGGCTGTAAGAGTGCCCACTGTAAAGGGTTGGTATCTTGCATTTCATCGACCAATAAAGCTTGGCAGAAACCAGCAACCCAATCTGTTAGTGGTTCGGAATTTTGCAAATGAACAGCGACAATCGACAAAATATCGTCATAGTCTAAAAAGTTACGCTCTCTTTTACGTTGCTCATAAGTTTTCATTAGCTCCGCAATTTGTGCCTTGTACTCATACGCTTCAGGTAATTGCTTGAGTAATGCCTCAGAAAGCTTAGATTGCGTATTGCGGGCATAAGAATACAAATCACACAGCTCTGCTGCTTTAGGCAAAACGTTATCTTTGTCTTTGCCTCTCAATAAGCGAAACATGAGTAACTGATCATCTCGATCAATAATACTAAATTGGGTTAAACCAAATGCTTGTGGATTACGGCGTAGCAAGTACATGCAAAAGGTATGAAAGGTTGATGCTCGCAGACCTTTGGCTTGTGCCCCAACATGCTGTTCGACCCTTGCCACAATTTCACTCGCAGCACGGCGCGTGAAGGTTAAAATCTGGATTTGATTTGCAGGTAATCCCTGATCAATTAAATAAGCTGCGCGAGCAACAATGGTTTTAGTCTTGCCACAGCCCGCTCCAGCCAAAACCAGACAGTTTTGAGCCGTAGTCGTTGCTGCCTTTTTTTGCTGAGCATTTAATTCATTAATTAACTTTGCAAGACTCATAACACACATCGCTAAAACACCAAGGCCTAGTTTAACAGACCCATGTCACGAGATGGACCTTCGCTCACTAAAAACAAAAAAGGACACCTTAAGTGCCCTTTTATTCGCTATTTAATTTAAGAAACTGTTTTTGAGCTAGAAGGTAAATGTTTAATTGCAGAAGCAAGTCCTAAAAAGTTAATGCCCTGAAATAAAATATCTACTGCCAAAAACATTCCTAACACCCAAAACGGTGAGTCCTTAGAAACTAAAATTAAAATACCTGTAGCGAGGGTTAATAACCCTGAAAATAAGGTCCAGCCCCACCCTGCAATTGGTCTTAATAAAAATGCATTTATGGTGCGGATTACCCCAGCAATAATCAGTGCAATCGATAACAGGCTAGTTAAAACCACAGCTGTAGTCACAGGTGTAGAAAATGCGTAATAGCCAGCCATTAAATACAGCACTCCAAAAAGCGCCCATAGCCATCGGCTACCACCTTTAAATACACTTAAGGCAGCAATCAAATGCAGAACACCACCTATCATCATCAAAATACCGAATAAGAAAACAACCGAAAATGTTGCAAATGGTAATGAGCTAAATAAGACTAAACCGAAAATAATGAGCACGAAGCCTAATATTAGATACCATTTACGATCAGCATGTAGCTGATTACGAACTAAATCATTACCTACAGTTTTCATCATGGCTACTCTTATTATCAGGTATTAGGAAGTATATATAATGTCATTATAGTGATGTACTTCACATTTATTGTCTGTATAAGATGTGCATCGTTTATTAACAATTGATGTGGATAAAACAGTATTTATCCACAATTTTATTTCAACCAACCAATTTCTTGAGCTGTTGGTAAACCTATGACTGTTTCTTGTAAATCACTCGGCATTTTATTGGTCTGCTCAGACAATGCTGTTCGGCCACCCATGATTTCTGCTAACTTTTGTGGGTAAAGAGGCACTTTTTCAGGTTCTGCATAACCTAATGGATAGATCGGCTGGCCTGTTGTTAAATCATATTTATCTTTTGCGCCAAAGCCATGTAATAGCTCATGGACAAGAACGACCTGATTTTGTGAAGCTTGTGTTTTGGTCGCAAACAAATTAACGCTACCAATACGGCCTTTTTCTAAAGCAGTCGAATGCACCAAAACTTTTTGATAACTTGGATCATAATAATTTAAATAAAGTTTGAGTGATGCTCCGCTATCTTCAGACTGTTGTTGTCGCCACGCATAAAAACGAAATTTTAAACTCCACCAAATTATATTCAAAATATTGGCATTTTGCGGAACTACAGGTGGTCTTTGCTGTAGTTCTTGACCTAAACGAATTTCAAAGTTACTTGATTGTCCACGATAATGCTGTGACCATTCACTTAAATAGCTTTTGAGTGTTTGGAAATCAGCGTTTTGTAGCTGATGAATATAAGCTTGTGTAGTTTGTAAGCCATCCGCATTTACTGGATGCAATACCACGATAACAGGCTGATTCCAATCTTGGTTCTGGTCACGCCATGCCTGAACTGCAACGATTAATAAAATAATCAATAAACACAAAATCCGAATGTTTTTCCACATTCTTGTTCCCCATAAAAATTAAATTTTCTTTTATTGTTGTTGATATAAAAAATGCTAGCTGAGCTAGCATTTTTTATCTGTCTTATTTAGCCTTCAATCCATTTACCATCTTGGAAAATTAGGCTCCATTTAGTTTGTTTACCTTCTGGTGTTTCAGATCCCACATATTGTGATTGGTTCTTACGACTAAACTTCACAATAGTTGGATTACCTTCAGGGTCTACATCTGGAGCTTGTAAAATAAACTGGTATTTTGGATCAAGTTGGTCAGCCACGCTACGAAGCTCAGCAACTTTTGGTGCACGTGTTTCACGAATTTTCGGAAACTTACTTGCAGCCAAGAACAGACCAGCCGCGCCATCACGCAACACGAAATAGTCATCATGCTTCGTTGAGCGCAAATGTTCCATCTTGATTGGTTCTACACGCGGAGGCGCAGGTTGACCACTCTTCAAGACTTTACGAGTATTGTCACAGCTTGTACAAGCGAAATACGGACCAAAGCGACCAGTTTTAAGCTGCATTTCGCCGTCGCATTTATCACATGGAATAGTTGGGCCATCATAACCCTTAATCTTGAACTCACCTTCTTCAAGCTCATAGCCATCGCAGTCTGGGTTGTTACCACAAACATGTAGTTTGCGACCACCATCAATGACGTAGCTGTCCATTGCTGTACCACATTTAGGACAACGATGTTTTGACATCAAGTCAGCCGTTTCAGCTCCATCATCATCAGATAACGCTGCTAAAGACTCAACTGGCGTTAAGTTCAAGGTTCCTTTACAACGTTCCTTAGGTGGCAAGTTATAGCCTGAACATCCTAAGAATACGCCGGTTGTACCCGTACGAATTTGCATTGGACGTGAACATTCAGGACAATGTACTGCTGGTACTTCAACTGGCTGGTTACGGCGCATACCTTGCTCGCCTTGAGCATTGGTCAAACGCTTTTTGAAATCACCATAGAATGTATCTAGTAATTCTTTCCAGTTACGCTCACCCATTGCTACACGGTCAAGCTGACCTTCTAAATCTGCTGTAAAGGCATAATTCATCAGGTTATTAAAACTTTCATCAAGGCGGTCTGTCACAATCTCGCCCATTTTCTCTGCAAAGAGACGGCGATTTTCTAATTTGACATAACCACGTTCTTGAATCGTAGAAATAATGGCAGCATAAGTTGACGGACGGCCAATACCGCGCTTTTCAAGTTCTTTTACTAAAGATGCTTCAGTAAAACGAGCTGGTGGCTTGGTAAAGTGCTGACTTGGGTCCAGCTTCTCTAATTTTAAAATTTCACCTACTTTAATTGCAGGTAAAATAATATCGTCGTCAGATTTGTTAGCACCACGAACTTTTGTAAAGCCATCAAATACAAGCGTACGACCTTTTGCCTTTAATTCAACATTGCCAGCTTCAACAGTTAAAGTTGAAGATAGGTATTCTGCTGGTGTCATTTGACAAGCAACAAATTGACGCCAAATCAAATCATACAACCGCTGAGCATCACGCTCTACACCTGCAAGCTGGTCACCTGTAAGTGCAACATTTGATGGACGAATTGCTTCATGGGCTTCTTGAGCACCCGCTTTGTTACCATAGCGGTTTGGCTTAGCTGGTAAGTATTTCTCACCAAACTGGCTTTCAATATGAGCACGAACCATATTTACAGCGTCATCACTCAAGAATGTTGAGTCCGTACGCATATAGGTAATAAAACCAGCTTCATACAAACGCTGCGCCAGCATCATGGTTTTCTTCACAGAGAAACCTAAGCGTGTACTTGCAGCTTGTTGTAAAGTCGAAGTGATATATGGTGCGCTCGGATTCACCTTAGTCGGCTTATCTTCACGCTGTGCAACTTTATATTCTGCGTTCTTTAAAACTTCTAATAAAGCATCAGTTTCAGCTTTATTTTTCAGTTTAAGCGTCTTACCTGCTTGTCGAACTGCTTCAAGACGGATGTCATCTTTTTTGGCTTGCGTATCTGCAAAAACTTGCCAGTATTCTTCTGGAATAAAAGCACGAATTTCACGTTCACGTTCAACAACAAGCTTTACAGCTACAGACTGTACACGACCTGCCGACAAACCACGGGCAATCTTTTCCCAAAGTAATGGCGAAACCATGAAACCCACAACGCGGTCTAAGAAACGACGCGCCTGCTGTGCATTAACACGGTTTAAGTCTAGGCGAGTTGGCTGTTTAAATGCTTCTTGAATGGCATTTTTAGTAATTTCGTTAAATACCACACGATGATAACGACTATCGTCACCACCAATCACTTCGCGTAAGTGCCAAGCGATTGCTTCCCCTTCTCTATCCAAGTCCGTTGCGAGATAGATTGCATCTGCATCTTTTGCAAGTTTCTTGAGTTCAGCAACAACATTTTCTTTGCCAGGTAGAACTTCATAGTGTGCCTTCCAGTCATGTTCCGGATCGACACCCATACGATTAATCAGCGCAGATTGGGCTTTTTGTTCTTTTTCAGCTTCAGTGAGTTTTGTCCGGGCAGCCGGCTTTTTCTCTGTTGATTTGCTGCCACCTGTTGGCAAGTCACGTACGTGCCCCACAGAAGACTTAACAATGTACTGCGAACCTAAATATTTGTTGATGGTTTTCGCTTTGGCAGGCGACTCCACAATCACTAAGGCACGTTTATGTGCAGCAGAGGCAGTAGATGCTGTGCTTTGAGATGCAGAGCGCGAGGTATTCGCCATATAAAATGTTATTCCTATACCAATAAATTTAAAAATCAGGCTTCAGCCAAGGCCAACAGATAAGCCTTCATCTCATCTAATTGCGTGGCTTTTAGGTCCGATTCCTCATCCCAATAAAGGCCTACACAGTTTGCCTGCATATCAATAGCATAAATCCCTTTTAATGCAATGGGAGAATCATTAAATTTCTCATCACCCTGCACTACTTTTAATTTTCCGTCTATAACACGAGCACGCATGAGCGTTAAACGAGCATCGGGGATCAATACACTATAATAAGCAACCATGCTGGCACGCTTTTCAGTTGCCATCGGGACATGTGTCCATTCAGGTGCGGCAATTATGCGTGGATGTAGCCCCATTTTGCGGGCTTTGTCTCGCATAATACCGAGTGCCTTTTCACGTGGACTCACTCTTAAACCAAAAATGGAGCCTAGCACGAAAAGAACAATGATAACGGTAACCCAAATTCCGATATTGTCCATAGCAAAACCTATTAATCTCTTTTATTAGAGTTGCATAAGCTGACCAGAAAACGCAAGTTACATCATAAAAATAATGTCCAATTAACCGACGAGGTTAAAAACTACAACATTTCCTCATAGATATTCTTAGCAATCTAGGCACAATATTTAGGCGCTCTTTTCAGTTTCAAGAGTACATAACTTACCAAACCGATCCAGATGTGCATCTCCCCACGTTTTTAGAGCAAGAAGAATCTGCTCCAGCCCGCGCCCCAAATCAGTCAGACTATATTCCACTTTAGGGGGAACTTGAGGATAAACCTCTCGGTGAATAATGCCATCTTGTTCTAACTCACGAAGCTGATTGGTGAGCATTCTTTGCGTAATGCTTGGAACTCGTTTACGAATTTCATTGAATCGTAAGGTTCCTTCATTTAATAAATGCCAAAGAATGACACATTTCCATTTACCATCAATCAAACTGATTGCGGCTTCAACTGAACAACCTGGTGAGCAGTCAAAACTTGAATGTCGAGCTTTTGCCATTTTACAGTATCCTTTTTGACACTATGAGCGTTATTTGTCTGTAGTCACTATTTTTAAGCTTACGTTATGATCAAACTCTCAACAAGAGGAATAACGATTATGAAAGCTGTGGCATATCAAAAAGCAGGGCCTATTACATCGCCAGAGGCACTCGTAGATATTGAACTCGACACTCCCGTTGCAAAGGGTCATGATTTGCTTGTTCGCGTACAGGCTATCTCGGTCAATCCAGTCGATACCAAAATACGTAAAAATGTAAGTGCTGAATCTGGCTGGAAAGTGCTTGGCTGGGATGCTGTAGGTGTGGTTGAAGCGACTGGAGATAAAGTCACTCAATTTAAAATAGGTGATGTGGTCTGGTATGCAGGCGCTTTAAATCGCCAAGGCAGTAATAGTGAATTGCAATTGGTTGATGACCGTATTGTGGGGCTTAAACCGAAAACTTTAGAAGCAACTGAAGCGGCCGCTCTTCCTTTAACTGCAATCACGGCTTGGGAGATGTTATTTGATCGTCTGCAAGTTCCAAAAAATGCACCAGCTCATACGACTATTTTAGTGATTGGTGGGGCTGGCGGTGTAGGTTCAATTACCATTCAGCTTCTTAAGCAATTAACTAACCTCACGATTATTGCTACAGCTTCGCGCCCTGAAACAAAAGAATGGGTAGAACAACTAGGTGCCGACTATGTATTAGATCATCGCGAGCCTTTAGCCCCACAAATCAAGCAATTAGGCTTAAATGCACCTTTATATGTATTCTCAACTACTCAAACAGATCAGCATTTAGCAGATATTGTAGAGTTGATTGCACCACAAGGACATTTTGGTTTAATTGATGACCCTGAACAGTTAGATATTAAACCGTTTAAATCGAAGTCTGTATCGGTGCATTGGGAGTTTATGTTTACGCGTTCAATGTTCCAAACTGCAGATATGCAAAAACAAAGTGAACTATTAAATGAAGTCAGCAAGCTGGTTGATGAAGGGAAAATCAAAACGACAGTGACTGAAGTTTTAAGTCCAATTAATGCAGAAAACTTAAAACAGGTTCATCAGCAAATTGAGAGTGGTACAACAAAAGGTAAGATTGTCTTACATAGCTTTTAAATAAAATTGAAAATATTTTCAAATAAAAAGGCAAGTACTAAACTTGCCTTTTTATTAATAGTGCGGGGGTTTATTCGTTAATGGATCAAAAGGTGCAATGCCTTCTGATAAATCCGAAGATTCCACACGTTGATAAAGTAATTGCATTTGTTTTTTCAAATCAGCTATTTCCTGAGTTTGAATAGCGAGTTGTTGATTTAATTGTTCAACTAAATCATCCAAAAATGTAATTCGCACTTGCAAATCTTCAATGGGTGCGGAAAATGACGCTTGATCATCATGATATGGTGGTTTAGTCATTTAAATCCTCATTTGAGATTCTGGAAAACATTATGGCCTATATTACCCTAAGGGATGTCCAACTTGCTTTTGGCGGACCTGCCCTGCTCGATGGCGCGAACTTTAATCTAGAACGTGGCGAACGAGTCTGTTTAATTGGGCGTAATGGTGAAGGTAAGTCTACTTTACTTAAACTCATCGAGGGAAGCTTATTACCAGATTCTGGTGAAGTTTCTATTCAAAATGGTTTAACGGTTTCTATGTTAGCCCAAGACGTTCCAATGGACTCTGGCAAAGTTGCTGACATTGTGGCAGACGGCGCAGGAGAAGCTGCTGAAGTACTCAGAGCTTATCATGAAGCAACCGATGCTTGTATGCTAGGAGACATGGAAGCATGTGACCGTATGGGTAACCTTCAGCACAAGCTAGACCAACTAGATGGTTGGGCGCTTGAAAACAAGGTGAATGCCCTATTAAGTAAAATGGGACTCGACCCAAATGCAGATTTGGCAGACTTATCTGGTGGACGTAAACGCCGTGTTTTACTCGCTCGTGCTCTTTTAACGCAGCCAGACGTACTCCTTCTAGACGAACCGACCAACCATTTAGATGTTGAAAGTATTGAGTGGCTAGAAAAATTCCTACTCGATCAAAATAATTTAACACTTCTATTTATTTCGCATGACCGCTCTTTTGTAGATAGCATTGCGACTCGAATTGTTGAACTTGACCGCGGCATCCTACGTGGTTACGAAGGTAACTATTCACGCTATTTAGAGCTAAAAGCTCAGCAAATGGAAGCAGAAGAGAAACAAAATGCTTTATTTGATAAAAAATTAGCTGAAGAAGAGGCTTGGATTCGTCAAGGCATTAAAGCACGTCGTACACGTAACGAAGGTCGTGTTCGTGCATTAAAAGCTTTACGTGAAGAATCGAAAGCTCGCCGTTCACAACAAGGCAAAGTGAGTATGGCGACTCAAGAAGCAAATCGCTCTGGTAAATTAGTATTTGATATTGAGCACTTAAGCGTATCTTATGATGGTAAACCACTCATCAAAGACTTCTCGACGCTTGTCATGCGTGGTGATCGTATTGGCCTAGTAGGTGATAACGGTGTTGGTAAAACTACGTTAATTAAAGCCATTCTAGGTGAAATCGAACATGGCGGTTCTGTTAAGACAGGTACTCAATTAGAAGTTGCTTATTTTGATCAATTACGTAATGCCTTAGATCTTGAAAAAACAGTCATGGCAAACGTTTCAGAAGGCTCTGACTTTGTAGATGTAAATGGCAACCGTCGTCATATCTACAGCTATTTACAAGATTTCTTGTTCTCACCTGAACGCGCACGTACACCAGTAAAAGCCCTTTCGGGTGGTGAGCGTAACCGTATTTTGCTTGCTAAATTATTGCTTAAACCATCGAACCTGATTGTGATGGACGAACCAACCAATGACTTGGATATGGTGACTCTTGAGCTACTTGAAGAGATGCTTTCTGAATATAAAGGCACGCTATTACTTATTTCGCATGACCGTGCATTTATGGATAACGTTGTCACTTCTACTTGGGTATTTGATGGCAAAGGCAATATTGCAGAATACATTGGTGGTTACCAAGATTACTTACTACAACGTCCAGATGACAAAGTAGTAGATCAGAAATCTGACGTTAAGAAAGCTCAAGCAAAAGCTGAAGCGGAAAAAGCTGCGGCTCAAAGTACCGTGAAAAAGGTGAAATTGAGCTATAAAGACCAGCGTGAACTTGAGCAACTTCCTGCTGAAATCGAGAAATTGGAAGTTGAACAAGCCGAGCTTTCTGACAAACTTGCAAATGGTTCGTGGTTTGTGTCCGATGCAGATGCTGCGACTCAAGCAAGCCAACGTCTCGCAGAAATTGAAGAATTACTGCTTGAAAAATTAGAACGTTGGGATGAACTTGAGCAAATGAGTAAAGGCAGTTAATCAATAAAAAAGGGCTTTAATTAAAGCCCTTTTTTTGGATTTAGAATTTCTAGTAATGTCATAAAAGGTTTATAAACGAATAAAGAGATGAAGCGAATTAAACGTTCAAATATCTGTAACTGCAAAACCATACAAGTCAGGATAGCCAAAACAAGACTAATGAAAATGTTAATCTCTACCGAATATTTAAAACTTAATTGATGAGTCAAAACAATAATTACAAAACCATGCAATATATAAACTGGTAGCGTTTTTTGACCTAAACCGATCCAAGGTCGTTTAAATTTTTGAGTGAGTACAAATAAGCTCAAAACACCCATAGCCGATAGCAACATAATTACACTGCGAATCAGTATTCCCTGCCATAGATCTACATGGAGTTGAAAATATGACAAACTGCCAAATAACCAGTAATAACTATAATGACTTATAGCTGCTACAGCAGTAATGATGAATAATGTAATAACGGCAAATAACTTTGCATAAGGCAACTGCGGAATATACTGGAAAATGGTTTTACCATAGATCGCCCCCACCATAAAAAAAGGTAGAAATACGAAAATTCGACCAATCGAATAGCTGTAATTATTGATGGGTGAGCATCCAATAAGTAAAGCTAAAACGATTGAAAACAGAACTGGATATGTCGTCTTTTTTAGGAAAAAAGCGAGAACCGTCCAAGCCACCATACCAAATAAATACCATAGCACCCAATAAGGCTTAGCAAACCATACCAAATGAAACGACCAATTCCATAAACTTCCGTTATAGAAGGCATCAAGCAATTGAAATAAAAATTGAAATGGCAAATACAACGATAAAAAGTAAATTACCTTTTCTAGGATTTTCTCTTCTTTAAAAAACATGCCTGATATAAAAATAAAAGCTGGCATATGAACAAAGTAAATGCCCCCTAAAATTGCTTGATTTAGAGGTTCGTTCCAGCCAATTAACCTTTCAAGGTAATGACCTAATACAACCAGAAAAATTAAGATGCCTTTTGTAGCATCGATATGGAGATTTCTCATAAATTTCTATGAAATCAGGATATTCATATCATACTGAATTATTCTTATTTTTTGATTCAAAAAGACAATAAGTAAAGTTTCGCTGTATACAAATTAATTATGATATACCTATCAGTATAATAATATTTAAGGATATTCCCGTGCTAGATCTCTCTCAAATTTTGGCATTCGGACTCATTTGCTTGGCGATGGTACTCACCCCGGGTCCAAACATGATTTATCTTATATCTCGTTCCATTAGTCAGGGCAAACTCGCAGGTTTTATTTCCCTCGGTGGCGTTGCGGTTGGTTTTGTATTCTATATGCTCTCTGCTTCTTTCGGGATTACGGCACTTGTGGTCGCAGTTCCATATGCCTATGACACGATTCGTATTGTAGGTGCCATATATTTACTCTGGCTTGCATGGAAAGCATTACGTCCAAATGCTGCACCTATTTTCAGTGTAAAAGACTTATCTATCGATTCACCATTAAAATTATTTTTAATGGGCTTTTTGACAAATTTATTTAATCCCAAAATTGCGATTATGTATTTGTCTTTATTGCCACAGTTTATACACCCACAACAAGGCAGTATTTTAGCGCAATCTATTCAACTCGGAACCATACAAATTTTTGTAAGTGTTTCAGTAAATGCACTGATTGTGTTTTCTGCAGGTAGCATTGCGCTCTTTCTACAACAAAAACCGCTTTGGACAAACATCCAACGCTGGATTATGGGTACCGTATTAGCCGGACTCGCTGTTCGTATTCTTTTAGAACACCGCCGATAACCCACTTTATTTTTCTTTACAGACTCTAAACCTTCAATTTACTCCTGTGTATTACGACGATAAATTCAGTTCGTGATACACTTTTGGCAGTTTTAACTTTTTCAATTTTTTATATCGTTATGAGCCAAAAGCAGCCTTATACGCCCGGTGAGTTTCAGTGGTCCTTTTTATTACCCAAATATTGGGGTGTATGGATTGCGATTACTTTCCTCATGCTTTTGGCTATTTTACCGTGGGCGATTCAATGGCGTTTGGCTCACGGGTTAGCAAATATCGCTTGGAAATATTTAAAATCTCGTCGCAAAACTACTATTCGTAATTTAGAAGTTTGCTTTCCCGAATGGTCATCTGAAAAAGTACAGCAACAAGCAAAACAAGTTTTTGTAGATATGATGCTTGGTATTTTTGAGACCTTAAACGCTTGGTATAAGCCGTACTGGTTTAAAAACCGTGTCACGATTGAAGGCTTAGAGCACATTACCAATGCTCAAGCACAAGGCAAAGGTGTTTTATTACTGGGAACTCACAGTACTTTGCTTGATGCTGGTGGTTATGTATGTGCTCAATATTTTGAGCCAGATGTTGTATATCGTCCTCAAAATAACCCTCTACTCGACATGCTTATTTATCGTTGCCGAGCAACCATTTATAAAGCACAAATCGATCATGATGATATGCGTGGCTTAATTCGCCACCTTAAAGATGGTGATGCAATTTGGTATAGCCCCGACCAAGACTTCGGGCTCAAACAAGGTGTTATGGCACCATTTTTTGGAGTACCAGCTGCTACAGTAACGGCTCACCGTCGTTTATTAAAAATTTCAAAAGCAGTTGCAGTCCCTTTATATTTTTATCGTCAGGGCGACGTACACGACCCTAAATATCACATCTTGATTGAACCTGCGGTCGACAATATGCCAAGTGAAGATGAAATCGATGATGCAACCCGCGTAAATAAGATTATTGAGAATCAGCTTCGTATCGCACCAACTCAATATATGTGGTTCCATCGCCGATTTAAAACACGTCCAGAGGGATATGAAGAGATCTATTAAGATAAAGCTGCAATGAGTTTAAATTGGTAGTAGGCACAACATTATTTATATGACTCGCGGAAACGTCATCCACAACCTGCCCAAAATCAGTGAAGATACTGTTTCTGCGATATAATTTGATACACACAAGCAGTGAACAGGTTTTGTGGATGAGAATGGTTTTGCCTACTTTTGCCAAAACAAAAGTAGGTCGAACCGAAGGTTAATCTCTAAATTTCGACTTCAAAATCGCAAGATCCCGCTTTGCTACAATCTAAAGGCAAAAAACAATGAAAGTGATGCAACTTCTCCCAGAACTCAATAGCGGTGGCGTAGAACGCGGCACACTGGAAATTGCACGTGCACTAGTTGCACAAGGCCACCAATCTTTGGTTGTGTCAAATGGCGGACGATTAGTGTCTCAACTTGAAGCCGAGGGCTCTAAACACTTAACACTACCGATTCATAAAAAATCTTTATCGAGCTTATGGCAAATCCGCCCTTTACGTCGACTTATTGAAGAGCATCAGCCCGATATTGTTCATGTACGCTCACGTGTTCCTGCTTGGCTTACGCATTTTGCCTTAAAAGGAATACCAACACATAAGCGCCCTCACCTCATCAGCACAGTACATGGTTTCTACTCAGTCAATCGTTATAGTGCAATTATGACTCAAGCTGAAAAAGTAATTGCTGTTTCTGACAGCGTAGTTAAATACATCACTGACCATTATAAAAACTGTCCACCTCAAGATATTGTCCGGATTTATCGAGGGATTGATCCAGCTGCTTTTCCACATAACTACCAACCCTCAGCACAGTGGTTTAATCAGGTTTTTAATGATTTTCCTGAACTCGAAAATAAATTTTTACTATGCTTGCCTGGCCGTATTACGCGTTTAAAAGGACATGAAAGCTTAATTGAATTGATGCAACAGCTTCAGTCGCAATATCCTCAACTACATGCTGTTGTTGTGGGTGGTGCCGATGCTAAAAAACAGGCCTATTTAAGTGAGTTGCAAAGCACCATTCAAAGCAAAGGACTTGCAGATAAAATTACCTTTGTAGGACATCGCTCAGATATACGTGAATGGCTCGCTTTTAGCGACATTGTGCTCTCTCTATCCAATCAAGCAGAAACATTCGGTAGAACAGCATTAGAAGCGCTCTCAGTCGGTACACCGGTGATTGGCTGGAACCGTGGAGGTGTTGCCGAGATTTTATCGAATGTATATCCACAAGGTCTTGTTGAAGCTGAAAATGAAAAAGCCTTAGTCGAAACAGTAAAACATCATATTGAACAACCTCAAACAGTCGCTCCTGTAACAATGTTTAGTTTAAAATATATGTGCGACCAAACCCTTGAGCTATATCAAAGTGTACTGAAATAACGTAATAAAAAACCCGCGATGATCGCGGGTTTTTTTACAACTAAAAGAAAGCAGTCTTATTTAAATGTTGCTTCATAAGCAGCAGCTTTTTCATAGTCATATTGTTTTTCCCACTTACTGATTACAAGTACCGCAAGCGCGTTACCTACAACGTTCAACGCAGTACGAGCCATATCCATGATACGGTCAACACCAGCAATAAATGCTAAGCCTTCTACAGGAATACCAACACTACCTAATGTCGCTAATAACACAACGAATGATACGCCAGGAACACCTGCGATACCTTTAGAAGTAATCATTAGTGTTACAACCAAAATCACTTGTTGGCTGATTGACATTTCGATACCGTAAAGCTGTGCAATAAAGATTGCTGCAATACTTTGGTAAAGCGTAGAACCATCAAGGTTAAATGAATAACCTGTTGGGATTACAAAACTAGAAATCGCTTTTGGCGCACCGTAAGCTTCCATTTTTTGCATAATACGCGGTAAAACTGTTTCCGAACTTGCAGTCGAATACGCCAAGATTAATTCATCTTTCAAAATCTTAAACAATGTAAAGATATTGATGCTGAACATTTTTGCAGTTAAACCAAGTACCACTAAAGCAAAGAACAAGATTGCACCGTAAACCAATACAACCAATTTACCTAATGGAATAAGTGAAGCGAAACCGAAGTTTGCAACAGTTACAGCGATTAAACCAAATACACCCACTGGCGCATATTTCATGATGATGTGCGTCACACGGAACATTGTTTCCGAGATAGCATGAAATACATTTAATAGCGGGTCTTTCGTCGTAGCTGGCAATGAAGATAAGCCAATACCAAAAAGCACAGCAAAGAAAATCACAGGTAACATTTCGCCATGCGCCATTGAACTAATAATGTTCGTTGGGATAAGCGATAATATTGTCTGCATGATGCCATGAGACTGTGACTGTACTTCTTCAGTTGTATGCTTATATTGAGAAATATCAGTTTGAACCAGTTGAGACATATCAATGCCTGAACCTGGATGGAAGATATTCGCTGCAACCAAGCCAACTAAAATAGCAATAGTAGTAATAATTTCGAAATAGAGAATGGTTTTAAAACCAAGACGCCCTAGACTTTTTGTACTGCCAACACCAGCAATACCTAAAATCAATGTAGAGAAAACGATTGGAATAACAATCATTTTAATCAGGCTAATAAAGATCTTACCTAATGGAGTAAGAACATTAGTTACAATACTATCTTTGATTTCAGGCTGATTATGTAAAACAGCCCCGACAACTATCCCTAGGATTAAAGCAATTAAAATTTGCCACGCAAGGCTAAATTTAAAATTCTTCATAAGACAATCCTTATGCACCGCAAAGTATCAAATATGAGAGGGAGAAGAACACTATTCTTATAGTGAAACCTCAATATGTGCAGTAATTTCCAAACAGAAATTTAAATACACAAGCAAATCACAACCCGCCGATCCGGCGAAGTAAACAACAATGCCTGTTGACGATCCAACATGTCAACGATCGGCACATTCTATTGAGATTTGCCAATTAAACAAGTCCAATTTATGTCTAAATAGACCAAAGCCTATATTTATTCCTCAATAATCTATAAAAACAAAAACTTAACAAAAAAGTTTTTTGTATCTATTTTCATCGGAAAAAGCTCGAATATATAAAAAAATTTATGGACTACTACCTATATTAAATAGATTTTAAAATTAAGATAACCTTAAAAAATTTTCTTTAATTTACAAATAATTAAATGATATTTATATAAATATCAACCCGAGTTCTGCGTCCTGCAAAACTCGGGTAAATGAGGTTGTGCTTTCAGGGTATATAATTCTTTTTATCGCTTCCGTTCTAACATCCTATCCGTGATGTCGTTCCATATCAGCTTAGTGCATCCTTACTTGGGATTATCCATTCCCGCTTCCGTGTGCCGATGAATGTAGAATACGGGTTTTAGCTCCCCCTGCCTATTGGACCTAGACTCAAATCTTTGTACGATATTGCTTACAACTTATTTTTATATACTTTTCTCTTTATAAGGCTCAGCAATTTCATCAGTTACTATTTTTTCTTCTTTTTCAGCTTTAGCAATACCTTCTTGTATCGCAGCTTGAGCTTCCTCTTCATCATCTTGAGTTTGCTCTACTTCTTCTTGAATTTCTTCAAATATTCGACCTGTTTGTAAAACGACGTAGACAGGAAAATGATCTGATCCAATATGAGATAAACGCTGCATTTTTACCAAACCGAAGTCTGTACTGTGAAATATATGGTCGAGTGACCAACGTAATAAAGGATAGTCTGCATGAAAAGTATTTATAAAATGTCGCCCAACTCGCGGGTCGAGCAACCCACTAATACGCTGAAATAAACGGGTTGTCCGTGACCACGCTACATCGTTTAAATCCCCCATCACAATACAACTTTCATCTAAATCCTTAATTTGATCTCCAACAATCAGAAGCTCTGCATCTCGCAGTGTTGAATCTTTTGCTTCAGTTGGACTAGGCGGCTTTGGATGTAAACAGTAGAGCTGAACAGGCATACCAGAACGTAAGATAACCGTAGTATGGATAGAAGGAATTTCATTACTTAAAATGAATTTGACCTCAACATTTTTAAGCGGTAGTCGACTATATAAATGCATGCCATATAAGTTATCGAGAGGTACAGGCACACGGTAAGGGTAATCCCCTTCAATTTCTTTTAAAGCATTTTCCCACGTTTTATCTGTTTCTAAAGTAAGGAGTAAGTCAGGTTTGAGTGACCGCACATGCTCAAGAAGCAAATGATATTTATCATTAGGCATGAGCACATTGGAAACGATAAGTGAAATTTGCTTTTTGGGATCTACTTGCTGTTGTTTGACCTTTTTAACCTGCTTTTTCCAAAACAATGTATAAGGCAAAACCATTTTAAGTTGATAAGCAATTGCCGCGATGAGCACCGCAAGCAAAAGCTCACGCCCGATATTCCATTCATCCGGCCAAAACAGCATGCCAATTAGAGCAATTAAGCCAATAAATAGAATTTGTAGCCGTGGAAAATCAGCCCCTCTAAACCACCACTCATCACGAGGGATAAGTGACCAGAAAGTCAACCAAATCACCACCACAGATAGAACTTCGATATAAATCATTGAAATTACTCTTTTAAGATGATTTGTTTTTTAATGTTTTTGTCATCTTTATCAATTTTGTATGTAACATAAACAAGATATTCTACTCAATAAAATTGCTGTTTTGATTCTGTAACGCTTGCAGTTGTGAGCACTTTTGATACACTCAACTCCCCCTAACAATTTTAACGCACCGAGGCAAAATGACATGAAAGTAGGTCTGGTCGGTTGGCGCGGGATGGTCGGTTCCGTCCTTATGCAACGTATGGTTGAAGAGAATGATTTTGCTCATATTGAGCCATTCTACTTCTCTACCAGTAATGCAGGTGGTGAAGCTCCTTCATTTGGTGGTAAGACTGCCCCAGCACTTATGGAAGCTACAGACATTAATAGTCTGAAGCAAATGGATGTCATTATTACCTGCCAAGGTGGTGACTACACGTCTGAAGTTTTCCCACAGTTAAAAGCAACTGGTTGGGATGGCTACTGGATTGATGCTGCATCTACTTTACGTATGTCTGATGATGCAATCATTGTTCTTGATCCAGTTAACCTTAACGTGATTAAAGACGGTTTAGCGAAAGGTACTAAAACTTTCGTGGGTGGTAACTGTACAGTATCACTTATGTTGATGGGTGTGGGCGCACTTTTCCAAAATAATTTGGTTGAGTGGATGACTGCAATGACTTATCAAGCGGCATCAGGCGCTGGCGCACAAAACATGCGTGAGTTGTTAACAGGTATGGGTTATTTATACAACAATACCAAGACCTTGTTAGATGATCCTAAATCTGCAATTCTTGATATTGACCGTCAAGTTGCTGAGTTACAACGCGGTGAAGGTTTCCCTTCTGCAAACTTTGGTGTGCCACTTGCGGGTTCATTAATTCCTTACATTGATAAACAGCTTGAAAGCGGTCAATCTAAAGAAGAGTGGAAAGGTCAAGTTGAAACCAACAAGATTTTAGGTAACTCTCAAATCGTTCCTATTGATGGTCACTGTGTTCGTATCGGTGCAATGCGTTGCCACTCTCAAGCATTAACGATCAAACTGAAAAAAGATGTTCCGCTTGATGAGATCGAAGATATGATTCGTAACTCAAACCAGTGGGCTAAAGTCGTACCAAATACACGTGAAGCATCTATGACTGATCTTACACCTGTAGCTGTGACTGGTACCTTAACTGTACCTGTAGGCCGTTTACGTAAACTCAATATGGGTAAAGAGTATCTCGGTGCATTCACAGTAGGCGATCAGCTACTTTGGGGTGCTGCTGAACCTTTACGTCGTATGTTACGTATTTTAGTAGAATACAAAAGCTCATAATTTGACCTGAATCATTCAGTCAAAATAAAAAGCCGATCACATTTGATCGGCTTTTTCGTAACTGGTTTGTGAAAAATTAACAATTTATTTACATTTCATTATTGTATAATTTTGAACGACTTTACGACTGATCAGGTCATGGATTGAGATGACTGCATATAACAAATTAAAAATTGCCATTTTCACCATTATGTCTTCGCCTTCTGTTTATGCGATTACATTAGATCCTATTCAAATTCAATCTGCGCCTGGGGAATTACTGTATGCAGAAATGAATTTTCAGCAAGCCGATCCAAATACGCCCTTGCAAGTCAGTTTAGCCACGCAAGAAGATCTCAATGGTTTAGGAGTCACTCATCAACCTCCTGGTAACTTGAATTTTTATACGCGACAAAATGGCCAAGGTTCTGGCGTTATTGTAATTACCTCATCTCGCCCTATTATTGATCCTGAACTGAATATTGTCGTAAAAGTCAGTGAAGGTAATGCAACTCGTCTTCAACATATTAAAACCGTTTTAAAGCCATCGCCTATAAAAAAGGTCGCTGCTAACGAAAGTCTACTTTCACCGCAATTTATCGTAAATGAAAAAGACATCGCGTTAAACTTACCTGAAAGTACTCGATACACACCTGCTGAGACAGCAACAACCGTAGCCGAAACTCCAGCTAATGAACGTAATCTAAACATTAGTACTGGATCTGCTCCGGCTTTGAATAGCTCTACTCCTGCGACGCCTTTTACCGAAAAACCTTCGACTCAAGCGCCACAGCAAACTATCGCAGCAATGAGTACTGAGCAGCCATCTGCACCTCTTAAAACAAGCAATGACAATCAAACAACTACAGTCAAAAAAGCAGCCCAAGCTAAGCCTGCTCAACAAAAAAATGTATTAAGTAAAAATACACCGAAAAAGCAAAAAATCAGCACCTATAAAGGCCCAGCACCTACCGGTAAATATGTTGTACAACGGAATGAGTCTTTATGGACTATTGCCAATCGTATTGCAGCACAGACCAAACAACCTGTGTCTAAAGTCATGCGAGATATCCAAGCTCAAAACCGACATGCATTTATTCAAGGTGATGTAAACCGCTTACGTCAGGGAATTTCACTAAACTTAACAGCAGCAAATACAGCTAAAGCTTCACATCCAAAACCTAAATCGAGTGAAGCCAACTTAGCAAAACCATCTTCTGGCAGAGCTAAATATCGTTTACAACAAGCTGAAATGAGCATTGTGGCAGAGAACAGCCCAAATTCTACTCATGGAAGTGCAAAAAAGAGCACACAACAAGGTCAAAACAATACTGAGTTAGCAGTAAAAGTTATGACAACTCGAGAAAAAACCGTTACATTACAAAGGAATGTAACCAAACTAAATCAAACTTTAAGTTTAAAAGACCAACGTATTCAACTTCTGAATGCGCGTTTGGCAGAGTTACAACAGCAGTTACAGGCACAGCAACGAACTCACAAGCAAAAACATTAAGTTAAAACCAGAGTTAGCTCGCTTTATATTGCAAAATTTTATTTTTTAAGGGGAAAGTAATGTTATATGTGATTCCGTTTATCATATTACTCGTGGTCGCCGTTGTTTTAAAAAAGCGTGAGAATGGCCAAAAACAAGAGACCACCTCCTCAAAAAGTATAAGTAAAAAAGCGGGTAAAAAAGCGAGTACAAAAACGAGTAAAAGCTCTCGCGAAAAAAGTAAAGTTAGTGTAGTTGAAGAAGTCGCTCCTGCTCTTCCACAAAGTAGTCCGGTACCAGAAGCTGTTCGTCAAAATATTCAACAACTCATTCAAGAAAAACAGTTTTCTGCGGCCGAAGCTCAAGTCAATCAGGCACTAAAGAAAGACAATACCCAACACGAATTGTATTTATTACTTCTTGAAGTTCATATTGCTCAAAAAGATGAATTTGCGATTCAACAACTTATTAGCCATATTCGCAGCTTGGCATTAAATGAAATCGCAATTAAAGCAGAAGCAAGACAAAAAGAATATGAGTCTTCAAGACAACCTGATGCTATTGATTTTCCTCAGGCTCAAACGTATGAAGAGCCAAAAAATACACCTGATACAACAGCTCAGTTTGACCAGTTAACAACAAGTTCTTCTGAAGCTTCTTTTGATGACTTGCAGAAAGACTATACACCGGTAAAACAAGAACCTGCTGTTGAAGTTGAGCCGTTAGAATTTAACTTTTCATTCGAAAAAACTGCGGCTACAGAAAATACCAGCCAACCTGTACATGAACCAGAAGTATCAACTTCTCCGCAAGAACCAGAAGTATCGCCATCTCAGGAAACAAATGAGCTAGCTGATTTAGAGTTTTCTTTTGACTTGGCCCCTCAGCATGAAACTGAGGAAAAAACTCAAGCAGTAGAGGTAAAAGCAGATCAAGAGAGTAGCGTTAGTGCATTAGATTTCAACCTTGACTTAAATCCTTCAAGTTCAGAGACGAAATCTGTTGAACAAACTCCTTCATTAGATGAACTTACACTCGTAGAACAAGCGCCATTAGAAGCGACTTCGATCGCACCACTTGAGTTTTCGTTAGATGAGCCTACGTTAGTTACAGCACCAGAGCTTGAAACTCAAAACCCTATAGATGTAGTCAATGAAGCAGTTACGCAAGCTCAAATAGAAGATCCACTTCTAGAAGCTTTTCCAGAATTAAAACAAGTAAATGAAAGTGAGCTCGATTTGAAATTGGCTGAGCAATACATTAAGTTTGGAGCGAACCAAGCAGCGCGCAATTTACTACAGGCTGATGAGCAAAAATTCAACACAGAACAACAACAACATGCGAAAAACCTACTTAATCGCATAGCTTCTTAGAACTGTTCGATTTACCATAAGCAGTCAGAGATGACTGCTTTTTTATGCCTGCAAAAATATGAAAAAAATAGCCTTATTTTATATGGGTGGTACTTTTGGTTGCATTGGTGAACCTTTAGCGCCTATGCCTTATGACCAATTCTTGCCTCAACTTGAAAAAGTGATTCCCCCACACTTAACGGTTGACTGCTTCGCTGCACCCAATATTGTCGATAGCAGTGCATGTACGGCACCTGATTGGTTACGCCTCATTCAACGCATACAACAACTACAACTTGAAGGCTATCAACATTTCGTTGTTATTCACGGTACAGATACACTTAGTTATGCGGCTGCAACCCTAGCCCGCTTTTTAGGCCAAAGCTGTCATATTGTGATTACTGGTAGCCAATACCCGCTACTTAATATTCAAGGTGATAATACTCGTGAATTTACTGATGCAATTGAGAACTTATATCTTGCATTAGAACAGGTGATTGCCCTACCTGTAGGTGCATATCTTGCATTCCATCATCAAGTATTCCATGCACAAACTGCTTTAAAAACGCATACAACTGAACTCGATGCATTTTCAGGTTTAAGTAGTGAAGCTGAGTTTACGCCTCAGCAAAATGAATTGATCGTACAAAATGCTCAAATTGAAAAAGCAGCTTCATTCCAAATTTTAAACTGGATGATGCAACCGATTGCAACACAGCACTTGGTACAGCAATTACGTCACTTACTTCCTGCTCCACCACACTTTTTGGTGTTACAAGGCTTTGGTACAGGCAATATCGCAGTAAACCCTGAACTATTGGCAACCTTAGATGAACTGTATGCTCATGGTTGTGTTCCAATCTTGGCGACACAGGTGACCTTTGGCGGCATTGATCAACGTTATGCAATTAGTGCTTGGGCCAAAACTGCAAAAATTGTCATTAATGATGCGCATAGTCATGCAGATCTTTATGCAAAAGCACTTCAAATCTATTTAAAATACCCAACCCCAGAACAATGGCTCAGCCATTGGAATGAAAATTTGCATTAAATAGAGGTAAAGCTATGCAACGTTATGCGGTCGGTATTGAGTTTAGCGGAGTTCAATATCGAGGATGGCAAACACAACAGCCAGGCGTTGCCAGCGTTCAGGAAACCATTGAGCGTGTACTCAGCAAAATCGCAGATGAACCTATTGCACTTCACGGTGCGGGCCGAACAGATGCGGGAGTACATGCAACGAATATGGTGGCACACTTCGATACGAACGCCATTCGTCCAGAAATGGGATGGTTGAGAGGAGCAAATAGCCAGTTACCTAAAGATATTTCCATTCAGTGGATTAAACTGATGGATGAAAACTTTCATGCACGCTTTAAGGCGACGGCTCGACGTTACCGCTATGTTATTTATAACGCTCCTTGTCGCCCAGCCCTCTTACATAAACAGGTCACGCACATTTACCAACAGCTAGATGTGCAAAAGATGATTAAAGCTGCCAGCAAATTTGAAGGAACACATAACTTTGAAACCTTCCGCGCAGCAGCATGCCAGTCCAATAAGCCTGTACGACATGTAACGCATTGCCGTCTATTTGAACATGGCCGCTACTTGGTCTTAGATATTCAAGCAGATGGTTTTTTACACCATATGGTGCGTAATATTGTTGGATGCTTACTCGAAATTGGTCAAGGTATGTATGAAATAGACCATATCGATGCGATGTTTGCGGCACAAGATCGTAAAGCTGCAGGTGTCACTGCTCCACCTGATGGTCTCTACTTTATTCAATGTTATTACCCTGAGCAATTTGACTTGCCACAGCCACCACTTGGGCCACATTGGTTAAACCTACCTGAGTAGGCTTAACCCATTTTTATTAACGGTGTTGTTTACGCTTACGGTACTCAACTGGTGTTTCATTGGTCCATCGTTTAAACGCACGATAGAACGTACTTGGTTCAGAGAAACCCGTTAAATACACAATACGTTCCACGCTCTCACTGGTATTTGCCAAAAGTTTTTTAGCCAAACGACAGCGATAGTCAGAAAGTATTTGCTGGAAACTAGTATTTGCTTCGCTTAACTGTGTCCGTAAACGGCGCGGTGTAATATTTAATTGAGCTGCTACAGTTTCTAGCGTGGTTTCTCCACTTTCAAGTGTCGAACCAATCGCACGACGAACTTCACCCACTAAATCATAACGAGCAAGTTCTTGTAACTTTTCAATTGCGAGCTGCTCATGCAATTGCAATAGTTCAGGCTCTGCTTGCCAAAGCTGGAAGTCTAAAATGGCAGGGTCAAAATATAGTCTTGTTTCTTTTTGCCCTAAACTTACCGGACAGCCATAAACTCGGAAATATTCGTCCTCCGAAGCACCTTCACTAAAGTTAAAATCGATGAAGATAGGATGAAACTGCCCTTCAGTAATAAATTTGAAGAATCGAAGCACACCAGAAATCGCACATTCTGAAAAATGACGATTTACAAGATTGTCGGCTCCCACTTGCTCACCATTAGTCAAATAGCAGCGTCCATCTTCAACCACTAGTTTCGCATCGAATGCATCACTAATTAGACGTTGGTAAGCCAAAGCTCGCTTAAGCCCTTCACCAAAGGTCTCACTACTAATGAATAAATGTTCAATCACCTGACCACGGTATAAAGGCAAATGTTCACCTAAATGCAAACCGATGTCTGGATCATTACTGACTTCCTGAGCTGCAGTCCAAAAGGCATACTGTGCACTTAACGGAGTACGTGCATTAGTATCGACCTGATTTAAAGCGACTCCCGCTTTAGTTAATATTTCTTCTGTTGGCAATCCTGCACGACGAATTGCTTGATAGCCAAAACGTAATACAACTGATGCATCTGTTAGCTGACCCACGCAGTGCCCTTCCATGTAGATACTTCATTGATACTTAGGAGCTGTTGACTCTTTTTTCATGAACAGTCCCTAATAACTATGATTTTAGATTAGCGTTGATTGACCAAACTGACAACAGAATTAGAGTTGTTTTGTGAAAAAAATTACATCTTTTTTTACTAGTCATAGTTTAACCAGATGCTTTAACAAGAAGATGTCTATCTTGTTTTTTTTAAATAAATTGACTATAATTTGCGCCTTTCCAATTTGATCATCAGGTAGGCTATGGCCAATAAAGAGGAACTCATTGAGTTCGAAGGCGTTGTCACCGAAACGCTTCCTAATACGATGTTCCGTGTACGTCTTGAAAACGGTCACGAAGTTATTGCACACATTTCTGGTAAAATGCGTAAACACTATATCCGTATTCTTACTGGCGACAGTGTGAAAGTCGAAATGACTCCATATGACTTAACTAAAGGTCGTATTACGTACCGTGCTCGCTAATTAGTGAATGCAAAAAAGCCACATCATGAAGTGGCTTTTTTATTGCGTTATTTATTCACTTAATCGACTGGTTTTACATCCAACTGTTTGGCATTCACGCAATCTTTCTTGCAGCCAATGGTTTCTTTCTTGCGTTGTCTGTAAACGACATTGCACGTCTACACTATTTCTATTTGAATCTGTACATTCAGCATCACGTTGACGTATCCAAGCAAGTTGAGACTTCTTAAGCGTATTTTTTTGCGCCGTATTCAATTTTGCTCTTAATGCCTGATAGTTTTTATTCAGATCCGCATCAGCACTCGCATAGATTTTATTTGTACAGTAAATATCATCATAAGTATTACGAGTAGTGTCACAATTATCGGCATATACCGCTGTTACTCCAAAGCTGCATAAAAATGCTAAAAGTATTTTTTTCATCATGTTTTCCTTAAGTTTTTTGAAAAATAATTATAAAGCCTTTTGGATATGAGTATGAATCCCTAGATAAACTCATTCTCCATTTATCATAAACTTCCTTTTTTTCTTTACAAGCTAGGCAATCCAACCTACCGTTATCTAATAATAAATATAATGTGATAGAGAGAAAAATGAATATACAGACCTTATGTCGAATAAGCTTACTCTCAGTAATACTTATTCATTTTAACGGTTGTGCAAATGTCCCACGCCAATCTGTCGACTTACAGGAATATTTAAAAGGCTTTCTGGGCAAATCATCGACCGTCATTCAGCAAGAAATAAACTTGCGTGGTCTTGGTTTTCAAATTGCTCATGTTCCACAAAAAACACCAAATCAACTCATATACACAATTTTACGGCCATTAAGTATTCCCATTCCTATGGTGAGTAATGTAGAGATGGGTGGTAATCCAGTCCCTATTCAATCGGGGTCTTTAGGAAGCAATTCTTACGATGTTAATTTTAGTTGCAAAGTTATTTTTCAGCTTAAAAATGACATTGCTGAATCAATCCAATATCAGGGCAAAGCCTGTTAAAACCTTTCGACAATAAAAAACGCAGCTTCAAGCTGCGTTTTTTACCAAAGTAGCGATTAAGCAAGAGCAGCAACAACTGCTGCACCCATCTCGGCTGTACCTACTTTAGTCATGCCTTCAGACATAATATCGGCTGTACGGAAACCTTGATCAAGTACTTGTCCTACTGCATCTTCAATTGCTTTAGCAGCAGCTTCTTCACGGAAGGTATAACGAAGCATCATTGCAACAGAAAGAATGGTTGCTAATGGGTTTGCCACATTTTGACCTGCAATATCAGGCGCCGAACCATGACAAGGTTCATACATGCCTTTACCGCTTTCATCCAAAGAAGCTGATGGCAACATACCAATTGAGCCTGTAAGCATTGCTGCTTCATCAGACAAGATATCGCCAAACAAGTTGCCTGTAACGATTACGTCAAACTGTTTAGGTGCACGTACAAGTTGCATTGCAGCATTGTCCACATACATATGTGAAAGCTGAATATTTGGATAGTTCGCTTGCTGTAAGTCAGTAACCGTTTGCTTCCAAAGCTCTGTCACTTCTAAAACGTTTGCTTTATCTACAGAACACACTTTACCGCCACGTAATCCTGCAAGTTCAAAAGCCACTTTTGCAATGCGTTTAATTTCACTTTCAGAATAAACGTCAGTGTTATAGCCTTGTTTTTCACCATTTTCGAGTTCACGAATACCACGTGGTTGACCAAAGTAGATACCACCAGTTAATTCACGAACAATTAAAATATCTAAACCAGCAACAATCTCAGGCTTTAAGCTAGAAGCATCGGCTAATTGTGGGTATAAAATCGCTGGGCGCAAGTTAGCAAACAAGTTAAGTTCACTACGAATTTTTAAAAGACCACGTTCAGGGCGAATAGAGCGTTCAATGGTATCCCATTTTGGTCCACCAACGGCACCTAATAAAATGGCATCAGCTTTCTTTGCTTGCTCGCTTGTTACAGCTGGGTACGGTTCACCATGAGCATCAATCGCTGCACCACCCAATAGGCCATGTTCCCAAGTCAACGACAAATTAAATTTTTCATTTACTTTATTTAATACTTTTTCTGCTGCCCCAACAATTTCAGGACCAATTCCATCACCAGCCAAAATTAAAATCTGTTTAGACATGAAGTTTTCCATTTTCAAAGACAAGACAGCGTTATGACTGTCGTGGTGTTAGTTTTTTCTGTTCGAGAAATTCACCGAGTCCTGTGGTTACATCAAATGGTCGACAAAAACGGCGAATTACACGCCCATCCTGCTCTAAGTCAACACATAATGGATCTGGTACAGAAACATTCAGCAAACTACCCGAACGGTTAGATTTGTCTCGGTACATTTTAAACATATAGCGGTGATTAGCTTTGAATTGGTGAATAACATGGATCGTTTCTGCCCGATCTGGAGAAATCGGATAGTAACGAATCACCACTTCATATTGTTTCGCAGGCACAGATAGATACAAGCTATTGCTTTGACTCAACACCGAACCATTTAATCTTACAATTCCTTGATGAATTGCCTGATTACTAATTCTGCGTGTCTGTGCATCAACAACAGTAATATCATTTAGCCGTTCAAATTCGCAACTTTTTGCGCCCGAACAATATATTGCTGCATTTTGCCCCAAATTTTCTTGTTCAGCCTGCTTAATACGAACAGTATCCACTACATTATGAGTGCTCTGACAAGCACTCAGTGTTATTGCGCACAGGCCCAACAAAAAGCTATGAGTAACGTTCCTCTTCATTGTTCAAGCCCAATCCTCATCTAGTGCATAATTTTAAGCTGTTGTTATGCTTTAGCATGTTAGCAAGAGTTTGAACACGACGCCATGACTATGTTTAAAATGTACCAAAAGGTTAATTTATCTCTTGGAATACCCAAGGACGAACCTGTTTAGTTTTTTCTTCATAAGCGCGAATTGCGTCCGCATTTTGAAGCGTTAAACCAATATCGTCCAAGCCATTTAACAAGCAATGCTTACGAAATGGATCTACCTCGAATTTAAACGCTTCGCCAGTTGGTGTACGAACTTCTTGCGCAGCTAAATCAATAGTTAATTGATATCCTTCATTTACAGCACATTCTTTAAATAACTGGTCAACAATGTTCTCAGGCAAAATGACTGGTAACATGCCATTTTTAAAACAGTTATTAAAGAAGATATCAGCAAAGCTTGGTGCAATAACGGTACGGAAACCATATTCATTTAATGCCCAAGGTGCATGCTCACGACTTGAACCACAACCAAAGTTAGTACGAGCAATTAAAACTGTTGCGCCTTGATAACGTGGCTGATTCAAAACAAAGTCCGGATTTTTTGGACGTACCGAGTTATCTTGGCCTGGGTAACCTTCATCTAAATAACGAAGTTCATCAAATAAGTTGTCGCCAAACCCAGTACGTTTAATCGATTTTAAAAACTGTTTTGGAATAATTAAATCTGTATCGACATTGGCACGATCTAATGGTGCAACGATACCTTGTTCAACTGTATAAGCTTTCATGGTTTGCTCCAGACCGAATTAAAATGAACGAACGTCAACAAAATGACCTGCGATTGCAGCAGCAGCTGCCATTGCCGGACTGACCAAGTGAGTACGACCACCATTACCTTGACGACCTTCAAAGTTACGGTTTGATGTCGATGCACAGTGTTCGCCTGGTTGTAATTTGTCTGCGTTCATTGCTAAACACATTGAACAACCCGGTTCACGCCATTCAAAGCCAGCTTCCAAGAAAATTTTATCCAAACCTTCTTTTTCTGCTTGCTGCTTAACTAAACCAGAACCCGGAACAATCATCGCTTGTTTAATGCTAGATGCCACTTTACGGCCTTTAACTACTTCAGCAGCAGCACGGATATCTTCAATACGTGAGTTAGTACAAGAACCAATAAACACACGATCAAGTTGAATATCACCCAATGCTTGACCTGCATTTAAACCCATATATTGATAAGCACGCGTCCAGTCACTGCGTTGTACGTCATCTTTGGCTTGTTCTAAGGTTGGTACAGCTTTCGACACTGGAATCACCATCTCAGGTGAAGTACCCCAAGATACTTGTGGTTCAATCTCTGCGCCATTTAATTCAACAACTGCATCAAAAACAGCATCATCGTCTGAATGTAAAGTATTCCAGTAAGCAACCGCTTGTTCCCACTGCTCACCTTTTGGTGCGTAGCTACGGCCTTTTACGTATTCGATAGTCTTATCATCAACTGCAACCATACCCACACGAGCACCCGCTTCAATCGCCATGTTACATACCGTCATACGTCCTTCAATCGACATATCACGGAAAACTTGGCCACCGAACTCAATTGCGTAACCCGTACCACCTGCGGTACCGATTTTACCGATAATCGCCAACACGACATCTTTTGGTGTTACGCCCTTACCTAAAACGCCATCAACACGAACCAACATATTTTTTGATTTTTTCTGAATCAAACATTGCGTCGCTAAAACGTGTTCAACTTCAGATGTCCCAATACCATGCGCCAAACAACCAAAAGCACCATGAGTTGCTGTATGCGAGTCACCGCATACCACCGTCATGCCCGGCAAAGTTAAGCCTTGTTCAGGACCAACAACATGCACAATACCTTGGCGAATGTCATTAATACCAAATTCAACAATATTAAAAGCCTTACAGTTATCATCTAAAGTTTGAACTTGAATACGAGACGTATCATCTTCAATACCTGCAATGCCCTGATCTCGCTCTTTTTTAGAGGTTGGAACGTTATGGTCTGGTGTAGCCACGTTTGCACTTAAACGCCATGGTTGACGACCAGCAAGTTGCAAACCTTCAAATGCTTGTGGACTCGTTACTTCATGCAATAAATGACGGTCGATATAAAGTAAGCACGAACCATCATCACGCTCTGTAACTACGTGGTCATCCCACAATTTGTCATATAAAGTTTTGCCTGCCATGTCGTCTTGCTCCATTGGACTGGGTAATTCTAATCTTTCTTCGATTATAGCCAGAGTTTCACATAAATCTAATTTATCATTTTTATAAATTAGAAAACTTTTAGGAATCATTCCCGTATTTATTAATATCACACAAAATATATAAATCGGATTTATTAATGATTATCATTTGCATAATCCATTTTTAATCTTATACTCTCATCTCTATACTAAAAATATCAAATATAGGTAGAGAGAATGATGATGGCTAATATTCAAAAATTCGTTGTAAAAAACCAACGTACATTAAAGAAAACCTTAAGTTACTACATTATGCATATTACGGTAGCAATGCTAGTTGCATACTTTGTAACAGGTAACATTTGGATGGCTTTAACCTTAAGTATGTTAGAACCAACCGTACAAGCATTTGCATTTTTCTTTCATGAAAAAGTATGGGCAGCAAAAGACCGTCGTATTTCAGCCTTAAACGAAAAAGAGACAACTGCTTAGGTTAAGATTAATACGCCAAATCACAAGTTTATAGAACGTTTAGCTGCAAGCATGATACGATTTTGGCTTGGCGACTTTAGCCTCTCTCGATTTTTCTATCCCAAGTAGAGTTGTATTATGAATCTTGCAGCCTTTGAAGCTTTTGTAAAAGTTATGGAAACAGGGTCTATCTCTGTGGCTGCAGATCAACTCTTTATTACCCAGCCTGCTGTCACCAAACGTATTCATAGTCTCGAAGAATATTTCGGCGTAAAGCTATTTGAGTCGGCAGGACGTGGGGTTCAAGCCACTCATGCTGCACATTCATTATTGCCAAAAGTCAAAAACTGGTTAAATGAACTTAAAGATATTCACCACACACTGAGTCATGAACAAACGCAAATACAAGGCCGTTTAAAAATCGGGACGAGCCATCACATCGGGCTGCATCACTTGCCTGCCCCACTTAAGCATTTTGTTCAGCAGTTTCAACAAGTTACGCTTGACGTGCATTTTGTTGATTCAGAACAAGCGCATGAACAGGTCCTTGCTGGTGATTTAGAGCTTGCATTTTTAACGCTTCCTCCTTCAGGAGATGAGCGTCTTAACTACATTACCATCTGGAATGATCCTTTAGTTTTTGTAGCTGCTCCATTTCATCCATTGGCTCAAAAAAAGAATTTGACCTTACAAGACTTAATCGAATACCCAAGCTTATTGCCTGCCGCACAGACTTATACAGCTCAAATCACTTTGGCTGAGTTCGAAAAACAAGGGCTTAAACCAAAAATCACCATGAGTAATAACCCTCTTGAGTCTATTCGCATGTTGGTGTCGATTGGTTTAGGTTGGTCAGTTTTACCAAAAACCTTGCTGAATCAAGATATGCAACAGCTTGATTTAGATGTCGAGATGAATCGCCAATTAGGTATGGTATGGCACCCTGCACGTACACAATCTAGAGCTATGCAAGAGTTGATTAAAATGATGCAAGAATAACGCTATTAATGACTATATTTTTTAAGAAGAATATAAATCAGAACAGCGAAAGGTAGTAGTAAAAATAATACGCCCCAACCAAAGAAGATAGCGGCAAAGATAATACCGAGTAAAGTACCTGAAAATAATAAAAAAATAATGTAAATGAAGAGTTCACCAATGAGTGTGATGAAACCGTCAATCAGTTGTCCACCAAATTCTTCAAGAAGATTACCTTTACGAGTCTTCTTTTCTTCGGTCTCATTCTGATTATCCATCATATCCTCCACAAATCATCACGACCGCTTTAAATCGCCCTTACTCTCAATGCAGCAAAAGCGATTTAAATATAAGGCTCATTTCAAGTTGATAAAAAACTCTCATTTGATGCACATAATTTAATTTATCAAAGCTGCAATAGGCTTCGAATTTGTTGCACCATTTGGTTTTCATCAAGCATATGATGTGGAATGGTCATCGTTAATAGTTGATCTGATCGAAAATGACGGTCAACTTCAAGCATAACGTGAGTTTGATTAGGTTCTGCAACGAAAGAGACTTCAACCTCATTAAACCCACTAAACATACGTGAAGGGACAAATTCAAGTTCTTGGTAACAACCAATTGTTGATCTAAAATTTCGTGCAGTAAGTTGACCTTTTTCTACATCAACTGTTGATAAAATAAAGCTACATCGCTGCATGGCCTGTAAAAACATTTGCATAGCGGGAATTGGCAGTACTTTTAAATAATCACGATCAGTTGCATCTAATCCCCAATCAACATCCATATGAGTTTGAATCCAAACACGTGTACCATTTCTTCGACAAGCGACTTCGGTAATCGGTGTCTCAAATGGTAATTGAATACTGAAAGGGAAAGAATAAGCTTGATGTGCAGGCAATAAAAAACGAGAATTTACTAACCACTCTTGTAAGACCAAAGGTTGATTAAACTCATGGTCACCAGATTCAACTTCTGCCATTGTCATCAACTTCAAATAAAGACCATTAATCTCTTTATCAGATGATCCCCCTTTGAAGCTAATTTCCCCATGCAGTGTCTCACCTGCTTGCAAGTTTGGATTGTGTAAAACGGTTTCTACCGTTACGCCTTGAAGACCCAAACCAGACATAATTTTATTAAACATTTTTTCTCTAACCTTTCGAATTATTTCATGTCATCTGTAACAGCATACTTATTCTTAAAGCGCATCATCTCCAGCGAGTGGAATTTTACCCTCTGCAACTTCATTCATAAATTGTTGATAATCGTTTAAATTGCGCTCTGCATATTCTTCTGCATACGTTTGTAATACGTCTACAATCGTATCGCCCTCTCCAAGATATCCCATAAGTACATCTGCATTTCCAGATTTTGCATGGGCATGCGCTAAAGCCAAGCCACAATCTTCAGCATACTTATAGAAATACTGCTCATCCATATCATTAAGATTAAAAGAGATTTTCATATCACGTAACTGACGGACATGAAAATGTTGATTCGATATTGAAGAAAATCCAAGAAATATATCACTTGCGGCCTGCATCAGTTGCTGGCCATGTATCACACGTTCCCCTTCGTGATTTACTTTTTCTACAAATAACGGACTAAGAATTGATGGATTCGCTTCTTTCATTTGTAAAATTAACGGTTCCCGATCTGCATCTTGAAATAATGCTATGGCTGATCGTGTACCAACACTTCCAATACCCACCACTTTAAAAGCCACATCTGTACATTGATAACGATCAAAAAGGACTTGGCGATCATATTTCAAAGAGTCACGGTATTGTTGAAAGAATACATCAACATCTTTACTAAATGCTTCATCTGCACTTGGATGCCATAATAACGGCGCATCATCTACAAAATGACGTAAACCTGTAACTTGGTCTTGCTGTGTAAGCTTTGGCAAAACAGAATACACCGTTTTTTTCTGCGCTGAATTAATATCCTTTTCGCTTTTCTTTCTGAGTTTCCGGCATTCAGTATTTTCTAATAAGGTAATGGCATCAATTTTTTCATACCAAACTTGTAGTGGTGAAAGTTTCGCACTTTCTAATAAGTGCTGACGATAACTACTCAGCATTATTTTAATTGCTCTTAAACCTACTTTATCTGCAAGATTAATATCACGTGCCGCAATCACAAAACTGGTTGCTAAACGTTTTACATCCCATTCAAACGGGGCAACTAAAGTTTCATCAAAATCATTAATTCCAAATAACAGGTTACGTTCTGGACTTGCAAAACCACCAAAATTACTTAAATGACAATCACCACAAATTTGTTGAAATAAACCTGTATTTACCTGCTCCCATGCTTGGTCAAATAGCATCAAAGAAGGCATGCCACGATAAAATGTAAATGGTGAAACACTCATCCGTTTTGCACGAATCGGTTTGAGTTTCTCTAACCGTCCTTGATTACTCCAATCATAGATCGTTAAAGCAGTTGTACCTTGTGGTCGTTCAGAAAGCTTTGATAACTGTTCACGCGGTACTTTTTTACGTTGAGCTTTACCTAATTTAAAGCCTTCACTTTTACTCAGTAATTTTCCCTGATAGCGATGGCGTGTTAAATCAACACTTTGATCATTCCAAAGTTGTTTTGGTAATTTAATCTGTGGTGTTTTTGACATTATTACCTCATTTTTAAAATTTATTTTTATTGAACTTATCAATATTTATTTTTGGATTAGAATTTTCAAGAAATATAAAAAATAATTTAAATATAATGAATTAAGAGCTGAAAGAGCTTATCTAATACATAGCTCTTCCAACTCTATAATCTTAAATCGACCAGTCCTGAATTTCCCAGTTGTGCTCTTGAGCTAACTTTTCAAGACGATCATCAGGATTTACCGCAATCGCATGCGTTGCATATTCAAGTAAAAAACGGTCATTGATTGAATCTGAATACGCCCAAGACTCAGAGACGCTACGTCCAGCTAACCAGTCATCAAGACGTGCAAGTTTACCTTTTTGATAACATGCCAAGCCCGCAACTTTACCCGTATATTTTCCATCAGCCACTTCGGCATTGGTCGCTAAAATTTCAGTAATACCAAATTCACGGAAAATTGGCGCGGTAATAAAATCACTTGTTGCCGTAATACCCACAATGGTATGACCTAAGTCTTGATGTTTCTTAATCGCATCGAAACCTTTAGGGCGCATTTGTGGACGAATCACTTTTTGCATGAACAATTGGTGAAGCTCTGTTAAGTAGTTATTGTCATGCTTTGTTAAGAAACCGAAAACGAATTCATTATAAGCATATGGGTCAAGTTGGCCAGCTTTGTAATCTTCATAAAATTTATCATTCATCTGACGATGATGAACCGGATCAACCAAACCTTCGTTGACTAAAAATTCACCCCACGAGTGGTCTGAATCGGTATTTAACAAGGTATGGTCTAAATCAAACAACGCCAGTTTCATGAAAATTCTCGTTTAAACTGAAATTTAAGAAAAAAAATGTAAATCTATCTCCGCTAGTCGATAGAAATTCGTTAAGATCGTAGCAATTTAAACATTTTACTTTGATCTTTTCGAGCTGGACATAAAAAAGTGTTTGTCCCCGCGATTAAAGTCAACGATATAGATAAATATTTAGGTAGCCAAATGATCGACTCAGAAGGTTTCCGACCCAATGTCGGGATCATTTTGGCAAACGATGATGGACAGGTTTTATGGGCAAAGCGCATTGGTCACAATGCTTGGCAATTTCCACAAGGAGGCATCCAGTTTGGAGAAACCCCTGAACAGGCACTTTTTCGAGAACTGAGAGAAGAAATCGGCTTATTGCCCGAACATGTCCAGATTATTGCGCAAACCAAGGGATGGCTGCGTTATCGTTTGCCACATCGGTACATTCGGTCAGACTCTGACCCCGTATGTATCGGACAGAAACAAAAATGGTTTTTACTGAAGTTAACTGCGCCTGCAAAAAATATTCAGTTAAACCTCTCAGACCCACCCGAATTCGATGAATGGCAGTGGGTTAGCTATTGGTATCCTCTTGGTCAAGTGGTGAACTTCAAGCGTGATGTTTACCGGAAAGCCATGGTGGAGTTGTGTACACAGTTGCCGTTGCAACAATTACCCTAAAAATCATTTATCTAGCAAATGATTTTTATTAAAAGTGCTGTTATAAATACATTCATAGTCTAAAAAATACTGGAGTATACATCCATGTCAAACATGCAACTCGACACTCTAAGACGCATTGTCCAAGAGATTAATGCGTCCGTGAGTTTGCATGAATCGTTAGACATTATGGTCAATCAGGTTGCTGAGGCCATGAAAGTGGATGTTTGCTCTATTTATTTACTCGATGAACGCAACCAGCGTTATGTCTTGATGGCCTCAAAAGGCTTAAATCCAGAATCAGTTGGTCATGTCTCATTGCAGTTAGGTGAAGGCTTGGTCGGTCTGGTTGGGCAACGTGAAGAAATTGTCAACCTTGACAATGCACCAAAGCACGAGCGCTTCTTGTATTTACCTGAAACGGGCGAAGAAATTTATAACTCATTCCTCGGCGTACCTGTCATGTACCGTCGTAAGGTTATGGGCGTTTTAGTTGTCCAAAATAGACTTCCTCAAGACTTTAGCGAAGCAGCCGAATCCTTTTTAGTTACGCTCTGTGCTCAGCTTTCTGGGGTAATTGCGCATGCTCACGCGGTTGGCAATATCGATGTATTTCGTAAGCCAAGTAATGGGCCTGCCTATAAAACCTTCCAAGGTGCTTCAGGTGCAGGTGGTGTTGCGTTAGGTCGCGCTATTATTTTATATCCACCTGCCGATTTGGGTGCAGTACCTGACCGTGAAGCAGAAGATATTAGCCATGAACTTCGTCTTCTAGATCAAGCGATCTCATCAGTTCGTTCAGAGATTCGTTCTTTAGACGAAAAAATGCATGATTCACTCATGGCAGAAGAACGCGCTTTATTTAGTGTTTTCTTAAGAATGCTAGATGAAAATGCATTACCTGCAGAAATTAAAGATCTGATTCGTGATGGTCATTGGGCGCAAGGTGCTGTACGCCGTGTGATTGAAAAGCACACTGCCCTATTTGCGCAAATGGAAGATGACTATCTTCGCGAACGCGTTTCCGACCTTAAAGATTTAGGACGTCGTATTTTAGCTTCTTTGCAAGAAGAAGATTCAAGCCACCGTGAACTCAGCCCAGACAGTATTTTAATTGGTGAAGAAATTAGTACTGCTGCGCTCGTGGAGTTACCAGTAGATAATATTGCAGCCATTGTAACCTCAGAAGGTGCAGCCAATTCACATATGGTGATCGTGGCACGTGCATTGGGAATTCCAACAGTGGTTGGTGTAACTGAGTTACCTGTTAACACGCTTGATGATGCAGAAATGATTGTGGATGCGTATCAGGGCCGTGTTTTTGTAAACCCTCCACGTCGTTTACGTCAACGCTATAAAGAAATTCAAAAAGAAGATGAGCAAATCGCAAAAGATCTCAAACAATATGAGACCAAAGAAGCGATTACTCCAGATGGAGTATCAGTTCAACTTTTTGTAAATACAGGTCTCATGATTGATGTTGTTCGCGGCGTACAACGCGGCGCGCAAGGTGTGGGCCTATATCGAAGTGAAATTCCATTCATGTTGCGGGAACGTTTCCCAGGTGAAGAAGAACAACGTGCTATCTATCGTCAACAGTTGAGCCACTTTGCCAATAAACCAGTGGTGATGCGAACTCTCGATATTGGTGCCGATAAAGACTTACCATACTTCAGTATTGAAGAAGAAAACTCGGCGTTAGGATGGCGTGGTATTCGTTTTACGCTCGATCATCCAGAGATTTTCTCGGCACAAATCCGTGCAATGCTCAAAGCCAGTATTGGTTTAAATAACTTGCATATTCTGTTGCCAATGGTGACAACAGTCAGTGAAGTCGAAGAAGTGCTTTATTTACTTGAGCGTGACTGGATAGCTGTGCAAGAAGAAGAGCAAGTTAAAATCACTAAACCAAAAATCGGGATTATGGTAGAGGTACCAAGTGTACTGCTACAAATTGATGAGTTTGCAGAGCTTGTCGATTTCTTCTCGGTTGGTTCAAATGATTTAACGCAATACTTACTTGCAGTGGACCGTAATAACCCGCATGTTGCCAGTGTATATTCACACTTCCATCCATCCATTTTACGTGCCTTGACCCGACTGGTGAAGGAATGTCACAAATACCAAAAACCGGTAAGTATTTGTGGTGAGATGGCAGGTGACCCATTATCCGCAATCTTACTGATGGCAATGGGCTTTAATACCCTTTCTATGAGTTCAAGCAACATCTTACGTGTGCGTAAAGCAATTTGTCATGTACCAATGACAGATGCCCAAAAGTTACTTGATGATGTCATGAAAATGAATAACCCGCTTATTGTAAAAAGCTGGCTTGAGTACTACTTTAAAACGCATGGTTTAGCCGATATGGTTAAATCTAACCGTCTTGTCACCGTATAAATACTTTAAAAGGAGAGTTTTAACTCTCCTTTTTTATTGAACTATTTTTTAGATTTTCTCTTTTATTTTCAGATTCACATTTACCGTACTCAACAATTTTACTTCACCGTTAAAATCGGTTTTATCTATTAATATGGACAATTTAATCCATTTGAAAAATAAACAATCAGATTCTAGTATATTTAAAGAACGAAATTGAAAGATATTGCGATGTTTCAATGATTAAGGAGCTCATGCCGTGCATCATTATTTGCAAAAGTCGAACCATTTTCCCTCTTGTTTTTTAGCCTTCATGCAGTAAATTGGAGGAATAATAAACAAAGGAAACTCATGTATTGTTGAGTAAAAATGATGAGCTGACATAACAGTGAAAAATTTTAAAACGGTTTATCTCACCACTTGTTCTCTCATTCCTTTATTCGATATGCATCATTTTTTTAACCCAGAAGTCCAGGAAAATGAGCCTTCGGTTCCATTAAGAGCTCAAATAAATATTACCCAGAGAGAATATAATCATGTCAAACGAATCAAAATGTCCTTTTTCAGGTCATAACTCAAAACCGCAAGTCACAGTCGGTGGTGGCACGACTAATTTGCACTGGTGGCCAAATCAATTACGCGTTGACTTGCTCAATCAACACTCGGAACGCTCTAACCCACTTGGTAAAGATTTTAATTACCGCGAAGAATTTAAAAAAATTGACTACTACGCACTCAAAGCCGATATCAAAAATGTATTAACCGATTCTCAAGATTGGTGGCCAGCCGATTGGGGAAGTTACACAGGTTTATTTATTCGTTTAGCATGGCATGCTGCCGGTACTTATCGTATGGGTGATGGCCGTGGTGGTGCGGGTCGTGGTCAACAACGTTTTGCCCCTTTAAATAGCTGGCCTGACAATGCAAGTTTAGATAAAGCTCGTCGTTTATTATGGCCAGTTAAACAAAAATACGGTCAAAAAATATCATGGGCAGATTTATTTATTCTTGCCGGAAATATTGCACTTGAGTCTTCTGGCTTCCGTACCTTTGGTTTTGGTGCTGGTCGTGAAGATGTGTGGGAACCAGACAACGATGTAAACTGGGGCGATGAAAAAGAATGGTTAGCTCATCGTAACTCTGAAGCTTTGGCAGGCAGTAATCTTGCTGCAACCGAAATGGGCCTAATTTATGTAAACCCTGAAGGTCCAGAAGCCAGTGGTGACCCAAGATCAGCTGCACCGTTTATTCGTGCGACTTTTGGCAACATGGCAATGGATGATGAAGAAATTGTTGCCTTGATTGCAGGTGGTCATACTTTAGGTAAAACCCATGGGGCAGCCTCTGCTGATCATGTTCATGCTGATCCAGAAGGAGCACCAATTGAGCAAATGGGCTTTGGCTGGTCAAATAGCTTTGGTACAGGTGTTGGTAAAGATGCAATTACTTCAGGTTTAGAAGTGATTTGGTCACAAACTCCAACACAATGGAGCAATCACTTCTTTGAAAACCTATTCAAATACGAGTGGGTACAAGAGCGTTCACCTGCTGGTGCAATTCAATGGGTCGCAGCAGATGCTGAGGCAATCATTCCTGATCCTTTCGACCCATCAGTTAAACGTAAGCCAACAATGCTGACTACAGATTTGACCTTACGTTTTGATCCTGAGTTTGAAAAGATCTCTCGTCGCTTCCATGACGACCCTCAAGCGTTTGCAAATGCTTTTGCTCGTGCATGGTTCAAATTAACTCACCGCGATATGGGTCCCAAAGCGCGTTATTTAGGTCCTGAAGTCCCTGCTGAAGATTTAATTTGGCAAGACCCATTACCTGCTGCCAGCGCTATTCCATCTGCTGCAAGCATTGCTGATGCAAAAGCAAAAATCGCTGCATTAGGATTATCTGCTGGAGAGTTAGTTTCTCTTGGTTGGGCATCAGCATCAACATTCCGTGGTGGAGACAAACGCGGTGGTGCAAACGGTGCACGTATTGCTTTAGCTCCTCAACGTGGTTGGGAAGTCAATAAAAAAGCTGTTGAGACTTTAACTAAAATTGAAGAACTCAAACCATCAACTCAATTGTCATTGGCTGACTTAATTGTGCTTGCAGGTAACGTTGGTGTAGAGCAAGCTGCTCAAGCGGCAGGTTTTAACGTTAGCGTTCCATTTGCTTCTGGTCGCGTTGATGCATTACAAAGTCAAACTGATATCGAAACTTTCCAATTACTACTCGGCGCTGCTGATGGCTTTAGAAACTGGAAGAAAGAAGGTATTAACACACCAGCTGAAATCTTATTGATTGATAAAGCCCAACAACTGACTTTGACTGCACCAGAGTTAACTGCATTAATTGGTGGTTTACGTGTACTGGGCACCAATTGGGATGGATCACAACATGGTGTATTCACTCAGCAAGTTGGTGTACTCAGCACAGATTTCTTTACGAACTTACTCGACATGTCGAATGTATGGGCACCTGTTGATTCAACAAGTGAAGTATTTGAAGGCAAAGACCGTAAGACAGGTGCAGTCAAATTTACTGCAACACGTAATGATTTAGTCTTTGGTTCGAACTCAATCTTACGTGCATTAGCAGAAGTTTATGCTCAAGCCGACGGTAAAGAAAAATTTGTTCAAGACTTTGTTGCAGCATGGACAAAAGTTATGAACCTTGACCGTTTTGACTTAGCTTAATTTTAGTCAAAATAATAAAAAGCCAGTTCAAATTGAACTGGCTTTTTTAATATAAAAATAATAGCGTTTTAGACAGTCAATTTATGCCCTTCTCGAATGCAATAAAAAGGATTAGCAAGTTTTGATGATGCTTTAATCGCTTGAGCTAACGCATGTTCAGGATCTTCCCGATCTTCATCTGTTAACTGAAAAGTTCGATAGTGAATCGCAACAGACCGATGCGCTTGTAAATCTAAATGTGCATGAACTGCATCTTGAGGATTCATATGAACATAGCTCATTAGTTTACGCGGTTCATAAGCTCCGATTGGAAGTAAGGCAACACGCGGTGCGCCATAACGTGCATGTATCTGTTTGAAGTGCCCTGCATAGCCAGTGTCACCAGCAAAAAAACAATGTCCTGTTTTTGCTAAAACCGAAAAGCCACCCCAAAGTGCTTTATTTTGGTCACGTAAGCCCCGCCCCGAACCGTGTTGAGCAGGTGTATAAACAATTCTTAACTCGTGATAAGGAATTTCCTGCCACCAATCCATTTCAATCACATGGAACTCTTTAGGCAAATAAAACCCGTTGCCAAGCCCTGTATAAATCGGCATAGCGAATTTTTTATGTAGCCATTCAAGCGTTGCTAAATCCATATGATCGTAATGATTATGGCTCAATAAAACCCCATGAATGGTTGGCAACTGTTCCAATGCAAAACCCGCTGGACATACACGGCGCGGGCCACGGCCATGCAGTGGACTCGCATAATCACACCAGACTGGGTCAGTAATAAAGTTATATGGTCCAATTTGAATGAGTACAGTGGCGTGACCTACAAACCAAACTTGCCAATCATCTAAGTCTGCATGAGGACGATTCTGCGGTAAAGCAATTGGCGTATTAACACGTACCTCATACTCATTCTGAATATCGACGTTCCATGTATAAGATTCACGAGTCACTAACCAACGCAATAATTCTTTCGATCCTCGTGCAGGCGATCTAGGCTGCTGATTATAAAAACGTGTGTCTTTTTCATGGCCCAATTCAGGATGACAAAAAGGTGGTTTTATCCATGTATGCGTCCAACAGGACTGAGTCGGCAATTGATAAGTTAATGTCGGCTTGTCTTTCATGGGCTTATTCTACGGTTGTAGCATCAGGAGGATGAATCATTCTGTTTTCTATCTTAGCGATTTAAATAAATTAAGCTATGACACTTACACTTATTTATCATATAAATATCCCTTTATTTTGTCGCCGCCGACATACGTCAATCTAAAGTGCCACAAAAAAATGTTTAGATGTGTTGAGTTTGTGATTCGTTACTTACAGTTGTTATTAAAAGCTACTGTATAACATAACAATAGTATATAATAGGTAACCTATAACTGAGGGGTGAACTACTTTTATCTTAGTTAATCCATTATTTTTAAAGTTGCTTAAATTCATCAAATTTTATTGAACATAAATAAAATGAGAAAAACTGAAAAAATATAGAAATATAAGCATGATACATTTACTAAAAAAATACTCTAGACACATTTTTTGTTCGAAAAATCAGAGCCTCAACAATTGAATTAATTATTCTTTTTTCATAATATGAGAAAACTTTAAGTGATTTCCTAAAACTAATTAAAATTTATTACTAAAATTTAAAATAAATTTGATTGTGAAGGTAGATTAA